>CAYMAQ010000209.1:0-7235 GCA_964388385.1 uncultured Anaerolineales bacterium | reverse complement strand
TTGTTCCCCGTGGAATGGTGAAGGAAAATGACGTTGGTGTAGTCACCTTCGCTCGTCGCGATGACCGACCGGCTGTCGAGGAGTGCGAGTCCCAGGTGCTTGACGCGCCACAGGCCGAATCCCAGCCCGCGCCCCGTGAGCAGCCGGTACCCCAGCAGCAGGCCCAACGCCCCCACGAGGACGATACCGAGTCCGGCTACTGCGACGATGACGGCCTTAAGCCGTGGCATTCTGGACACGCGACGCATCCGCTCTTCACCAACACGCACATCAGGTTCCTCCCTTGGTTGCTGTCCATTCATATCCATGATAAACGATGTTCGTCAATACGAGGTCAAGAAAAGCCTTAAGTACCCTTAAAGCCCTCGGCAGAGAATGGGGATGGAACCCCCAGGCGGTCCGCGACCTGCGAGACGAGCGCCGGCTCCGATGGTGCGTCCAGCCGGCGCAGGGCCTCCTCACGGGACATATAGCCCTCCCGGACCAGGCCCGCCAGCTCCATCGCGTACGGATGGTAGCCGAACTGCTGGACGTGGACCTGGTTCCCCAGGCAGTTGAGCAGGCAGTTGGTCGAGTTCGGATCGGTGTCGTCCGGGCGCTGCCAGCCGTATTGCTGGATCGTCTCCACGGCGGCGTCCTCGTGCCAATCCAGGAAGATCAGGGGCGAGACGTTGACCGGCATCCGGGGTGCCTGCGCGAAGTGCCGGGGCTCCGGAAAGTAGACCCCGGCCTCGCCGTCACTGGCCTGATTCAGCGGCGCGGCGGCAGCCTCCACCATCGCCTGGAGCATCTGATGATTGGGGCGCAGGAAGGCCGAGGGCAGCGGGATCTGTCCCGGCGACCAGCCGTAGACCATCATCGCGACCCCTTTCTCCAGCGCGAGCCGCAGCCCGATCCCCTTGGCGAGCCCCATACAGGTACTGCAGATGCCGCTGGCCCGCTCCAGCGCCTTTGGAGGGTACATCTCCGGGTCCATCGACGCGGTGAAGACCCGGCGCAAGAAGTGGAAGCTGGGCCGGATGATCACGTGATCGACGCCCAGGTTATCCGCCACAGTGCGCATATTCTCAAACGCCTGCGGCGAGACGAAACCGTTGTCGAAGGTGAAAGCCAGGACGCGCAGATCGTACTCGTGGCGCATCAGCCAGAGGGTGTAGGTGCTGTCCTTCCCTCCACTCCAACTCAGCAGGCATGGGTATCCGGACTCGTCACGAACCTCGGACACAAACGACTCAAAGCGGGAGCGCAGCTGCGCCTTTCGCTCCGCCCGCCGCTCCGCAGTCGGCATACGGCGGCAGTATTGGCAGACGCCCTCGTCATCGAACTGAATCCCCGGAAACGTCTCCGGGAGCACACAGCGGGTGCATCGTTTCATCGGTGAAGCTCCTCTCCTTGACAGATACGCACGGGCTCGACCTCGGGCACCGATCGATCGAAGTGCTGAACGAACTGATGGATAAGCAATTGGGTGGTCAGGGCGCCGATCAGCGCCATGTCCTCGAACTCGCTGAGCCGGCCAAAGCGCCGGTACTTGCGCATTAGGCGGTCGACGGGCTCCGGAGCGAACACGCCGCCGGCGCGGAGGGCCTCCGGCGACAGCATCTCCGCGACGTAATCCGACGGCTGGTTGAAGAGCGCCCCGTGGATCGGCGCGCGGTAGGGCTGCTTGTGCCGCTCGATGATGGACGGGGGCAGGAAGCCCCTGGCGCTCTCTTTCAAAATATGCTTCTCCCGCAGCCCCCGGATCTTGAGCTTGGCGGGGAGGTGCGCGACGAACTCCACCACACGATGATCCAGGAACGGGAACCGTCCCTCAACCGAGTTCGCGGCCATCATACGATCGCCCTGTGACGAGAGCAGATAGGCGGACATAAAGGTCCGGACCTCGATCGCCTGCGCCTGAGCCAGCGGACTCAGCGCCGACAGCCCGCCGTTCAGGTTAGCCAGCAACTCGTCCACCGGCTCGTAATCCGGCACCTGGAAATCGGGGGAGAGGAAACTGCGCAGCCGCGCCGTGCTCTGCCAACGCAGCCGATGCGAGTAGCCCGGACGGTCGACGTCGGTCAGGTCGCGACCGAAGTACGCCGCCAGATAGGCATCCCCACCGCGCGCGAGGTCGGCGATATAGGGGTAGAGCTTCCGCAGGAGAAGCGGGCGCAGCTCAGAACCGGGCTCCCGAGCCCAGAAGCGGCGAACCTTATCCTCCTTGTAGATGTTGTAGCCGCCCAGAAACTCATCGGAGCCCTCACCCGTCATGACGACCTTGATCCCGTTCTCCCGCACCAACCTGGAAAGCAGGTACATCGGCGCGGGCGAGGTGCGCAGGATCGGAACCTCGGTGTGCCAGATCACGTCGGGAAGTACGCGGCCGATGTCGGCGTTCGTGCAGACCGTCCGGCGGTGTGCGGTCCCCAGAAATGACGTGGCAAGTTCCTGATAGCTACGCTCGTCGTAGGCCGGATCCTCAAAGGCGATGGAGAAAGTGGACAGGGCCTCTGGCGTGTGCTCCCGGATCAGCCCCGTGATGTAGGTCGAGTCGAGCCCGCCGCTCAAGTACCCGCCCACCGTGACGTCGGCGCGAAGCCGCAGGCGGGTCGCGTCCGAGAGCAGCGCGCGCAGCCGATCGGCCGCATCAGCCTCGGAGATGGGATCCTCCTCTCCCGCTTCCGGGAAGGTCAGCTGCCAATAGCGGGAGACCGTGCGTTCATTGGCACTCACCTCCATATAATGACCGGGCGGAAGTTCCTCAATCCCCTGGAAGACGGTACGGGGTGCCAGCGGCGCCCAGAAGGTGAACGTCTGTGCCAACGCCTGGGGGTCCAGCCGGGCCTCAATGCGGGGATCCAGGAGTATCGTTTTGATCTCCGAGCCAAAGGCCAAGCCCTGAGGCAAAAGGGCGTAAAAGAGGGGACGGATGCCCAGCCGGTCCCGCGCAAGAAACAAGGACTTCTTCTTTGTGTCCCAGATCGCGATAGCAAACTGACCGTTGAGCCGCTCGAGGCATCCAGGGCCCTCCTCCTCAAAGAGGTGCAGGATCACCTCGGTGTCGGTCCGGGTCGTGAAGGTGTGACCACGTTCAATCAACTCCGCGCGCAGGTCCGGGTAGTTGTAGACTTCGCCGTTGAAGACGATCCACAGCGAACGATCCTCATTGCAGATGGGCTGTTGTCCGGTGTTCAGGTCAATAATGCTGAGGCGCGCGCATCCCATCCCGACGTGACCGTCGACATAGACACCGAACTCATCGGGCCCTCGGTGACGGATGGCAAACAGCATCCGGCGCAGGAGGCCAACGTCCGGTCTGTGTCGCCCGCTCCAATCGAGACAACCCACAATCCCACACATACCCGATCTATCCCAGGGCCCGCTTCTGAACCTTGCCCGACGCCGTCTTGGGTAGCGCCGTGCGGAATTCAACCGCCTGGGGCACCGAGAAGTCCTCGAGATACTGCCGGCAATGACGGATCACGTCCCGCTCCTCAAGATCGACATCAGGCGCACAGACGACAAACGCTTTAATGGCCTCTCCGAGAAGGTCGTCGGGCACGCCGACGACAGCGGCCTCCACCACGCCCGGCAGACGGTAGAGTACGCTCTCCACCTCCTTGGGGGCAATTTTCTCGCCGCGACTCTTGATAATGTCGTCCTGTCGTCCCACGAAGTAGAAAAACCCATCCTCATCCATCCGGAAGAGATCATCCGTGTAGAGTAAGCGCTCGGCGGGATAGCACCCGGGCCGGTATCGCGCTGCTGTAGCTTCGGGCTTGTTCCAATATCCCTGCATCACGTGGGAGCCCCGCACGACCAGTTCGCCGACCTCACCCGGGCCCAACCGGCGCCCGTCCTCATCCTCAATCCACGCCTCCGTGCCCGGGATAGGGATTCCCACGGAGCCGGGACGGCGGTCAAGTTCTTCGGGCGGGAGGTAGAGCGTACGCTTGCATTCGGTCAGACCGTACATTGAATAGAGCCTGGTCCATGGAAAAGCACCCTGCAGTTTCTGAATGTGCTCAATAGGCAGCGCGGCCGCGGTATTAGTCAGATAACGCAGCGACGAGAGATCGAATCGACTCAGGTCCATTTGCAACAGCACGGCAAAGAGCGTAGGAACGCCTGGCAGCCCTGTCACACGTTCCGTCTCGATCTGCTTGAGCATGACCGCCGGATAAGCGAAGGAGCGCTCCAGCACCAGGGTACCTCCAAACAGAAAGGTCATCAGCAGTTGGTACAGCCCATAGTCGAACGAGAGGGGCAGCACGTTGATGATGACGTCGTCGGGTACGTTCTCCAGATACCGTACAATCGAGGATGCCGCAAACACAACGTTGGCGTGCGTCGACATCACGCCTTTGGGATCGCCGGTGCTCCCCGACGTGTAGACCAGACATGCCAGGTCAAGATCGATACTTGGGCAGAGAGGGTGATCGGATGAAGAGGTTACCAGCAAATCGCCAAAAGATTGCAGCTTTTCGCTGCTCGCGGCCCTTTTAGCCGCGTCCTTGCCACACAGAACGCCAAGTATCAAGGAAGGCACGATCTCCATCCCCTGCGCCACTTCGCCGGCTTGCCGGTTGGAAGCAAAGAGACAGGTCGCGCCGCAGTCGGTCAAGATATAAGCAAGCTTGTCCGCTTTGGTGGTCGCATTGACAATCACGAAGGTCGCACCGGCCTTGAGAATGCCAAAAATGGCCAGGACAGCCTCGACCGAGTTGGGCAGCCAGACCGCTACACAGTCGCCTCGCTGCACGCCGGCATTCAACAGACCGTTCGCCACCCGGTTCGCGTCATGCTCAACCTGTCGGTAGGTCAGGCGTCGCCCATCACAGATCAAGGCCGACTTATCCGGAAAACGTTCAGCGCTTTCCTCAAGGAACTCTTGGACCAGCACCGGGACCTGTTATCCTGTCTTCATCTGAACGTACCGCGTCAGACGTTCGACGGAGTCGAAATTGTCGGGCAGGACCTCTTCGTCCTCCACCTGAATGCCGAAGGTCTCCTCAACAAACAGGAGCAGCTCCAGAATACCGGTGGAATCCACGATCCCCTCTTCAAGAAAGGAGTCGGTGTTTTGCAGCCTTTCCTCGTTACTGGTATAGAGGAAGTTCTCCAGGATAAAACGTCGGATCTGTGTTTCTGCGGTTATGGTTTCAGCCATCAGTTTCTCCAGTCTGGTATGATACAGGCCGTCAATAAGGAAGGGACAGAGATTAACAAAGTGCTAAAACACCTACATCAACCCGTCAATCCCCGACTTGCCAACTCCGCATGGGCTCCATCAAAGGCATCGACAGCCGTCTGTGAGCGCACCCATCCCATCAGTTCGGCGGTCCCTTCTTCAAACATCACCTTGGGCACATAGCCCTCGGCCACGATCCGTCCGATGTCGGCAAAGCAATGCCGGATATCGCCCGCCCGGAACTCTTGCGTTATCTGCGGAACCCGATCGCTGTCCATATAACGGATCAGCGCATTGGCGACGTCGAGGATGGTGAGCGACCAACCGGTGCCGACGTTGTACACGCCGTTATTCATCTCCTCCCGTTCCATAGCCAGGACGTTGGCTTGCACAATGTCACTGACGTGGACCAGGTCGCGAGATTGTCGACCATCCTCGAAAATGGTCGGAGCACGACCATTGAGCAATCGACTTGAAAAAATAGCGGCGACCCCCGTATAGGGATTCGACAAAGCCTGACGCGAGCCATAGGTGTTGAAATACCGCAGTGCGACCGTGGGGATTCCATAGGCACGCCCCATAGTCAAACACATCTCCTCCTGATCCTTCTTTGTGATAGCATAGATACTGGTAGCATGGAGCGGTTTATCCTCATCTGTTGGAAGCGCCTCGACCGGAATCTGGCAGTGGGGACAATGCATCTCCCAATCCCCGGCTGCCATATCCATCTCGGACCGCAGCTTGGGATACACCTCACCGCAGGTTGAACACCGATATTTTCCCTCGCCATAGATCGACATCGAGGAGGCAACAATGAGTTTCCGCACGTGGTGCTTCTCATTTGCCAGGATGTCGAGCAGCACCCCTGTCCCCCGGGTATTGACGTCAATATACCGCTCAATCTGATACATGGATTGCCCAACGCCTACCGCAGCAGCTTCGTGAAAGATGACATCGATGCCCTGAAGGGCATGCAGCAGGGCATCACGATCACGTACATCCCCCAGGACCCTCTCACACCCGGGACTGAGATAGACCGGCCATTCCAGACGCTCTCGGAGACCTCCGTGCACTTGAGGCTCGAGATTATCGAAGACCCGCACCTCGTGCCCCTCTGCGAGCAACGCATCCACCAGATGAGAGCCGATGAAACCCGCTCCGCCTGTCACCAACACTTTCTCACCCATCAGCGCACTCCTCTCTTAAACGAATCCCTCAACGTCGTCCAATCCAAAGCAAGCGTAAGCCAAAGGCCACGACTACGATCACAGCCGCCAACCCACCGGCCAATAGAAGCGACATAGAAAAGGGAAGCGGGTTACTCGTCGCAACCGGAGGAGGGCCGCTTCGCAAGTCCGGTGTCGCGGTCACAATCGGCTCAGATGTCGGAGTCGGCGTGGGAGTCGGCGTCAGCGGCTGGCTCGGAACGATCACAGTGATAGTTGAGGTCGACGATACTGCACGGCTTGTATGCCAGAGCTCAGGCTGAAGCGTCGCATCCGCAGTAAGGGCCCGCCCCTCGATGAGTACATCGAGCCTGCCCAACTGAGGCTGGAGCGCAGCGGCGACCTCGCCAGGCTCGATATCCAACGCCAGGGGTTCCCGAGGCTCCCAGTTTCCATCCGTCCACTCCGTGTAGATGAGGGCCGGCGCGGATTCGGAACTCGGACGTATGCCGACAAGATGCAGCTTGCCATCGCCGTCGGGGATCCATGCGACAGGCCCCACGACATCCCTCATTCCAACGACCTGTTGATCGCGGGTCCATCCTGCCCACGCATCCGTCCCGCCGGATTGGCTTGAGACATCGACCAACCAACGGTGCCACCAGATGCCGGTCCGCCCCACATCCTGCCACAGCAGATGGACCTGATTAAGACCATTTACGGTAACCTGCGGCCACCCATAAGCCCCTTCAGCGGCGACAAAAGGGTCGGTCCAAGTCTGACCACCATCTCGCGACCATGCATAGTAAATACCCTGCGCCGGTTCTCCCGTCGCGAGCGCCGGTCGGAGCCAGACAACGTGCAGCCCCCCCTGCAGATCGACCGCTAACTGA
>CAYMAQ010000208.1:0-7250 GCA_964388385.1 uncultured Anaerolineales bacterium | reverse complement strand
TCCCCTAGCCCCTCCCCAGAGAAGGGGAACTCCACCAAGTCCCTCCCCCCTCGGGGGAGGTTAGGAGGGGGCGCCGCGCCCTTATTATGATTTCGGTTTCGTCATCATTGATAGGTAAGTAGAATGCGAGCTTTCCCCCCTCCCCTAGCCCCTCCCCAGAGAAGGGGAACTCCACCAAGTCCCTCCCCCCTCGGGGGAGGTTAGGAGGGGGCGCCGCGCCCTTTCAATAGGCCGGGACGGAGGCGGTCTGGGTGATGCTGCCGGTCTGATAGACCATATACCAGTACGGGACCCACGCCAGCGCGAAGAGATTGACCTCGATATCCGCGCGGCGCGGCGTGACCGCGACCTCCTCGAACGTCTCCAGGCTGGTCTCCCACCGGGCGACGATGGCATCAGTCTTCTGCTTCAGATCCTGCTCCAGGTTCTCGATGTCCTCCATAATATCCGAGACCTTCTCTTCGGCTGCCTCGATGTCGGCGCGAGTGGTCGTCGCGCGGGAGATTTTGCGCGCCGCGGAGGAGATCGAACGGCGCCGTCCCGCGAAGAGACTGAGGACGGTCTCGCCCGCCGTGATCAATGCATCCTGCTTGCGCTGTCGGGCGCTGACCTCCTTCTTCTCCAGACCGACCTTGGCCGACCGCAACCGGTCCTCCAACGTATTGAGCTTGCGCTCGTAGCTGTCCTCCAGCGCATCGACCTCGTCGTCCCGCAGCTCGCGTGCGACCTGACCGACCCGCATCCGGAACTCACGCACGTCTTCGCCGGGCTTCTGGTAGAGCTTCGTCGCCGGATTGTAGAATAACTTCAGGCTCTGTGCCCGGTAGAGATAGTCCTCCAGTTCTTTCCGAATCGCCGTCATCTCCGTGGACTCGTTGATCGACTCGGGCAGTGCATCGAAGTAGGCGTCAGGCTCCGGGCGATCGAGAAGATCGCGGGGCTCCAGTTCGACCGTCTCCGCCTGCTCCCACCGCACCGTCCCGATCCCCTGGGGAGGTTGAGCCAGCAGGACGAAGGACGCCTGCTCATCCACCTGGAGCGCCTTGGTGTTCTTGACGAAGTGCACGCGTCCCATTCCCAACACCGCCGGCACGTAGAGGACGTGCCGAGCCGTCACGTCGATCGAGCCGCCGGCACGGCGCTCCACCTCAACCGTCGCCTCCGATTTGCCGCGGCGCAGGGGGAGATAGACCTGCTGGATGCGCCCCTCAAGGCCCGGCGGGCTCGTCTCGTAGGGGATCTCGGGTTGAAGCGCCTTATCCGGCTCCGGGGTGAAGGACGGAGCCCCGGCAGCCATCGGCGCACCGACCGGCGCCGGTTCGGCGACCGTGAGATCCTCCCGGGCTACCAGATCGCGCACCTGCAGGCGCGTCAAGGGCCCCCGCAGATAGCTCATCGCCCAACGGGTGTTAAAGAGGACCGGCTGCGCCTCGTGCACGTTGTGCAAGAGGAAGACGCGCTTACCGAGACTGCTCAGGATTTTCTCCAACCGGGGGCGGCTCAGATTCCCCGAAGCGGACGCGCTCTCCAGGCCCTCCATCAACCGCGCTTTGTCGCGCTCCGCCTGCAGGCGTCCGATAAACCACGTCCCCGCATTGGTCAGCCCCTTGTAATCCAGGTCAGCGGGGTTCTGCGTGGTGAGCACGACGCCGACGCCGAACGCACGGGCCTGCTTCATAAGCGTCAGCAGGGGAGTCTTGCTGGGCGGGTTCGCCACCGGCGGGAAGAAGCCGAAGACCTCGTCCATATAGAGCAGCGCTCGCAGGCTGGTCGTGCCGGGCTGGGACCGCATCCAGGTGATCAGCTGGTTGAGCAGCATCGTCACGAAGAACATCCGCTCCGGCTCGCTGAGGTGCGCAATATAGAAGATCGAGTGGCGCGGCTGGCCCTCCGTCGTCGCGAGGAACCCGGGAATATCCAGCGGCTGTCCCTCCAGCCAACTCTGGAAACCGGGCGACGCGATGATGCTGTTGAGCTGCATCGCCAGCTTGAACCGGTCGCTCTCCGGGAAGAAGGTATCGACGTCGAAAACGCCCAATTTGCGCACCGGCGGATTCTGAATCGCCAGGATGATAGCCGGGAGATCAAGGTCCTCCCCCTGACGCCAGACGTGCTCGAAGATATTGGAAAGCAGAATGTGCTCCCGGGAGCGGATCGGGTCGGCGTCGACGCCCACCAGGCCCAGCAGCGCACTCACCGTGCCCTGGATGCGCTCGCGGATCAACTCAGCATCGGTCTCCCAGCTCAGCGCGGGGGCAGCAAAGGATTGGAGAATCGAGACCGGGAGCCCGGCGTCACTGCCCGGCGTATAGACCGCGAATTCCGCGCTCTCCCGGAGCATCCGGATCCGCTCGCCGTCCTGCCCCCAGTCGGCAAGCCCCTCACGCCAGAGCTCAGCCTGCTGCGCGGCAAAGGCGTCCTCACTCAAACCCTTACGCCGCGCATCGTCCACGTTGATCCAGGGGCGAAAATCCTCGGGGCGAAGTTCCGGAAAGGTGAGCAGCAGGTTGGTGATATCGCCCTTGGGATCGATGATCAGGGCGGGCACCTTATCGATCGCAGCCTCCTCCAGCAGGTCAATACAGAGGCCGGTCTTTCCGCTGCCCGTCATCCCCACGCAGACCGCGTGGGTGGTCAGATCCCGTGCGTCGTACATCACCGGCTGCTCCAGGCGCTCGCCCTGCTCCAGATCGTACAGTTTACCCAGGTAAAAGGCACCCAGCTTCTCGAAATCCATCGGCTTCTCCTCCAGCCACCGTCACGGCACGTCTCAGCCGTCCGGCAGCCTATAAGTACGGATCCATCCTCAATCCCACCACGGCTCGCCCTCGGCGCGGTTCGCCTTGAGGTAGTCGAAGTCCAACTGCAGGCCCAGTCCCGGGCGCTGAGAGACCTTCATCTTCCCATCCTCGATCACCAGATCCTGCCCGCCGGTCTCCGGCGCACGGTCGGCATTGCGCCGGCACTCCATCCGCGGGCAGTTGAAGATCGCCGCGGAGAACTGCTGGGAGGCCATATTGAGCACGTAACCGCTGACGTTATGGAGCGAGATGGGAATCTGATAGACGTCCGCCAGATCGGCGATACGCTTGGCCCCGGTGATGCCGCCGCAGTTGATCAGATCGGGCTGCAGGCAGTCCACGGTCTGGTGCTGCAGGAACGGCAACACACCCTCCGTCAGCGCCAGGTTCTCGCCGGTCATCAAAGGCAACCGCGTCGTCCGGCGCAGGGCCTGCCAGGACTCGGAGAAGGCCGGAGCGATGGGATCCTCCAGGAAGAGCGGATCGATGGGTTCTACCGCCCGGGCGACCTTGACCGCACTGGGCAGATCGAGCTCCGCGTGGCAGTGCACGATGATGTCGATATCGTCGCCCAGGGCTTCCCGGGCCATCGCATAAGCCTGACGAACGTCGCGGGCCTCCTGCACGCCGATACTAGGGATCGCCTGCTGCATCGGAGAGCGGAGCGCGTGGTGAATATCGATCTTATAGGCTTTGAACCCGTGAGGGTCCTCCTTCATATCGCGGGCGCGCTCCCGCCACTCGTCCTTATTGAGGAAATCGCCGCCTCGGCAGTGCGAATAGAGCGGAATCTCCTCACGGAAGGGACCGCCAAGCAGCCTGTGGACCGGCTGATTCAGGATCTTGCCCGCCAGGTCCCACAGGGCGATGTCGATTCCGCTGAGCACCGCCATCTGCCGGCCCCGCTGGGGATAGGCATAGAACATATTATGGAAATGGACCTCGATCGCCAAGGGGTCCTTGCCGATCAGCCCCAGATGCGGCAGGCGCGGCCCCTCCAGATGCTCAATGGCGGCCCGGACGAAAGGGCCGGTGCCGTGGCACGGGCCGTAACCGGAGACCCCGGCGTCCGTCTCGATCTTGATCAGGGTGGCATCACGCTTGGGCTGCAGGGCCTTGATGGCGGTGATCTTGACCTGTCCCCGAGCGGACGTGTTGTCCAGCATTGCTTGCGTCATCGTCTCTCCTCATCATCTGTTATCACGGTATCGCGTGCGTTCGACCGGAAAA
Source organism: uncultured Anaerolineales bacterium (assembly GCA_964388385.1). Taxonomy (GTDB): domain Bacteria; phylum Chloroflexota; class Anaerolineae; order B4-G1; family SLSP01; genus PWVB01. The sequence goes on along the minus strand of CAYMAQ010000208.1, from coordinate 3,219 downwards.
GCCAGAGGTCAGCGTTACATGCCTCTATGACGAGTATAGTCGAAGTCCCACGCCTTGGAAATAGCCTCAGTGACTCAAGCCATGCTTTGCGGATTGCGGAGCATAGGAAACACCCGCAGGACTTCCTCATCGGTAATCTGGCGACCGAACTCGGCGATTTCAAAGGCCTCAACATAAGTCACTGCCTCGGTGCGCGTTGCGCCAACCCACTTCTGTAGCGCCAGTTCTATCGATGGGGTCTTGCGGGTGAAGGCGTAGGTATTGTCGTAGATGATTTTGCGCTGGAGGTCCGGGTCTGCCCGCACGTCATCCAGGATCCCAAGCTCGTACGGGATCGCATCGCACACCTGTGATTCGTGGCAAGCGCATGCCCGCAGCTTGGTCTCCCAGACGGAGTCAACGGGCACGGCGATCTCCGGGATGTGACTGAAATCGGTGGTGAAGTAGTCGCGGATATAAAGGCATACTGGCATGGGGAGCATCGCGAGCGAGGGCGCCGCATCGCGGACAATCCGCCCGGCGCACATGTTATCTTTGTGCCCCCCGTCAATGGGATAGTAGGAGAAGACGAGGTCCGCCTCCCACTGACGGATGCGGTCGACGACCTCCTCGCGGAGCGCGGCGGTGTTCTCAAGATACTGATCGTGATGAGCCAGGATTTCATAGTCGGCAAGACCGAGGATTTCCTTCGCGTTCATGGCCTCCTGGTACCGTTTTGCCGCGAGTACGTCCGGAGCCATAGCATAATGCCCGGCATCCCCATTGGTGAGCGAAAGAAATTTCACCCGGTGACCCAGGCGGCTGAAAAGGCAGGATGTCCCGCCGGTGTAGATCTCGCCTTCGTCGGGATGCGCAACAATCACAATGATATTCATGCCGGACCTCCCTGAAACTCATAGGTGTGGTGACAGCCTCGCCCATCCGCTGTAACGCCTTGAAGAATCTTAAGTCGCCTCAGATTCTTCCGCGGATCGAGAGCGTTGCCCACTTTGCGCCGCAGTCTATACGTGCAAGGCGGGGTTGTCAAGGTTGAACGCGGGTGGGACATACGCACCGACCATTGACAGCGCCGGGAATCACTCTATCATACACTTTACCCTTACCCATGAGGCCGAGGCCGGCCTATACGAACCCACGAATACGTCCAGACGGAGGTGCTACCTGACATGAAGGCTATGCAAAGATTGCTCAGGTTCCTCAAACCCTACCGGCACTGGGCCATGCTGGCCCCGCTGTTGATGCTGGTCGAGACCACGATGGACTTGATGCTGCCCCGGATGATCCAGCGCATCATCGACATTGGGATCGCCAACCGGGATATGACGTTTGTCATCAACACCGGGCTGACGATGTTGGGGTTGACGCTCATCGGGGCCGTCGCCGGCATTGTGTGCACGACCACCTCGGTCCTGGCAGCCCAGGGCTTCGGCACCGACCTGAGAGACGCGCTCTTCACCAAGGTCACCTCACTCTCCTTCGGCAACATCGACCACCTGGAGACCGGACAGCTCATCACCCGTTTGACGAACGACGTCACACAGGTAGAACAACTGGTCTCGATGGGGCTGCGCATTATGATCCGGGCCCCGCTGCTCGTCGTCGGCAGCCTGATCATGGCCATCCTGACCAGCCCGCGCCTGGCCTGGATGTTTGTCGTGCTCGTGCCGCTGATCGGGGCGATCCTGACCTGGGTGGTGAACCGGGCGTATCCGATGTTCGGCGACGTTCAGGAGCGGATCGACCGGCTGAACACGGTGATGCAGGAGAACCTCGCCGGCGTCCGGGTCGTCAAGGCTTTTGTGCGGCGCGATCACGAACTGGAGCGCTTCAAGCAGGTCAACGAGATCCTGAAGACCATCGCCATTCGCGCGGCGCGGACCATCGCCGTCGCAGGGCCTGCCATCTCCATCGCGCTCAACCTCGGCGTGGTCGCGGCGCTCTGGTTCGGCGGAATTGAGGTCACGCAGGGCACACTCAAGGTTGGCCAGATCATCGCCTTTGTCAACTACCTGATGCGCACATCGTGGTCGCTGATGTTCGTCAGTATGCTCTCCATCCGCATCGCGCGCGCCCAGGCATCCGCAGAACGGATCCAGGAAGTACTCGACAGTGAGCCCTATGTCCAAAACCGGCCTGAGCGCGAGAGCCGGCCCGCGATTCAGGGACAGGTGGCCTTCGAAAACGTCACCTTCAGCTACAACGGCGATCATCACGATCCGGTGCTCAAGGGGATCACCTTCGCCGCCGAGCCCGGAGAGACGGTCGCGGTGCTGGGCGCGACAGGCTCCGGAAAATCCAGCCTGATTCACCTGATCCCGCGCTTCTACGACGTGACGGAGGGCGCGGTGAAGATCGACGGCACCGACGTCCGCGACCTGGATAAAGCCACGTTGCGGCAGAATGTCGGCGTGGCCCTGCAGGAGTCGGTGCTCTTCAGCGGCACCATCCGCGACAACATCCGATACGGGCGCCCGAAGGCCGGCGAGGCGGAGGTCGTCGCGGCAGCCAAAGCCGCGCAGGCCCACGACTTCATCACGTCCTTTCCCGACGGATACGACACCATCCTGGGCCAGCGAGGGGTCAATCTCTCCGGGGGACAAAAACAGCGGGTCGCCATCGCCCGGGCGCTCCTCGTCCAACCTGCCATCCTGATCCTGGACGACAGCACGAGCGCAGTCGACGTCGAGACCGAGGCCGAGATCCAGGAAGCCATGGAGGCGCTGATGGCGCGCCGCTGCGAGACCTCACTCAGCACGAGCTTTGTGATCGCGCAGCGCATCAGCACCGTGTTGAACGCGGATAAAATCCTGGTGTTGGACGAGGGAACCATTGTCGCCGAGGGCACCCACGACGAACTGATGGCCTCGAGCCCCATCTACCGCGAGATTTACGATTCCCAACTTGGTGATGGGACGGCAGCAGATGAAGGAGCGGCCTATGCCAAAGCCAGCTATACCTGAACGAGATAAGGCGGATCGCGAGTCCACGAAAGCGCAGTCCGCAGATCCGCAATCCGAGGACGAGAAGAGATCCAGCGAGCGCTCAAGGAAGCCCAGCGGGGGGCCTATGGGCCACCTGCGCCACAAGGAGCGCGCAAAGAACGTCCGCGGCACGCTGCTGCGCATCTGGGACTACGTGAGGGCGCAGAAGCAGGCGCTGATCCTCACCGGCATCCTGGTGGCGGTCTCCTCGGGACTCGACGTCCTGGGCCCGTACTTA
>CAYMAQ010000207.1:4877-7306 GCA_964388385.1 uncultured Anaerolineales bacterium | reverse complement strand
TGCCGAACCTCCACGGGTTCGTGAGAGGTCCGGCATCGGCGTCGACACGAAATCAACTGCGAACGGATGCGGTCAGTCCACCGCGTGAATCGTGACCTCCGCGACATCCAATCCATCGGCCTGAGCGCGGAGCCGGATCGCTCCCGGCGTGCCGTCCGCTTTGACGACGACCAGGCAGCGGCCCTGGAAGGCCTTGCGCTGGTTACCGCGATAGCTCTCCTCGCTGACCGGGTTGCCGTTGCCCACGGCTGCCACGCTGCCGGGCCCCTGGACGGTGAAGAAGATGGGGGCCTCCGCGTTAGGATCGACCCGGCCCGTCCCATCGACGACTTCTACGGTCACGAAACAGAGGTCGCCGGGCTTGGCCTCGATCTCCTCCCGGTCCGGTGTGAGTCGGATGCCCTGGGCCTCATCGACGGTCTGAATCTCGGCCTCGGCAACTTGCTCTCCATCGATGAATCCCACGGCGGTCAGCGATCCGGCCTCGTACGGAACGTCAAAGGAGGCGATGAATCGCTCTTCACGACCGGTCGGCTGGGTGCCCAGTGATTTGCCATTCAGCAGCAGCTCGACCTCGTCGCAGGCCGAGTACACGTCGACCTGGAACGTCTCCCCTTCGTGACCGGGCCGCGTCCAGTTGGGGCTCACCAGTGGCCAACCCCAGTAGCTGGTCTGCGGGGTTTTGTCCTCCGGCTGCGGCTCGTGAACCTCGAGGGTCAGTTTGTCGCCCCGGTTCCACAGGATGTCCCGGTAGTGGGACTGCGGGCGTTTGAAGTAGCAGAGATCCAGGTCGCCGCAGTTGGCCTGGTGCCACGGATACTCACCCAGGAATTGGGTCAACGTCTCCTCGTAATAAACGCGACCGATGCCGGCCTCGCCCAGGTAGTCGAGGGAGGTCCAGACGAAGTCCCCGATCACGTAGGGCAGTGCTTCGACCGCCATCCAGTGTTCGAGGGCCTCTTCCGCCGTGGACTCCGAGCCGTACATGATGCGTTCGGGGTGGCGCTCGTGATCCGACCGGTATTGCTCCTCCTGGTAGTTATAGCCGCCGACGTCCAGTGCCGCGAAGACGGGGTCTGTCTGCTCCCACGGCCAGGTGCCCCCGCTGCCGTTGATCGCGGCAGTGACCGGGCGGGTGGGATCGACCTCCCGGATCCGGTCGGCAAGCATCTGAGCGATCTCGATACCCTTGGATTGGCCGTTTCGCTCGCGGACCTCGTTGCCGATGCTCCACATGATCACGCTGGGATGGTTGCGGTCCCGGTAGAGCATGCTGTCGAGATCGCGCTGCCACCAATCGGCGAAGGCGACGTGGTAATCGTAAGGAGTTTTGCCCTCACGCCAGCAGTCGAAGGCCTCGTCGATGACCAGCATACCCAGGCGGTCGCAGGCGTCCAGGAACGCAGGCGAGGGCGGATTATGCGCGCAGCGGATCGCGTTGTAGCCGCTGGCCTTGAGTTGCTCGACCTTGCGCGCTTCGGAGCGGTCGTAAGCCGCGGCGCCCATCACGCCGTTGTCGTGGTGGACGCAGCCGCCGCGAAGTTTGGTCTCCACCCCGTTGAGCAGGAATCCCTTTTCGGCGCTGAATGCCAGCGTCCGGATGCCGAAGGGCGTCGAGCTGGTATCGACGATCTCGCCTCCCACGATGACTTCGGTTTCGACCCGATAGAGGAACGGGTTTTCCGTCGACCAGAGTTGAGGTTCCTTGACCGCCAGTGCATGCGTGACGGCCTCAGAGCTTCCGGCCTCCAGGCTGAGGGCCGACTCGATGGTTGTGAGGGGATCGCCGTCTGGCGTGACGATGTGCGAGCTGAGGGTGACCTCCGCTGCGGTATCGGCCTCGTTCTTGAGCGTCGTCTCCACGTTCACGGTGGCCTGATCTTCGGAGACCTCCGGGGTGGTCACGTAGACGCCCCAATGACCGACGTGAACCGGGTCGGCGACCATCAGCCAGACGTGGCGGTAGATGCCCGAGCCGGAGTACCAGCGGCTGTTGCGCTGGCAGTCGTTATCGACCTTGACGGTCAGGGTATTCTCCTCTCCGAGCTTGAGGTAGGGGGTCAGGTCGTAGGCGAAGGTGGTGTAGCCGTAGGGATGGCGTCCCAGGTAGTTCTGGTTCAGCCAGACCTCGGCGTTCATATAGACGCCTTCGAACTCGATAAAGACCTGCTTGCCCGCCCAAGCTTCCGGGGCCTCAAAGCTCTTGCGGTACCAGCTGCGACCCATCTGAAAATACCCGCCTGAGGCTTGGCTTGGGGCATCCGCCTTGCGCTCCAATTCAACGCTCCAGTCGTGGGGCAGGTCGAGCACGCGCCAGGTTGAGGCGTCCGGGTTCTTCCACCAGCGGGCCTCCGGGGGATCACCCAGGTGAAATCGCCAATGCCGATCGAAATTCTGTCTCTTCATGGTTTCTCCTTTATGGATCTGAT
>CAYMAQ010000207.1:0-4777 GCA_964388385.1 uncultured Anaerolineales bacterium | reverse complement strand
TGGATCTGATCACAACTAACTCAAGTGTTTTTGCCAGCTTATGCTTCCGGTCAGTCTGGGCATCACTGGGAGATATCGTCCTCCTTCAGCGTCTTCAAAAACGCGCGAGCGCGCGCCGGGTCTTGGAAGGGCTCGGTCTCCTGGTTGATGACCAGCAGGAATCCCTCTCCGCCGAGGTTCTTGACGATGGTTCGAGCGCCCTCGGGGCTGACGAAGACCTGGCAGAGCTTGCCGCCGTCGCGAATGCGCTTCAGCAGGCCCAGCCATTCGTGTGGGGGCGGTTGCCCGTCGCCGGGGATCCACTGAATGCCCCGCAGCCGGTCGATCGAGAGCAGAGGGTCGAGGTGTGGGATCTCTCCCTTCCCGTCCAGATGGTAGAAGGCGTGGTCGAGGTGGTCGCAGCACGCAACCAGGTCGGGCATCACAAAACGCTCGAACATATCCGGGGAGATCATGTAGGAAAAATCGCACTGGAGCATATACGTCTTGCCCGGCGACCAGATCGGGGTCCAGCACGACGTTCCCCGGCACGGCGGACGGATGATCGCATCGAGTTCGTCGTAATACCGCAGCCAGAGCGTCGTGATCTGGTCGACCAATCGGTCGACCTCGCCGGGGCGATCGATCAGTTCGAACAGCAGGCGTTCGGTCTCTCGGAAGGAGGCGAGGATATCGAGGTTGCCGCCCAAATCGGTATGCGACACCGCGATCTTATCCTCCCAGCGATCGACCATCGCCCGGGTGATCGCTTGCACCCGTTTCCACCAGACGTTGTCTGGATCGTATTCAAAATCCAGGTCCTCGATCGGTACGACCTCGTTGGGGGTAAACCAGGTTGTCTCCGAGGGATCGCTCACGCTGTGGACGTTCGCGCCCAGGAACCCGGCCATAATGCCCGGTCCAAAGTTGACCCACCACCACGGGAAGGCGTCTCCGTAGAAATGCGTGGCTTCCAAGAGCGTCGAGTGCCGGTTCACGATCTCCTCGACCGGCATATCGAGCGGGTAATTGCTGAGGAATCGGTATCTCGCCTGGCTTGGAACCGGGTCGGTATACGCCAGGTAGACCAGCGGGCGCGTGAGCTTCCTATTCCACCATGCGAGGGTGTCCCGCTCCACGCGGGCCCAATCCTCTGCGGTAAACTGTAAAGATGACATAAGCAATCTCCTCTGTTCTTGTAGGATGAGCATCCAATTCGGGCGTTACAGACTCCCGGCGATCCGCGTGCAAGGGCTCATGCGAAGTTGTCCGTGTCCAGTTTCTGTCTGCTCAAGGCCATCGGGGTCTCGGTTTCACCGCCGAGGGGACGCAGACGGATCTGATAGTGCACCGGCTCCGGTTTGACCTGGTACTGGGGAAGCCGGCCCGGTCCGCAGCTTGCGCTGCCCAATCCCGATTGGGCATAGTCGAGGTTCACTGTGATCTCCTCACGGCGGGTCAGCTCGTAGGTATGTTCGGCTTCGGTGAAGTCCTGGGTGGTGTAATGATGCGCACTGATCTCCAGCCAGGGTGTGCCGACCACCAGCAGGCCCAATCCGTCCGCGTCCGTCAGGGCAGCCCAGCGGACATCGGTCTTGTTGCCGTTCTCCTCCGGCACAATGTAAGGGACGTACTGGTCGTCGACGCTGCCGCGGTAGACGCCGACCCTGGCGCCCTCTTTGCGGTCGACGTAGGTCTCGTGAGGGCCGCGCCCGTACCAGGAGAGCGTCTCATAGCCACCCGGCATCTCCATCTGCAGGCCGATGCGCGGCAGGAAGGGCAACCCCTCGATTTCAGGGTCGACCCGAGCGTCGATGACGAGGTCACCACTCCCGTAGATCGTGTAGGTATAGGTGCAGCGGATGCGGGCGGGAGGGGGAAACTCAGACGCTGCGGACGCTTGATCTTCCAGCATCGCCGCTTCGAGCTGGGCGGGGATCCGATCGGGGGCCGTCTCCTTGAGGAAGCGATAGATTCCCTGTAGCAGATCTTCGACCTGACCGCGCCCTGCATAATCCGCGATCAACCCCTTGATCTTCGCCGCTTTGATGGTGCCGGGCAGCTCGTCGTATGCGACATCGAGGTGTTCGCACAGTGCCTTGACCGCTTCCTTCTCCAAAGTCCACGCGAGGAAGCTGCTGAGCTGGGTGATCTGCTCTTCCGGCTGGGGGGGCTCCGGCGGCGTGAAATCCTCACCCGGCTCCGAAACCGTCTTGACGGTGACCTCTACGACCTCAGGCGCGTGTCGTATGACGTGGAAGGTCTCGACGCGCTCTTCCAACCGATCGAGGCCCACGCTGCGCCAGCGTATCGCGGCTCGCTCATCCCCCCATACGTTGCGATCGTTCTCTGTGGGTGCGCGCCAGACGTTGGATCGAGGACCCCGCTTCAGCAGGTCCCTCCCCTGGACTTGCAGGGAGGTCAGCGTGCCCGCTTCCTTGTTGAAGATCATCCGGGCCGATTCGCTCTCGATCAGGGTGTCCTGCTCGGCATCGACGACCGACAGGGGCGGCATCCTATTGACGTCGAGCGGTTCGGCCTCCGGCGTCTCAAACGGCACCTCGAACTGAGCCCAGGCGACCTCGTGGCCTGCGTCGGCCCATGCCGTCCCCTCGACCAGGGTAAAGCTCAGCGTCAGATGGGCTTCCTCGCCGGCTTTGAGCGGCGGGGGGTCGAAGGGAATGGTCACCTGTTCGCTCGCACCCGCCGGCGTGCTGAGACTTGGAAGCTCGTTCTTCTGCACGATGCGATCATCCACTGAAAGGGTCCACTGGACGCCGAGCCCGCTCAGATCGGAGAAGTGATAGCGATTATGGACGGTCAGCTCCCCTTCGGGAAGGTTCTCCGCTTCTACGTGGACCGGTTGGTAGACCTTCTTGATCTCCCACATCGACGGCTGCAGGGTACGGTCCGGGAAGATCAAGCCGTTGATGCAGAAACTGCCGTCGTTCGGCTCGTCCCCGTAGTCGCCGCCGTAGGCGAACCACGCCTCCCCCGTCTCGGTCGTCCGCCGGAGTCCCTGGTCGACCCAGTCCCAGACGAAGGCACCCCGCAGTCGGGGATAGCGTTCGATCGCTTCCCAGTACTCCTTGAGGTTGCCGGGACTGTTGCCCATCGCGTGGGCGTACTCACAGAGGATAAAGGGGCGGGTCTCGTCGGGCGCCTCCGCCATCTTTGCGAGGCGCTCCAGGGTGGGATACATCGTGCTGATCATATCGACGTAGGGCTCATCGTGGGCCGACTCATAGTGGACGGGGCGCGAGGGATCGTGCTCGTGGATCCAGTCGGCGAGGGCCTCGTGGTTGGGGCCGTGCCCCGATTCGTTGCCCAGCGACCAGATCACGACGCTGGGATGGTTCTTATCGCGTTCGACCATCCGCTGTCCCCGCTCCATGAAGGCGGTCCGCCACGCCGGGTCCTTCGTCGGTTCGTCCCACACGCCGTGGGACTCGATGTTCGCCTCGTCGATCAGATAGAGACCGTACCGATCGCAGAGATCGTACCAGCGGGGGTCGTCCGGATAGTGGCAGGTGCGTACGGCATTGACGTTGAAGCGCTTCATCAGGAGGATATCGTCCATCATCGATTCGACGGAGACCGCGTGCCCGGTGTCGGGATCGTGCTCGTGACGGTTCACCCCCCTGAAGATGACGGGCGTGCCGTTGATGAGAATCTTGCCATCCCTGACGTCAACCTGACGGAAGCCCACCCGGCAGCGCTCAACCTCGACGACCTGTCCCTCTGAATCCTTGAGCACGAGCAGCAGGGTGTAGAGATGGGGATGCTCTGCGGACCACTTCCGGGGATTGTCGACTTCCTGCGCCATTTCGAGGGTCGTGCTCGCATCCTCATCCACGGCGACGTCGCTCGTCGAGGCCGCGATCTCTTTGTCGTCAGCGTCGAGAAGTCTCGCCTCGACGACGTAACCGTCGACCGGCGAGGGACTGTCATTCCGCACATCGACCTGGACGTGAAGTGTGGCGTCCTGATACGCGTCGTCCAGCTCGGGACGGGCCCAAAAGTCGCGGATGTGAACCCTGGGCCTCGCGACAAGCGTGACGTCGCGGTAGATGCCGCTCAACCGCCAGAAGTCCTGATCCTCCAGGTAACTGCCGTCGGACCAGCGGTAGACCTGCACTGCCAGCGTGTTTTCGCCGGGTCGGAGGAGGTCGGTCAGGTTGAACTCGGCGGGCAACCGGCTCCCCTGGCTGTATCCCACCATCCGTCCGTTGACCCACAGGTAAAATGCCGAGTCCACGCCTTCGAAGGTGATGAAGACCTCGCGGTCGTCCCACGACTCGGACAGAGTCAGCGTGGTGCGATAGGAGCCCACGGGATTGTCATCATCCGGGACTTTCGGCATATGATCGGGATTGAAGGGATACTGGACGTTGGTGTACATTGGGGTGCCGTATCCCTCTACCTGCCAGTTGCTGGGCACCGGAATCGTGTCCCAGTCTGAGAGGTCCCAGTCCTCCTGGTGGAAACTCTGGGGGGCCTCAGACGGATTGGGCGCCCAGTGGAAGTGCCAATCGCCGTTGAGCAGCTTGAAGAAGGGACATGCGTTGCGGTCGCCGGTGAGTGCCGTCTCCTGATCCTGATACGGGATCAGGGGGACGTGTCCGGGTTCCTTGTGCGCGCCCACCATCTCGGGGTTCTCCCAATCGTTGGTGTATACTTCGTTCATGGTTATCGCTCCTTGCGTGCTAGAACGGGTTTGATCGGATGCCGAGGCCGTCTTTCGGGTTAATTTCGCCATTGCACCTCTTGGGAAACTTGATAGCTGAAACTATATTGT
>CAYMAQ010000206.1:1919-7308 GCA_964388385.1 uncultured Anaerolineales bacterium | reverse complement strand
GACCGGACGTCCGGTCGCCAGCGTGAGATGTGCGGGAATGTCCTCGTAGATCTCCTGCTTGTTGCCGAACCCACCGCCGAGGCGAGGCTTGATCACCCGAATCTGCCCCTCCGAGAGGCCCAGGACCGGCGCCAGGATGCGCCGCACGTGGAACGGCACCTGGGTCGAGGAGAGGATGACCAGCCGGTCGTCCTCATCCCAATAGGTCATCGCGACCCAGGGCTCCGGCGGCACGTGCTTCATCTTCTGCGTCTCCACGCAGGTCTCAAAGACGCGATCGGCCCTCTCGAACGCGGCGTCCACGTCGCCGATATCGATATCCACCCGGGCCACGCGGTTGCGCGCAGGGTCGCTGTCGCCGAAGTTGACGTAATCGTCCTCGTCGTGGATGATCGGGGCGTCCTCGGCCATGGCCGCGTCGAGGTCGAGGACCGGCGGCAGCACCTCGTACGCTACCTGGATCAGATCGAGCGCGCGCTCCGCGATCTCCGGCGTCTCCGCCGCCACCGCGGCGACGCGGTCGCCCACGTAGCGGACCTGGGTGTCGAAGCTCGCGTAGTCGAGCGGGCCCGGGATGGGATAGGACTGCCCGGCGGTGGAGAAGAGCACTCGCGGCACGTTCTCGTGGGTCAGCACGGCGTGCACCCCCGGCAGCTGCTCGGCCCGGCTGGCGTCGATGCTGAGGATGCGGGCGTGGGCGTGGGGGCTGTGGAGGATCCGGGCGTAGAGCATATCCGGTCGGTCGAAATCGGCCACGAATGCGGGGTTCCCCTCGGCCAGCTTCGGGGCGTCGACCTTGGGCAGCGGCTTGCCGACGACCTGGCGCAGCGGTCCAGAGGAGGCGGAGCGCCGGACCGTGTCCAGCGGCGGGGGCGTCTCCCCACGGAGGATCGCGGCGGCCCGCAGGATGGCGACCACCGGCTTGGTGTGCCCGGTCTCCCGGGAGACGATGCCGCTGATGGCGTCCCGCACCTCGGCCTCGGTGGGGTCGGGGTTCCGGCTGAGAAGCGCCTTGCCCGCCATGATCAACGCCGGGGCGTCGTACCCGCTCTGAATGGCGCCGGTCTCGATAAACGCACGCTGGAGAGGGTCGAGCGCTGGGTCGCGGCCCCAGCCCTTGCGGCGGGGATCGCCCAGCCCTTCGACGGTGAGAATTTCGGCGCCGTCAACCTGGGCGGCTAACGTGACCACGCTGCTGCAGGGGCGACCGTCGCGGAGGACCGTTTCGTACCCGGCGCTGCCGTCCTCGCTGCCGAACTTGACGCTGGCGATGCCGAGGCGGCGCAGCAGGTGGAAGAGCGTCTCCCCCGGCGCGATCTCCACGCGTCGGGCCGTCCCGTTCAGAGTGAAGGTGATCTGCATCCGCACTGCCCCCTTTCTCGTTGCCCTTCATTCTAATCGGTGTGGGCCGGGTGTCAATAGGAGGTTGGACCGGGGGTAGGGCGATCGCAGTTTGCCAAAAAGGCTCAACGTACCCTAACGGGCATCTTCGTCCCCGCGTTTTAGGGGCAGTTTCGGTGCCAAATACCCTCTTAGCAAAGGCCAGTATCGCTAAAAAGGGGCTTTGAGCCCTGACTGCAATTACCCTAAAAAAGCCTCTTCAAAAGCTTGACATGCGCTCTCGTTTTTAGTATAGTGGAGGAGGAAACGACGAGATGCGATCAATCCGATTTTCTATTTGAGGTGAAAAAGGGGAGATCAAGCCTCATGATGTGAGGCATTCCGTTCCATCGCTGTTCACTCTCATTGCTGCCCGGTACGAGTCTCCGTTAGCCCCACAACGACGACCCTTCGCGCGCCGCGTCACCCGTTCTGGCTTATGCAGTCCGTTTCAAAGGCTTCGTTCGCGGTCTTGGCTCATGCACATCCGATCCAGAGGTAAACATCCAGTGGCGCAACCCGTCGACAGGGACGTCGTCCCCCGTGTGAGGACAGGGATACCCGGTGCCGACCGCTCTTTCTCCACGCCGACCTCCGGCGGAGGGGGATGGGATGACCCGGCGCTGCCCTTCCGCTACCGGGCCTACGGCCTAACCGTGCTCTCCGCGTTCGAATGCCCGGCGTTTGCACCGTTACCGGCGTTTGTACCGTTACCGGCGCTGTCCTCCACGGACGGCGTCGTCACCATCCGCACCGGCGCGATCCCCGCTGCGCTCGACCTGCCCCCGCGCAACGCCAGCGGCTATACAGCCGTCCCCGGACGGCTGCACCTGTGGATCGAGGGCGTGGCCGATTTCCTGGCCCTGGGCGGCACGACGATTGTGGTCGATCCCGCGCCGGGCAGCGACCCCACAGAGGTCCGGGCCTATGTGCTGGGCTCGATGCTGGGGACGATCCTGCATCAGCGCGGGGCGATGGTGCTGCACGGCAGCGCGGTCGAGACGCCCGCGGGCGCGGTGGCCTTCGTCGCCGATCATGGTGTGGGGAAGTCGACCCTGGCGGCGGCGATGTACCGGGCGGGATATCCTCTGCTGACCGATGACTTATGCGCGGTCCGCTGCGATCCTCACGGAGACCCATGGGTGGCCCCCGGCCCATATCGGGTTAAGCTGGCGCCAAAGACGGCAGCGCACCTGGGATTAGACGCGGCGGCAGGCCTTCCCTTGGGAGGGGAGCGGGGCAAGCGCTCCTTTGCACTGCGGGATGGCAGACCTATCCGGACCCCACTGGCGGCGGTCTGCGCGCTCGAGGTGGGCGGCGGCGCGCCTCGCGTGGAGCCGTTGGACGTTCATGGGGCCTACTGGGCGCTGCTGTTGTACACCTATCGGCGGGAGTGGGTGGGCCGGCTGGGCGTGCAAGGGCGGCTCTTCGAGCACGCCGTCCAGATCCTCGCGCAGGTGCCCATTTACCGGCTGATCCGCCCGGACGCGGGGTTGAACACGGATGCGCTGGTTCGTTTAATCGAGGAGGTGTTGGCACGATGACTGCGTTTTCGACGTTGGTGCCTGATGCGGTGTTGGAGCGAACAGCGGGTGTTCACGCCCGGCGGATCAAGGATGAGATGGTGATGATGAACGAGGTGACCAACCGGTTTTACGCCCTGAATGCGGCCGGCACGGAGGTCTGGACCCTGCTCGAACGCCCTATGTCGGTCGCGGACCTTTGTCATGCGCTTCAGGAGGGGTTCGACGTAGAGCCCGATCTGTGCCTCCGTGATGTGTCAACTCTCCTCCAAGAGATGATCAGTGAGGAACTGGTTCGCATCGTCGGTCCGTAGGATCCTGTGGATCGCCCGAATGCCGGGACCCGCGCGGTGTCTGCTTATGGAAGCGGTCGTCTGGTTGGGAATTGCGAGGGCTTCCGTACTCGCGATGCCCTATCGAAAGGTCGTGTCACGGCTCTCGCTTTGGGATCAGGTCCTCCCCTCACCGGACCCTGAGGAGGCGCGGGACGCGATCACGCGCGTGACGTGGGCCATCGCGACCGTGGGTCGGCACACCCCGTGGGAGAGCAATTGCTTGGCCCGTGCCATCGCAGCCAAGGTGATGCTTCGCCGTCGGGGGCTTGAGAGCACCCTCTATCTTGGCGTGAGGCCCGGGGCGGAGTCCCTGACGGCTCATGCCTGGTTAGGGCATCATCGATCGGTGCTGATTGGGGATGGCGACCTGGCGGCCTACGCGGTCGTCTGGACTTCTGGGGAGGCTGGGCGGTGAGCGGGATCCTGGGAGTGATGCGCAAGGATGGAAAGCCGGTAACGGCGCAGACTCTGGCGCCAATCCGGCGGGCGATGACGCGGTGGGGGCCGGACGGCTACGGGAGTTGGCACGCGGGTGTGGTCGGATTGGGGCATCTGAACCTGCGGGTCACGCCGGAGTCACGCGGGGAATGTCAGCCCGTCTCTCTTTCGACCGGCGCTGAACTCACCATCACGGCGGATGCCCGCATCGACAACCGCGCTGAACTGCTGGACCGGCTGGGTGTGCCGAAAGGGGTGCGCGCAACGCTGCCCGATAGCCTTCTGATCATCCGGGCATACGAGCGATGGGGGTCGACCTGCGTCGAGCAGCTCGTCGGGGCGTTTGCCTTTGTTATCTGGGATGCCCGGGCCCACACCCTTGTCTGTGGTCGAGACCATATCGGGTTTCGACCGTTTCTCTATATGGACACGCCACGGTTTTTCGTCTTTGCCTCCGACATCAAGGGAGTGCTTGCCTATCCCCCCGTCTCTCCCGTCCTCTACGAGCCGCTGCTCGCTGCCTCTCTTCAACAGATGACGTACCACGCCGAAACGCGATACACATTTTACGACGGTGTGGTGAAGCTCCCCCCGTCCCACCGGCTGATCGTCACGGAGGATGAGACGCGGCTCGACCGGTATTGGGCGCCGGAGGAGGTGCCTGACGTCCGGATGTCCTCTGACGAAGCCTATACCGAACGGCTTCGCGAGCTCCTGGAGCAGGCGGTCACGTGCCGCCTGCGCACGACGCAGCCGGTGGGGTCGCACTTGAGCGGGGGGCTCGACTCGTCTGCTGTGACGGCCCTCGCTGCATCCTATCTGCGGGAGCGGGGGCAGACGCTCGAGGCGTTTTCCTGGTCGCCGCCCCCGGTGCCCGACGCGATCCCCGGGGATGAACGCGTCGACGTGGAAGCCGTCCGGCGCCGGGCGGAGATCCCCTGCCGGTATCACACCCTGACGGACGAGGACGTCTTCTGGCTCTATCGGAGGGATTTCACGGTCGAACCGACCGAGATGCTCCTTCACGAGCGGCACGTCCAGGCGCAGGCGGCTCGCGCCGGCATTCGGGTGATGTTATCCGGGTGGGGCGGTGACGAGGTGGTGACGTCCCACACCCCATGCTATGTTGCAGAGCTGCTCGCGACCGCTCGGTGGCGCAGGTTGCATCAAGAGCTTCAGTTGGCAGCCAGACGGGGTGACCCTGTTTCCCGCTGGCGGTATGCCAAGCGTTATGGCTTTCGGCTTTTTCGTCACGGCATCACCCCCTTACTCCCGGATCTCCTCTACCGGTATGTCGACCCATCTGGATTGAATTTGCCGCCTGACTGGGTGTGCATCAATCCGGATTTCGCTCGCCGCCACGAAAGGGAGGTTCGCGCGTTACGGGGCCCGGGGTATCGGGACCGCTCCCGGGTCCGGTTGTGGGAGATCCACTGGCTTACGCTGGGCCACCTGACCCGGCGGATCGAGGCGTGGGCGACCTACGGCGCCCGGCGGGGGATCACCTACGGATATCCCCTGCTGGACAAGCGGCTGCTGGCGTTCTGCCTGGGGCTGCCCGCCGACCGTCTCTATCACCGGGGAGAAAAGCGTATGCTCTTTCGCCGGGCTCTCAAGGGCGTGCTGCCGGACCGGGTCAGGCTGAAGCCGGGCAAATTCGAGCCCGCCAACTTTGCCGTCCTCACGCGCCTGCTCCCGGAGGGACTCTATCGG
>CAYMAQ010000206.1:0-1819 GCA_964388385.1 uncultured Anaerolineales bacterium | reverse complement strand
TGGATCACCCCGAAGCTGACCGTGATTGACATCCGCCAGACGGCAAGCGGAAAAACTGCTGGACCGCCTGAAGGCGATAGTATTATCTGGCAGCCTGCTATATCCTAGACCTTGACCTTCAGACGGCGAAGCTGTAAGGTTGTCTAATCGGGATCTGCCCCGGTGCGGTTGTGCAGGTGACCGCACCGGGGACTGTAGCCGTTTTAAGAAAAGCGTGTCGCCCCTTATGCCGGGGATCGACGACCGGGGATGTTCTCGGGGATCGGCTTGCCCATGCTGATCCGGCTCTCGGCGGCGTACCCGTGGGCCTCATAGAAGGCCTGGACCCGGGCGTTGGACGCCAGGATCTGCAGGTTTACCTTGACGCACCCGCGGTCGGTCAATGCCTGCTCCGCGCGGGCCAGCAGGTGGGAGCCGATGCCCTGCCGGCGGCGGTCGGGATGGACGGCCAGGGCGTAGATCCACCCGCGGTGCCCGTCGTATCCGGCCATAATGGTGCCGACGAGGATCTCGCTGTCCTCGGCGACGAAAAAGAGACCGTCGTCGACAGCGAGCTTCCGGTCGATCACCAGGTTGGGATCGTTGCGCGGGGTCGCGTAGCCGAAGACGCGCGCCCACAGGCGGATGACAGCGTCGCGGTGGCGGTCATTGTCGAACGGGACGATCTCGGTGGTCATTGTCACGGCTCCTATACTCCACGGGGCAATGGGTGGATAGATGACTTGACAGTTCCTCCTATTCTACCGTAGCGTCTCAAGGACCGGATTCTTCACGACGTGGGCTCCTTTGCGGACAACGTCACGTTCTGGATATCGGCGGCATGCTTCATAGCGACGATGACGAACTCCCCGGCGACGTGGGACCGCTCGTGATCCCAGGTGCCCGGCGGCGCATCTTGATAGTCCGGATGAAAGGCGTAGGGCGCCTCGTGGACGCGCCGGATCGAGAGGCCCGCGTCGATCAGCCCGTTGAACAGTGCGTCCATATAGTGGCGGAACTCGACGCCGACCCCGTCCGGGCGCGGGAAGACGCGCCGGGCGTAGGGCTCCGTGATCCGGTAGGCCTCTCCGTTCCACGCTACCGCGTGCACCGACGGTTGGCTCACGCAGACCCGGTAGCGCCCGCCGGCCCTCAAGACCCGCCCGACCTCCCCGTAGACGGTGTGAAGGTCGGGGACGTAGGCGACCGAGTTCGCCTGGTAGACCAGGTCGAAGGTGCCGTCCTCGATCGCCGAGAGGTCCCGCATATCGGACTGGATGGTGGTGACCTCATAGCCGTAGTGATCCGCCGCCTTTCGATCCCCCGCCAGCTGCCCCGCCGTCAGGTCGACGACGGTGACCCTGGCGCCGAGAAGGCCGAAGACCGCCGACTGCTGCCCGCCACCGGCAGCCAGGCAGAGCACCTGCTTGCCCTCGACGCCGGCGAAGACGTCCGCCGGGTAGAGGCAGGTCAACGGCTCCGGCAGCACATCCACCTCCCCCCGCGCATCGCTGTGCGCATCGCCACGCGCATAGGCTCGCAGCCGCTCGGGGTCCAGGTCCAGCCACGGAATCGTGTAGCCGCACCCTTTCTCGACCTCTGCGTCCCACAGCTTCTGATTCTCAACCGCCGCTTCGTCTACTAAACGATCCATAGGGCCTCACTCTCCTCGATTGAAAGAATCCATCCGTTTTGACAATTCATCCCAGCGAGCATCCTCAGCGAGATCCCTCGCTTCAATGATTCAAGGGTTCAAAGGACGATCGACATCGATCAAATCCCTTCCCACACCGCAGCCAGGCTGCGCAGGTCCTCCATCGCGATGGGCCGCGTCGGCGGG
>CAYMAQ010000205.1:0-7310 GCA_964388385.1 uncultured Anaerolineales bacterium | reverse complement strand
GGCGCACAGGTCAAGGCCAAACGCCGGGACCTCTTCCCAATACCCTGGTCCCTGACCGTGAAGGTTGAGTGGTGAACCCCCTTACTCAACGGCAGATTTCCGACCGTGTTAGCGTCAAGGGATCTGTTTAGAGCGGATGCACGGGATGCGTCCGGTAAGACGATGGATTTTTATAGGTGATTTTCTATTTCAGAGGAGGAAAGCATGGCAAAGAACGGCAAAACGTTGAATCGACGTCAGTTCCTGCAGATGGCGGGGCTGGCAGCCGCGGGCGGTCTGTTGGCCGCGTGTGGCGGCGGCGGCGCCGAGGAGCCGATGGGTGAGGATCAGCCCGGCGACGAGGCCCCCGCCAAGGATCCGGTGGTCATCACGCACTGGGTCTTCTGGAACCAGTTGGCCGACTGTGTCGACGCCTGGGAGGCCACGGACGAGCTGGCCGAGGCGCTGGGCGACAACACCTGGGATTTCAAGACCGGGATGGGCGGTGACACGGCCAAGACCGCGGTCGCCGGGGGCACGCCCCCCGACGTTGGGGCCCTGGGTTCGTACCTCGACTATATGTCCCGCGGCGTGGTGATCGCCGTCGACGACTGGGTCGCCGGCAGCTCGGTGGTCAGGGAAGAGGATTTCATCAGCGCGAACTGGGAGATGACCCACTACCAGGGCAAGCAGTACGGTGTGCCTGCGTACGAGGGGTTTGTGCGCCGCGGTCTGAACTACAACAGCCGCCTGGTTGAGGAAGCCGGGCTCGATCCGGATAACCCGCCCTTGACCTGGGAGGGGCTCTTCGAGTGGCATAAGGCGCTCACGAAGTTCGACGACGCCGGGAACCTGTTCCAGATCGGCCTGGATCCCTTCGACGCCGAGGGCGGCACCGGACCGGGCAACGACGGCTGGGGCCTGGGCGACTCCTGGGATGTCCGGTACTTCGATCCCGAGTCCAAAACCTTCAACCTCGACAACGAGCTGGTGGCCGAGGGCCTGGAGACCATGGGCATGTTCGTCGAGCACGCCGGACCCGATAACCTGGCCGGTCTGCGGCAGGTGGAGGGTCAGGGCACCTGGGGCGGCGCGTACAACGCCGAGGTGCAGGCGATGATCATCGAGGGCTACTGGCACATCGGCGAGACGCGGCACGAGAAACCCTCCGTCGCCGAGGTCAACCGGGTGACGTGGGCGCCTGTGCCGGAACGCCGGGCGGGCGATAAGCACCAGACCGGTGGCGGCCACATGGTGCAGTTCTTCCGCGACGCGGAGCATCAGGAAGAGGCGTGGGTGATCGCGGAGTGGCTCCAGACCAAGGCCTGCAACGACATCATCTTCGAGACCATCGGCTGGCTGCCCTCGAATACCGACTACATCAACGCGGTCGACATCTCGTCGAGTCCGGGGCTGGAGTTCTACATCGACTCGGTCGAGGAAGCGACCCATATGTACGCCCCGATCCAGTGCGAGATCCAGGCCTTCGTAGAGCAGAAGTACATCGAGGTCCGCGAGGCGGTCTACCGCGGTGATATGACCGGGGCCGAGGGGGCTGCCGAGCTTCAGCAGGCGGCGGAAGAGGAATGGGACGCCGCCGGCTTTGCATAAACCGTTAGGATAGTACAGGGACCTACGGGGTATTGACCCGTGGGTATCCAACCATGGATTGGGTGGGTGAACCCCGCCCAATCCATGGCGCTTTAGGTCGAATCTCGTACGATTGGATCTGAAAGGACGTCCTTATGTTACAATCAATGCGTCATTCTTTAGCGTCAACTTGGAGTTCCCAGGCGAAACGACGGGAATTGTTACTGGGTTTGCTCTTTGCCTCGCCGTGGATCATCGGTTTCCTGGCCTTCACGGTCTATCCCCTGGGGTCGTCGCTCTATTACAGTTTCACCCGTTACGACCTGATGCGGGACCCCGTGTTTTTGGGCCTGGACAACTATGTGAAGATTCTGACCACGGACCAGGATTTTAAGTTAGTGATGCAAAATACGTTCTACTGGGTGATGTTGAGCGCGCCGTTGGGGGTCGTCGCGGCCTACCTGATGGCCTCGCTGCTGAACACGCGCATCATCGGGCGGTCGTTCTTCCGGGCGATCTTCTTCATCCCGTCGATCGTGCCGGTGGCGGTGACGGCGATCGTGTGGCAGTTCCTGCTGAACGTCCAATATGGAGCGTTCAACGCGACGCTGAAGGGTCTGGGCGGGCAGACGATCCCGTTCCTCTCGAACCCGCAGTGGGTGAAGCCCAGCCTGCTGGTGATCCACATGTGGGCGCAGGGGAGCGCGATGGTGATCTTCCTGGCGGCGCTGCAGGACGTGCCCCGGTCGCTGTACGACGCGGCGACGGTGGACGGGGCGAACGCGCTTCAGAAGTTCCTGCACGTGACGATCCCGATGACCAGCCCGGTGATCCTGTTCAATATGGTGCTGGCGTTCATCGGGGGCTTCCAGACGTTCACGCTGCCGTGGCTGCTGACGGGGGGTGGGCCGAACAAGGCGACGGAGTTCTACGCCCTGTACCTGTACCGGAACGCGTTCTCGTATCTGCGGATGGGGAAGGCGTCGGCGCTGGCGTGGATCCTGTTCTTGATCGTGGTGACGTTTACGGTGATCCTGTTCAAGGCGTCCGGACGGCTGGTTTACTACGCGGGCAGCCAGTAGGGCAGCGACGAGGAAGGAGACAGACCATGGCAACAGAAGTGGAGATGACGACGTCGCGGGAGGTACGGTCGACGTTCCAGGAGAGCGAGCTGGACCGGCTGAAGCGGCTGGGGGCGATGCAGTGGATCGGAGAGGTCGCGAAGTACCTGGTGTTGGTCGTGCTGGCGGCGAGCTTTGCGTCACCGTTCTTCTGGATGATCACGTCGGCGATCAAGAACGACGATCAGGTGTACACGGTGCCGCCGATCTGGTTCCCAAAGCCGGCGTACTGGAATAACTTTTGGGATGCGTGGACGACGCTGGACTTCAATCTGTACGCGTTCAACACGGTGGTGCGGTACGCGCTGCCGGTGGCGATCGGGACGGTGGTGTCGTCGGCGTTGGTGGCATACGCGTTTGGACGGCTGCAGTGGCCCGGACGGGATATTCTATTCTCGATCTGCCTGATGACGATGATGATTCCGGGGTGGGTGCGGACGGTGCCGCTGTTCGTGACGTTCCGAAAGCTGGGGTGGATCAACTCGTTCAAGCCGCTGGTGGTGCCGGCGTACTTTGGGAACGCGTACTTTATCTTCCTGCTGCGGCAGTTCTTTATGGACATTCCGACGGAGCTGTCGGACGCGGCGCGGATCGACGGGGCGGGGGAGTTCGCGATCTTCCTGCGGGTGATCCTGCCGCTGACGAAGCCGGCGCTGACGGTGGTGGCGCTGTTCAGCTTCATGGGCGCGTGGAACAACTACATCGGACCGCTGATCTACGCGAACGTGGAGGAGCTGTACACGCTGGCGCTGGGGATCGCGCGGCTGCGGGGGAGTGTGTACGAGGTGGGATACTCGCGGCTGGCGTATCCGTACCTGATGGCGGTGAGCGCGCTGTCGACGCTGCCGATCGTGCTGGCGTTCTTCTTCGCCCAGCGGACCTTCATCGAGGGGATTTCCCTGACGGGTTTGAAGGAGTAAGGATCCATCGGCCCGTATCCCGGTCCGTATTCTGAAAATGTAATCTTGGATGACGCGTGGCATAGAGGCATCTTTGCCTGACCGCGCGTCATCCTTTTTGTGTCACCGGATCGCGGCTGTGATTGACATCGGGTCAGGCAGGCGTATGCTTAATCTGGATGTATGATTATATTATCCTATTAAGGAGGTAAGACATGAAAGTATTGGTGACAGGGGCAAGTGGTCGGTTGGGGCCGTTCGTCGTTCGGGATCTGGAGGCGCACGGGCACGATCTGGTGCTCTCCTCGCGGAGCGAGCCCAGCGACGAGATCAGCCATTGGCCGTGGATCCAGTCCGACATCAACACGTATGAGGACTGTCTGACGTTGGCCGAAGCGGGCCCGTTCGACGCCATTCAACATCTCGCGGCGCAGCCCTGGCCCGTCGACCATCCCGATATGCGGGACCGGGCCGAGGAGCAGGGCATCCCCTTCGATGCGACGATGCACGCGAATATGATGGCGACCTACTATCTGCTGCGGATCGCGCGCGACAACGACATCGGCATCTTCGTGATGACGGGCAGCAACTGCGCGCTGGGGCATGGCTTCCGCATCAGCGCCCGACCGTTCCCCTTCGCGTACCTCCCGGTGGATGAGGAACATCCCACCGACGTGGAGGACTCCTACTCCTACAGTAAGTTTATGGGCGAGGAGCTGCTCGCCAGTTACACGCGGGCCTATGGCATCCACACCTATGCGGTCCGGGCCGCGGGCATCTGCCCGCTGGAGCGGCGCAAGGCGATGGCTGAGAACGCCAAGCCCACCACGGGTTGGAATCCCTGGCTCTGGGCCTGGGTCGGCAGTGAGGACGTGGCCTCGGCGCAGCGGCTGTTGATGGAGAAGGCCTCCGAGATCGAACCCCACGGCGCGTATTTCTGCAACGGCGACGACACGACCGCCCTGGAGCCCACGCTCGATCTGGTCGCGCGATACCGCTCGGATCTGTTGCCGCTGGTGAAGGACCTCGAGGGGCACGCCTCCCTTCTCTCCAACCAACGCTTGAAGGACGTGGTGGGCTGGGAGCACAAGACCTCCTGGCGCAAGTGGCTTGAGTCGTAGGTTGACGGATCTCACCTATCATTCGTTGATGGACCCTCTTCATCTATAGAAGGAGCCGATATACAATGAAAGTACTAATTACCGGTGCAAGTGGTCGATTGGGATATTACGTCGCCAAAGATCTCGAGGCGCACGGGCACGATCTGGTGCTCACGTCGCGCAGCGAGCCGGGTGAGGACCTCAGCAACTGGCCGTGGGTCCAGGCGGACATCAACGTCTACGCCGACTGTGAGAAGATCGCCGAGGCCGGGCCGTTCGACGCCATTCAGCACGTGGCGGCGGTGCCCTTTGCCACCGATTATCCGGGCCGCGAGGAGACCGCCCGCGAGCGCGGTTTCGCGTTCGATGCCACGATGCATACCAACATTATGGGCACCTACTATCTGCTGCGGATGGCGGTCAAGAACGACATCGACATCTTTGTGATGTCGGGCAGCAACTGCGCCATTGGGCACTGCGGGCGGATCAACGGGGAGCCTTTCCCCATCCAGTATCTGCCCCTCGACGAGGCGCACCCCACCGATCTGCAGGACTCCTACTCGTACAGCAAGTTCGCGGGCGAGGAGCTGCTGGCCAGCTACACGCGGGCCTACGGCATCCGCACCCTGACGGTCCGCCCCGCCTGGATCTGGGACGAGGATCGGCGGAAGTCCATGGCCGAGAACTTCGAGCCCTTCACGAAGTGGGAGGGCGGGTTCTACGCCTGGGTCGGCAGCGAGGACGTGGCCTCGGCCCAGCGGTTGCTGATGGAGCAGGCGTACGACCTCCCGCCCACCGATGTCTACTTCTGCAACGCCAGCGACACCCGCGCCGTGACCCCCTCCCGGGAGCTGGTCGAGAAATACCGGCCCGATCTGGTGCCCGTGATCCGGGATCTGGAGGGGCACGCGAGCTTCTTCTCCAATCAGAAGCTCAAGGACGCCGTCGGCTGGGAGCACACGACCTCCTGGCGCAAGCACCTGCCTGACCAATCATAAGGCCGTGCGAACCTGAAAACTGGAACACCGGAACACCCAGAAACACGCTTTCCATACGACGCTAGTTTCATCATTCCCAAGGAGGACATATCGATGAGAGTATTAGTCACCGGAGTCAGCGGCCGACTGGGCCCCTACGTCGTCCGGGATCTCGAAGCGCACGGGCACGAGATGGTGCTCACCTCGCGCCGGAAGCCGCCCGACGATATCAGCCATTGGCCGTGGATCGAGGCCGATTTCAGCAAGTGGGAGGACTGCCAGAAGCTGGCGGAGGCCGGCCCCTTTGACGCGATCCAGGCCGTGGGCGCGGTGCCCTTTGCGACCGACTATCCGGGCCGGGAGGAAAGCGTCCGCGAGCGCGGCTTCTCGTTCGACGATACGATGCACACGAACATTATGGGAACGTACTATCTGCTGCGGATCGCGGTCGAGAACGACATCGACATCTTTGTGATGACCGGCAGCAACATGGCCACCGGGTTCGCCGGCGGCATCAGCGACACCCCGTACGACATCCAATACCTGCCTGTGGACGAGGCGCACCCGACCCAGGTGGAGGATGCCTACTCGTACAGCAAGCTGGCCGATGAGGAGCTGCTGGCCAGCTACACGCGCGCCTACGGCATCCGGACGCACACTGTCCGGTCGGCGGGGATCCGGTCGCCCGAGCAGCGCAAGTCGATCGCCGAGAACGTCAAACCGGTCACGGGCTGGAATGAGTGGCTGTGGTTGTGGGTGGGCAGCGAGGACGTCGCGTCGGCCCAGCGGCTGCTGATGGAGCAGGCGTATGAGATTCCGCCCAACGGCGTCTATTTCTGTAACGCCGACGACACCACCGCGCTGGAGCCCACCCTCGAACTGATCGAGGCCTACCGTCCGGACCTGCTGTCCAAGGTCACCGATCTCGAGGGGCACGCCAGCCTCTTCTCCAACCAGAAGCTGAAGGACACCGTCGGCTGGGAGCATGAAACTTCCTGGCGTGAGCATCTATCGTAGTCAGTCACCACCTTACACGTTTGATCTGTGATTTATCCTAACAGGAGGCTAAGAAGCGATGAGTGAGAATGAAAAAGTTGGTATGGGCGTAGTCGGCGCGGGCGCCATCGGCATCCGCGGTGCGTTGATGCATCTGAGCCAGCCGGACGCGCTGGAGCGCGTGCGCCTGGCTGCGGTCTGCGACCCGGTGCCGGGGCGGGCCGAGGCGGCGGCGGAGAAGTACGGCGTCGACGCGGCGTATTTGACCTACGAGGAGCTGCTGGACGACCCGAACGTCGACGCGGTGACCCTCTGCTCCCCGATCGGATTTCACTTCGAGCAGGGCATGCAGGCTATCGAGGCCGGCAAGCACATCCACTTCAACAAGACGATGACGACGACCGTCGAGGAGGCCGATACGTTGATGGCGGCGGCGGAGGCGAACGATATCAAGATGGTCGCCTCGCCGGGGATGATGCTGATGCCCCACAACCGCCGGATCCGCAAGGTGATCCTGGAGGGCAAGTTGGGGACGCTCTCCTGGGCGATCACCGGCACCTCCGCCGGCAGCGGCACCTACCACCTCAACGAGGAGTTCCGCACCGGTGAGGACATCCTGACCAGCGTGGATCCCACGTGGTACTTCAA
>CAYMAQ010000204.1:0-7435 GCA_964388385.1 uncultured Anaerolineales bacterium | reverse complement strand
CCCCAAACGTGGAAGTTATTGAGCTTTCAGCCCTAATCCGTCTTCTCTCCCGCGAGAGTGTGTGATGCAACTCTCGATGCTCTCTCTTGCCATCCACTTTGAATGCCCTATAATGCGAGCGGTTGGCTCGTCCACACGCGAGCCGGTCGCCACGAAAATGATGAAGACCGCAGTGATATGTTAGGGGTTAGTATGGTCAACTATTCGCGTCCTAAGGGTACACAGGATATTCTTCCGGAGGATCAACCTTATTGGGAATATCTTCGCGCGCAGGTCACCGAGGCCGCGCGTGGATACGGGTTCGATCGGATCGACACGCCGATTTTTGAGTCGACCGAGGTTTTCGCACGGGGGGTGGGGCAGGGCACCGACATCGTGGATAAGGAGATGTACACGTTCCGCGATAAGGGCGACCGGTCCATGACCCTCCGTCCTGAATTTACCGCGGGGGTTATGCGAGCTTATATTGAGAACGGCATGCGCGTCAAGCCTAAGCCGATCAAGCTCTATTCCATCGGCCCTGCGTTCCGCTATGAAGAACCTCAAGCCGGCAGGTATCGGCAGCTCCATCAGCTCAACGCGGAGATTGTGGGCATCCAAAGCGCGTTGGCTGATCTGGAGATTATGCTCCTGGCGTGGGATATCTATGAAAGCCTTGATTTCCAGGACCTGTCCTTTCAATTGAACTCCACCGGATGTCCTGAGTGCCGTCCGAAGTATGTGTCTCGCCTGCAGGCCCACTATCATGGGCACCTGGACGAGATCTGTGAGGATTGTCGGCGCCGGATTGAAGAGAACCCCTTACGGGTCCTCGATTGTAAGGAGCGACAGTGTCAGCCGGTCATTGAGTCTGCGCCTAAAATTACCGATATGCTCTGTGAGGAATGCGCCGAGCACTTTGCCGAGTTGCGCGGTTACCTCGATGACCTTGATAGGCCTTACACCATCAACTCCCGACTGGTCCGTGGATTGGACTATTACACCAAGACGGTCTTTGAGGTCTGGGCCGAGAATATCGGGGCTCAGTCGGCGGTCTGTGGTGGCGGGCGCTACGACGGGCTGGTTGAGCTCCTCGGTGGGCAGCCGACACCGGCGGTGGGCTTTGCCGTCGGTATGGAGCGGGCCGTGATGGTGATGAAGGATCAGGGCGTGACCCCTCCCGCGTTGCCTAAACCCCAGGTCTTTCTCGCTTATTTGGGGGATGAGGCCCGTACCTACAGTGTGCGTCTCCTCCTTGAGTTGCGAAAGGCTGGGATTCGGACGCAGATTGCGATGCGGGGCAGCCTTCGCTCGCAGCTCCGGACCGCGGATAAACAGGGCGCGCGAACGGCCCTCATTATCGGGGGGAATGAGATCGCCGAGGGCGTGATGACTCTGCGCGATCTTCGGAGTGGGGACCAGGAGGGCATCCCTGTCGATGAACTCATCACGGTGTTGAAGCATCGCTTTGCCTGATTCCGGTACCTATCACGTCCCAGCTATTGGGGGGATATGTCGTTGAGTGAGTTTGCGATTCATACCGTAGGTCTGATTTACAACGCCAGGGTTGAGGAAGCCCTGCCTCTGGCGAACGAAATTGCCGATTGGCTGCGGGCCCACGATCGTGAGGCCTGGGTCTGTGCCACGACTGATCATCCTGAGGTCTGCGAATCTGCGGATTTGTTGATCACGTTGGGCGGCGATGGCTCGATCCTCCGGGCGATGCAGTACAGCGCGCCGGCGGGTATTCCCGTGCTGGGCATCAACTTGGGTCGGGTAGGTTTCTTGACTGAAGCGCAGCCGGCGGCGTGGGATATCGCGCTGAGGCGCGTGCTGGACGGTGAGGGCACTCTGGAGGAGCGGTCGATGCTCTGCGTCAAGCTTTTCCGGGGGGGAGAGAAGCTTGCAGAAGAGCAGGCGCTCAACGACGCGGTCGTCAGTCGGGGCGCGTTGGCGCGAACCGTTCGCTTGACGACCCATGTCGATGATGCCTTCTTGACCCGTTACGTCTCCGACGCATTGATCCTCGCGACGGCTACCGGCTCGACCGCCTACGCGTATGCACTGGGTGGCCCGATTCTGCCCCCGTGGTTGGATAATATTCTGATGGTACCGGCCGCCCCTCACCTTAGTCTGGAGCGCCCTCTGGTCTTGGACGCTGACGCGGTCGTTGAGGTTGAGGTGCATACCGATATCCCCGGCATGCTCTCGGTGGACGGTCGGATGGAGGGGGATCTGTTGGACGGCGATCTCGTGCGCATCCAGCGCAGCCATCTCAAAGGACGCTTTCTGCGCCTTCGCAGTCGCGGCGATTTTTACCGGAGTTTGGTAGAGCGCCTCATGCCCCGCAACGGGGACTAGGAACTCCCGCGTGCCGGACCCATCCTTCGCGCCCTCAGTTCCGCAAGGGGACGCCTCGGGGGAGGCGGTGCTCACGTGTCATTGGCATCCCCACACCGAGACCAACCTCCGCTGCTATCGCTGCAACACTCCGATCTGTGTGAAGTGCGCGCAGCGGACGCCGGTGGGCTATCTCTGTCCCGACTGTCAGAGGAACCGCAAGCGTCGTTTTGAGAAAGCACGACCCCTTGACTACGGGGTCGCTGCAATGACCGCGTTGATCCTCGGAGGTATTGCCAGTCTGATCCCCGCCCTGGGAAGCTGGTGGTTCGTTCTCTTTCTCTCCCCACTCGCCGGCACATTGATCAGCGAGGTGGCCTGGCGGCTTGTGGGCCGCCGCTATGGGCAGCATCTGTGGTGGGTCATCGCGGGGGGTATTGTCCTGGGGGCGCTTCCCGCGCTTCTTGTCAGTCTTGGATATCTGCCGGTGATGGGAATAGGGGGTGTGGGTCGCGTCTTTTTGAGATTGTTGCATATCGCGATGGCTGCCGGATCGGCGGTCACGCGGCTGCGCTTGCGTTGAGGTCGGAGCCTGCATAGGATGGTCTCGATCCTTGACCTGACGCCCCAGATCCCTTATCCGCCGCGCCAGGGCACAGCCCTGCGGAACTGGGGCATTGTGAAGGGGCTGGGCGAGCGCCACGCGCTCTCACTCCTGTCGTTTGCCGCCTCCGACCAGCCGACCTGCTCGAAGGCGCTGCAGCCTCCACTCGCAGAGGTGCTGGTTCGTTTTGAAGCCCATCCCCAGCATGCGCGCAGTACGGGTGAGCGACTGCGCGATCTCGTGCGCACCCCGGAGCCCGATCTGGCGAGACGCCTGGTCAGTTCGGCTTTTGCGCGCACGTTGAGGGATTGGCTGACGCGATTCCGTTTTGATTGGCTGCTCGTAGAGGGGCTGGAGCTCGCACCCTATATCGACGTAGCACGACAGGTTGCTCCCGCGTTGAAAATCATCTTCGACGATCACAACTGCGAGTATCTGCTCCAACAGCGTACCGCCCACACCGACTGGCGGCGTCCGCGTCGCTGGCTGGGGGCTGCCTACTCCGAGGTTCAATGGCGTCGGCTCCGCCGGTATGAGGCCGAGGTCTGTCGGCGGGCGGATCTCGTTGTCGCGGTCTCGCAGGACGATGCGGACGCGCTGCGGACGATCGCGCCGGGCGTCGATCCCCTGGTGATGCCTAACGGGCTGCACATTGATGAGTATGCCGAATTTGAAGTGCGTGCTCCCCTGGCGCAGCCGGCTTTTGTCTTCACCGGGACGATGAATTTCCGTCCCAACGTCGACGGCGCTCTCTGGTTTGCGCGGCAGGTCTGGCCCAGGGTGCGCGAGGCGTTGCCGGATGCCAGTTTCACGATCGTGGGACGCCACCCCCACGCCCGTCTGGCCCAGTTGAAGGACGAGCCTGGCATTGATATCACCGGATCGGTGCCTGACACTCGACCTTACATCCGGGCAGCGGCGGTGTACGTCGTGCCCCTGCAGGTTGGAGGCGGCACCCGGCTCAAGCTGCTGGAGTCCTCCGCAATGGGAAAAGCGATTGTCTCCACCAGCCTGGGTGCCGAGGGCTTTGACCAGGCCGACCGCGCGATGCTCCTCGCTGACAGCCCGGACGCCTTCGCCGCCGCGTGCATCGACCTGGCCCGTCATCCGCAGGCACGGGAAGTTTGGGAGCAGCGCGCCCAGGCGTTCGCGCGTCGTTACGACTGGGATGCTCTGCTCCCCACGCTGTTGAGATACCTCGAAACCTGATCTCAAGCTAGGTCCCCGGCACTTGCGCACTTCGTAAGTGCCGGGGACCTGATTTAGAAGTACAGCTCTGCCAGCTCCTCCAGGGTGACGTCGTGTGTGGGATCGACGTCCTTGAAATAGGGATGGATGGGCAAAAGATCGTCGGGGCGACGGGCGTTGGGCGCCTCGACGATGCCCGTGATGGCGCGTAGGTACCCCTCCGCCGTGCGGTCCCACGTATAGCGGTCCAGCACCCGCTGCCGCCCCCGTCGGGCGAAGGTGTCGCGGGTGTCAGGCGACGTCAGCAGCCGCAGCAGTCCGTCCGCGATGGTGTCGGGGTCCGCAGGATTGACCAGCACGCCGTACTCCATTTCGCCATCGTGGAGACTCTCACTGGGGCCGCCGTTCTCGGTCACCAACAGGGGCAGCCCCGCCGCTGCGGCCTCCAGCGGAGCCAGGCCGAACGGTTCGTAGAGGGCGGTCAACGCGAAGATCGAGCCCCGCCTTGCCAGATAACGGTAGGCCGCCGCCAGGGCGGGTTGGCCCCGCAGCGCGAAGGCACTCACCTTGCCCCAGAGGGTCTGATCGTTGACCACCTCTCGAATTTCCGCCAGGACCTCCTGCTCGGCCTCGCTCGCTTCCGAGTCGTCGCGCAGCGGGTCGTTGAGCGCGCCGGTGAACATCACCAGGTTTGCCAGCCGCTGGAGCTCGGGCGAACCGGCAAAGGCCCGCACCAGGCCGATATGATTCTTCTTCGGATCGAGGCGGCTGGAGGCGATGATGGCGGGCAGCGTCTGGCGGCTCTCGTTGAGGTCCCGGCCGAGCATCGCGCGGACGTGAGCCTGCGTCTCCCTCTCATCCGGATTCCGCACGTTTTTATCGAAGATGGCGAGGTTGACACCGGGTGGGATCACTTCAAACCGGCGGTCGTCCTCGACGTCGACCGCGCCGCGGTAGGCGTGGTGACCGTACTGCTCGAACCGCTCCTGTTCGGTGCTGGTGATATTGACAGCGGATCGGTTCATCGAAAGTCGCTCGGCGACGATCCGGCGGGCAAAATGGTAGTGGTCGTCCATCTCCTCCAGATTTTCGGGGGTTACGTTGAGTTTATCCATCTTCTGGGCGCCCAGGGAGTGCCCGGTGAAGGTAAAGGGAACGCCGGTCTCCTCCTCCAGGAGCACACCCGACAGCCCGCCGTCGCCATAGTGCGCCGTGAACGCGTCGGGCGTCCGGCCCTCATCCTCGTAGAAGGCGAGGATGCCGGGTATCCAATCGCGCACCAGATGCGGCCAAAGCAGCTCCTTGCGCAGGAAGCGCGTGGGCCCTGCCGGCAGGCGGACGATTCGCACGTCCGCGGACTCGGGGTAAGCATCCCGGGGCCCGGCGAACTCGGGCCACTCGGGGTCGATGATCTGCCGCGTCAGGATGTCGAC
Source organism: uncultured Anaerolineales bacterium (assembly GCA_964388385.1). Classification (GTDB taxonomy): domain Bacteria; phylum Chloroflexota; class Anaerolineae; order B4-G1; family SLSP01; genus PWVB01. The sequence continues at coordinate 1,891 of CAYMAQ010000204.1, read as the reverse complement.
GGTGTGTCCCAACTCCGCCATCGCGAGGGCCACCTGCTTCACGTAGACCAACTGCCCGCCGAAATCCGGATGCTCCGTCCAATAGCTGTCCTGGGGATCGAAATTCCCTTGAGGGTTTAAAAAGGCGATGTGCATGCGCGGCCTTCCTTTCTCATCACGTGGTGCTGCTCACGTCATCTATGAATATTGTGCTCCAAGACCTATCAAGGTCAAACCTTCTCGGTCAGGCTCCCTAAGTTTACGCGCCCCAGCGACCGCCGGAAACTTTGTAGAGCAGGTAATCCAGCGTGTTCCCCGACAGGTTTCCCATCCGTATCATCTGCAGGGCCAGTTCGATGGTGTTGACTTTTTGCGCGCCGTAGCGTTTCACGACGACCCGTCTTGCCTCCGGATCGGGATTGCCGTCGGCTTCCGCCCAGTGTTGCGCGTAGAGCAGGGCCGGCATCTGATCCGCCGGGCTACCCGCCAGCGTACCCTCGCTGAGATCCTCGATCTCTTTCTGAGTGATCCCCTCGGCCAGGGCCTCGCGGGCGTGAGCGTACGAGCAGTATCGGCATGCGTTGACCCCGGTGACCACCAGCATCAGCCGCTCGCGGAACGCCGAGTCGAGGACTTCGTCCTTCATCATCGCGCGAATCTCCCTGCGCCGGGCGAAGATCGCACGGGCATCGGCGAACAAGGCGCCAAAGCTCGTGTAGTGACGGCGGGCAAAGCCTCCGAAAGTATTCACGATTTGGCGCTCCGATCGGTGGGGTGGTGGGAGAGCTTGATCAGCGGCGGCTTCTTGTGATAGATCGGCAGGAACCGCTCCTCTCCATTAATGAGTCTCTTGATGTTCGGGCGCAATGCCCACAGCGTGAGCGCCATCGCCGGAAGCCCAAAGCCCACGGCATAGGGGACGGAGCCGGCTACCAGATGGAGCAGGGGCAGCATCAGGGCCACGAAGATGGAGGCAACTGAGGCGTGCCCGACCAGCAGGCCTGCCGCCGTTCCGGAGAGCACGACGATCGGTAGACTCGGCAGCCACAGGGCGGAGGTCACCCCAACGCTCGTGGCGGTGCCGGCGCCCCCGTCGAACCCGAGGAAGACCGAGTAGTTGTGCCCGACGACGGCAAACGTCCCCGCCAGCGCCTGCTCCCACGGGGAGAGGCCGGCCCACCGGGCCACAAACACGGCTGCCGTGCCCTTGAGCGCGTCGAAAATCGCCGTCAAAAGCGCGGCGGGAAATCCGGCACTGCGCCAGACGTTCGTGCCGCCCGTCCGCCCGCTGCCGTGCCGCCGCACATCGATCTTCCGCGCAATCCAGGCCCAGAACAGGCCCGGCGGCAGCGACCCCAATAGATAACTGGCGATCAAAACCAACACAACCTTGTCCATCCCGTACCTCCTGTGTGTCCAACGATTCTGACTTGCATTATACCGGAAATGCCGACCTCGACGGGGGGCTTGTAGGTCGCGGCTGTCCAGCCCGACCCTTCCAGCGATTGGTCTGGTTCTTCGCGGTCATCGGGATGCTCATCGACCTGGGTGAGGAGATCGCGGCGGACGCGCTGGACACGGAATCTTGTATACGGAGGTAATGGATGGGTTCAACACGACCGAATATCTTGTTCTTCCTGCCGGATCAGCACCGACCGGCATCGTGAGTGTGTCGTCAGCAGCCTGGGCGATTGGCAGATGGTCGTCGATGGACGTTATAAGCTGGTAGTGGCGTTAGGGAATCCCCCGCTTCTTTACGATCTGCAGGAGGATCCGCATGAGTTCGCGAACGTCGCCGAAGCGCACCCCAAGGTGGTCCGGCGCCTTCGTCGGATCCTGGAGGATGCATCTTCTGCTGCGTTATCTTAAAATTCCTGTTTGGGCCTTGACTCTCCCCTTACGGGAGACTGTA
>CAYMAQ010000203.1:1643-7455 GCA_964388385.1 uncultured Anaerolineales bacterium | reverse complement strand
CCCCAGCAGGAAACACCGGCCCTGATCGATTCAGGGGACGCGGATGAGGAACCGGAAACTCCGGAGCCTGAGGTCGCCGAGCCCGAAGAGGTCCCCGACTGGCTGAGGGATTTGGAGCCCTCAGATGTCGAAGCGCCGGAGAGATCCGCCCCCCTGTCGGCAGAGGCCGAAGAGGCGCGTCCGGCACGGGCGAGGCTGCCGGCCTGGATGCAGGGCCTCCGACCGCCGAACAGCGCCGGCGGAGACGAGGATATATCGCCGTTCACCGAGGCCGCGGAGGCTGAGGGTCTGGTTCCCGCCGAGATTCCCGAGTGGGTTCGGGCGCTGCGCCCGGAGCTCGAGACCGGGGGGCCCGACACACCCCGATCCGAGCGGATCCAGAAGACGGCTTCGATGGAGATGGAAGGGCCGCTCGCCAGTTTGCGAGGCGTCCTGAACGAGACCGCGATTGTCGATCTGCCCACCGACACGGACGTACGTCTGTCGGCCGCGATCCCGGAGGACGTAAGAGAGCAGGCGGAGCTCTGGCAGCAGCTGCTTTCGCGTCCTCGCAGCGTAAAGCGGTCGGTCGCCCAGGCCAAGCAGCAGCGCGGCACGGGCGCGATCGCGGTCCGTATTTTGCTCACGGCCGTCCTGTTCCTCGGCGCCTTGGCCGGGCTGTGGTTCCTGTCGCCGGCGATGCGCGTCTCACAGACGCCCTCGCCGCGCAACGCACCCGGGGTTGGCATGCTGTGGAATCAGCTGGAACAGCTTCAGGCGGGCGACACCGTGCTGGTCGTGACGGAATACGGTCCGGCTTACGCGGACGAGATGAACGCGATGGCAGAGGCGCTGCTCGAGCATCTTCAGGATCGTGAGGTTGACCTCAAGCTGGTGAGTACGCTGCCTGAGGGAACCGGGCTGTCCCATGCCGCAGTGATGGCGGTCTACGGAAACGACGACGCCGTGCTGCAGCGCACGTATCTCGTCAATCAACTGCCCGGGGTCGCAAGCTACCTCCAGAGCCCGGACGCCCAGGAGGCCGAGCACGTGGTGATTCTCGCCTCACGCCCGGCCCGGGTGCGGTGGTGGATCGAACAGAACGCCGCACTGCAGGGCGCGGACGGCGCCGCCCCCCTGCCCGTCAGTGTCGCCGCCAGCGCTTCCGTCGGCCCCATGATCGCCCCCTATCTCGAAGGGACCGCCGTAGAGGGATGGCTGATCGGCCTGCCCCAGACGCTTGCCTATCGAGAGGTACGGGGCTTTGACAACGCTTCATATGGAGGGATCCCGGACGTGTTGATGGTGACCCACTGGATCGTCGCAGCGTTTTTGCTCTTCGGGCTGCTTTATCATCTGGCACTCGGCAAGAAAGGAGCCGGTTAACCCGTGGAAATCGTAGGACTGGTGATCGGCACCGTCTTAACCTTGATGATTTTCAGTTACCTGCTCGGCGATAACGCCCTCTATCGCTGGGCTCTGGCCCTCCTGGTCGGAGTCGGCGTGGGCTATGCCCTGGGGATCGCGATACGGTTCCTGGTGTTCGACTGGATCGCGGAGGCGATGAGGGCCAACGATCCGACCGTCAGCCTCACGTATGCCATCCCGCTGCTCCTGGGCGGGCTCCTGCTCTTCAAAGGGTTCGGACGTTCCAACATCGCGGTATTGGGCAATATCCCGCTGGCCTTCCTCGTGGGAGTCGGTGCGGCTGTGGCCGTCTCCGGCGCGCTGACCGGCACGTTGATCCCCCAGATAAGGGCGACGGGTACGGCGCTGAACGTGCAGGGCCCGCTTCTGACGTTGATCGAGGGGGGGATTGTCCTGATAGGAACCATTGCGACGTTGACCTTTTTCTCTCCCACGAGCCGCGCAGCCCAACAGCGCGGCCTGGTCGCCGGAATCCGGGGAGGTATTCAGAGCCTGGGACAGGTTTTTCTGGTCATCGCGTTGGGCGTTGCTTTCGCCGGTGCGCTCACCTCTGCCCTTACCGCGTGGGTCATGCGGCTGTGGCAGGTGGTCGAACTCGCCGATCGCCTGTTCTTTCTCTTGGGGGGCTAGGTCATGGTCGAAGCACACACCATCGAATCCATCCTGGTCGCGGACTGCGGTACGGTCGCGACCAAGCTTCTGCTCCTCGAAAAAGTGGCCGACAGCTATCGTTTCATCGCGCAGGCCGAGGCCTTGACGACCCACGGCCCTCCCTGGCGCGATATCAGCATCGGGGTAAGCCACGCGATCGAGGAGTTGGAATCCATCACCGGACGCAGGCTCTACGGGAACGCGCGTGTGATCGCGCCGCGGCAGGGATTGGCGGGAGTGGACGCCTTCGTCGTGCTGCTGAGCGCGGCGGAGCCGCTGCATCTCGTGCTGGCCGGGCTGGTCAAAGAGATGAGCCTCGAAAGCGCAGCCAGGGCGGCCAACGGCACCTACACCGACGTCCAGGCCGTGCTCTCGCGCGAGGGCAGCCTGCGCTCCCCCCAGGAGACGTGGTCGCGAACGATCCGCGACCTGGCGCCTGACGGGGTGGTCCTGGTGGGCGGGGTTGACGGCGGCGCTAAACGCCCGGTGTTGGAGCTGGCCGAAGCGGTCGCGCTGGCCTCGTCGATGTTGAAAGAGGATCAGCGCCCCATCGTGATCTTTGCCGGCAACCGGGATTTGCGCCCCTTCGTCACCAAGCTTATGGGAGACATCACCGACGTCCGGGTCGTGGATAACGTCCACCCGGTCGCGGGCACGGAATATCTCGGACCGCTCCAGGAAGCCCTGGAAACCCTTTACGCCGAGCAGCGTATGACCCGTACGCCGGGGGTCGAAACCCTGAGCGGATGGAGCCGGATGCCGTTCGTGCCTGCCTCGGCTGCCTTCTCCAAGGTCGTCGATTTTCTCTGGCACCGGGAAGGGCATACGGACCGGGGGGTCCTGGGTGCCGATATCGGCGCGGGAACGGTCACGATCGCGGCAGAGTTTGACGAGTGGCCCTATCTCAGCATCTACGACCACGGAATCGCGAAGGGACTCCGTTCGTGGCTCGAATCACACGATGTCGAAGACCTGAGACGGTGGATCCCCGAAGAGATGGACGCCGATACGGTCCAGGCGCACATCTACGCAAAGGAGCAGAACCCCGGCACCGTGCCCCAGACGACCGAGGAGGTCTGGGTCGAGATGGCGGTGGTCCGGGAGATGCTGCGTTCGGCTCTGGAGCGCGCCCGTCCCGCCTGGGACGTGAAGGACGCGCAGATGGCCGACGGATTGATGCCCCGACTGGACCCCATCCTCATCTCCGGTGGGGGGGTGGTGCACACACCGCGTCCGGGGCAGGCGCTCCTGGCCGTCCTGGACGGCCTCCAGCCGGTGGGAATTTCGACGGTCCTTCTGGACGTCAACCGCGCCGCACCGGCCCTCGGCGCCGTCGCCGGTATCAAACCGCTGGCTGCCGCCTCGGCCCTGGAGTCCGGGACACTTGTCTCGCTGGGGACCGTCATCTCACCGGTCGGCCGAGCCGGGGACGGGGATGCGGTCCTCCAGATGAGCATTACCTACGAAAACGGCGGCGAACTCGACGTGGAGGCCCGCTACGGCGAAATCGAGATCTGGCCGCTTCTGCCCGACAAACGGGCGACGATCGAGATCAAGCCCACGCGCCGATTTGACGTCGGGATGGGCAACGGGCGCGGCGTCAAGGTTGAGGTGGTGGGCGGGCTGCTGGGGATCGTGGTCGATGCGCGCGGACGCCCCCTGCGGCTGCCCGAGGACCCCGATGTCCGGCGTCGGGCGGTCAACCGTTGGATCTGGGACGTGGGAGGCTAAATGTTCCTACCGTACAGTATTGTCAACCCCCTGACCACCGTGCGCGTCCACCGGACGCTGCCCCATCCCGGAGAGGTCCTGGTACGCCCCGGCGATGCCGTGGAGCCTTCGCACATCGTCGCGCAGGCCGTCCAGCCCGCGGATTTTCGCATCGTGGATGTGGCCCGGATTTTGGATACGTCGATCAAAAAGGCGCGATCCGCTTTGAAGGTCAAACGGGGCACCCAGGTCGAGGAGGGCGACGTCCTCGCGGCCCGAGGTGGATTGAGCGGCAGAGTCTGCCGCACGCCGATCGCCGGGACGGTGGTGGGCAGCGGGCGCGGACGCCTGCTGATCGAAGCGGAGCCCGAGCCCGTCCAGGTCCCGGCCCTGGTGCCCGGCGTGGTGGGAGACGTCTTTGCCAAAGAGGGCGTCGTGATCGAGACCGTCGGCGCGTGGATCCAGACCGCGTGGGGCAATGACAAAATTGCGTTCGGGGAGCTGCGCGTCGTCGTTCGAGCGCCTCGGCACCCCCTGCGATCGAGCCACATCAACGCGTCGGCACAGGGCGCCATTCTGATCGGCGGCTCGGGTTTGAGCGAAGACATCCTCGACGATGCGGAGGAGATGCAGGTTCGGGGCATGATCGTGGGCAGCGTCCCTGCCGGCCTGATCCCGCGCTTGAACGCGGTGAATTTCCCCATTATCGCGACCGAGGGGATCGGCGACCTGTCCATGTCCCAGGCAGTCTTCGATCTGCTGACGTCGCTGAATGGGCGCGAAGCGTCGGTGTGCGGGGAGATCGGCTCCCGTTGGAATCAGAAGCGCCCCTACATCGTGATACCGATGCCGACCCAGGCGGGTCGAGCGATCGATCCGGAGGCCGAGCTCCAGGTCGGAGACCGGATCCGTGTGCTGCGCGGGCACCACCGCGGGCGGTCCGGGACCGTAGCCGCGATGTTGAGCCGACCGATTGCCCTGGAAACCGGCGCCCGACTCCCCGGCATGACGGTGGATTTCGGCGAGGGCGAACAGGCAGATATCCCCTATCTGGCCGTGGAGCGGCTGTTATAAGAACCGGCGTCTCAGGCGATCTCGGCCGGGGATGCCCATTTGAATTGGGAGTGTCGATGCCACTGCGTAAATTTATCAGAGAAAGCGCGTTCGAACTTGCACGTCACGATCTGGCGACCTTCCTGGAGGAGAACCAGGACGATCTTATCGTCATCTTCCGGGAGGAAATCCAGGCTGTCGATGATGCAATTCCCGAGGAAGCCATTTTCATTGACATCCATATGGTCCCGCTGGGCGAAACCATCCTCAAGGCGGCCCTGAAGTCGATCGTTCGGTTTCTCAGGAAGGATGTATCCGGGAAAGACGTATCCGGATCGAAGCGGTCCATTGAGGTCAAGGAAGAGGGTTCGCAGCTCGATTTAAAGCCCTAGCCGCCGGATGCGGCGCGTACAGGGCGGAACGGCCGCGGCGCCGCGCGTGCGCAAGTTTCGCGCGCGCGCAAAACTTGCGCACTTTTCGCTTCCTGTGTAAAATATCATATAGACTCTATATTTGTTTTCTATGGCTCTTATGCCCTTGAATCGCGTGCCCGGATAAGGAGGCCCGTCATGTCAGATGACCTATTTGAATCCTTCGGAGACGAAGACCTCTTCATGGATGAGGAAGAAGAGGAACTCTCAGGAGAGGCGGAAGGAGAGGGTCAGAATCGAACGTTCATCATTGCCGTCGCGGTATTGGGCGGGCTTTTGGTCTGTGCCCTGGCTGCTTTCGGAGTCTGGGCCTTCGTGATCAATCCGAGGCAAGCCCAGGACCTGCCCGGCGAGGCGGTCCCCAGCCCAACGGTGACGCCCACGGTCGAAGAGGCGGCAGGGATCACGCCGACGGAGGAGATGGCAACCGACACTCCGGAGCCCGAACCCACCGAGACGCCGACACCGGTCGTGGGACCGACGCGCACGCCGACGCCCGAGGTGACCGAGACGCTGGCTGTGACGCCGGGGACCGGTGAGGAAGCAGGGGAGCCCGGCGA
>CAYMAQ010000203.1:0-1543 GCA_964388385.1 uncultured Anaerolineales bacterium | reverse complement strand
GGAGCCCGGCGAGGGGGAGGATGGGGATGTGACCCCGACCGCGACCCCGCAGCCACGGCGCACGGCAACGCCCAGGCCGACGCCCACGACCCGCCCCGACGAACCCGCGGACGGCAACGGGGTCGATGGGGACACGGAGCTCTCCCAGACGGGATTGGGCGAGTGGCTGCTCGCCGGCACAGCGGTGCTGCTGTTCGGCGTAGCACTCCTCGCGCGCCGGTTACGGCGTGCGTGACGCACGTCGACCGCTTGCTTGCATGGAATGGGGCCCGGAGCCTCTCGGCTCCGGGCCCCATTGTTGAACGACCGTGACCCAGCATTTCCTTCAAGTGACGTCCCTGCCCGCCCTTAACTATGACCTTCGATCTCCCCGGGTCGCCGGCGGGTACGGTCTCGGATTGACGGTGTTTTGAGGTATGACGATGTGCAGACGGCGGCCCTGGTTTGGATTCCTGATCGTGTGCGGCTTATGGATATTGGCAGCGTGCACCGTCTCCGGGAGCGCACCGGCAGCCGCCCCGACGGCCTCTCCGACCGCCGGCCCGACGCAGCCTACCACCAGCCCCACCCCCTCACCGGAGCCCGCGACGCCGAGCCCCACCCCCACCGCGGTCCCACCCGCGGCCTCCCTGGCGACCCCCGATCCCAACGCGCTCCTGGCCTCCGCCGCGCACGACCTGGCGCAGCTCACGGAGCAGGCGGGGGAAGCGTCCCTGGTCTGTTTCCGGCATCAGGACCTGGACGCCGACGGGCAGCCGGAATGGGTCGCCCTGACGCATCGCGGTCCGGACCCCTCCCGACTCGACGCCCTGGTCCTGGATGACAGCACCTTCTACGTCCTGGAGCCGGCCCATCCCAAACCGGGCGGCCCCGACGTCGGCCTGGGCGAGTATCCGGTCTGCGAGATCGAGATCCGGGACGTCAACGTCGACGGCATCCCGGAAATCGCGATCTTCGGGCACGCCCGCGAGCACGAATCCCTGCTGCACCTCTTTGCGTGGGATGGGGACCAATACGTCCGGCTGGGCCATTTCTCCGGCAATGCGGGCGTCCGGTTTGCGGACGCCGACGGCGACGCGGAGGAGGAGATCGAGGTCGGCTACCGGGTCCGGGGCGCGCCGGCGCTTGCGTGGTTCGTGGTCCACACGTGGGAGGAGGGGACGTACGGATGGACCACCGACTATTACGACTGGTACTTCACCACGCGCCCGCCCACCTATCCCGCCCACCAACCCGACTATGCCGTGATCGCCTACTACCTGGCCCTGGACGATCGGGATCTGCCCGGCGCCTATGCGCTGCTGGACCCGGCGTCCCGGAGCGATTACGCGACGTGGGCCCTGGGCTATGCGACGACGGTTCAGGTGCGGGTCGGCGGGGTGCACACCGTGCCGGGCACCGAGACGGCCTCGGCGGCCCAGGTGACGGGGATGGTCACCGCGTGGGACAACGAGCAGGGCGTGATCATCGGACGGCAGTGGAACGTGACGTGGACCGCCGCAGCCACCGCCGAGGGATGGCGCCTGGTGCGCGCTGAGACCGA
>CAYMAQ010000202.1:5876-7457 GCA_964388385.1 uncultured Anaerolineales bacterium | reverse complement strand
GGTGGGCAACGGATCCTGGCAGGCACCGTCCGGCAGGGCCTTTTTCAGCGCGCCGATGCGGGCGGGCAGTGGGAGCCGGTCGGCCTCTACGACCAGGTGTTTATCGACGTCGCCGCCGCACCGGCCTATCCGACGGATTCCACACTCTTCGCGTCGGTCGCGGCGGGCGCCGGCCTGGGGCTCTACCGCTCGGACGACGCCGGGCAGACGTGGACCTTTCTGGGCTCCGAGGATGTCGTGGGCGGATACTGGGCGCTCTCCCCCAACTATGCGCAGGATGGGACGGTCTACGTGACCGGGAACCACGGCCGCGTCCTCAGCTCGACGAATCGGGGCGCGACCTGGCACGAAGTCGGAACCTGGCCGACCCTCACCGGACCGGCCCGCTTCGTGCTCCACTCACCGGACGATCCGGCGGACGCCACGCTGTGGGCAGCAGGGGACGGCATCTGGCGTCTCGATCCCGACACGACCGCGTGGGTCTCGGAAACGCTGCCCGTGCCCAACGCGCAGGTCACCGATATCGCCCTATCCCCCAATTTCGAACGCGATTCCACGTTCCTGGCCACCGGCTCCGGTCGAGGGACGGGTGAGATCACCCGGCACTATACGATCCTGCGCTCCGTGGACGCGGGCGCCTCATGGTCGACGGCGACGCTGGCCTTCTCCGACACGACCCCCCTGGTCGCCGTCGCCTTCTCACCGCACTTTGCATTCGATCGGACGGCTTTCGCCGTCTCGCAAGATGCGCTTTTCCGCTCCACGAACGGCGGCGAGCGTTGGGTCACCCTCGGCGCACCGGCAAGCGCCGGCTCTCTCCATGACGTCGTGGCCCACGGGTACGGTCGCGCCTCCGTCGCCACCGATGCCGGCGTCTGGCAGTACGCGGCGGACTGGGAGGAGGGGATCGTCAACGGAGGTTTCGAGGCCGACGGGGGCTGGGCCTTCCCCCACACCGTCCTGCCGGCGGCGGTGACGGACGCGATCACCCACACGGGCAGCCGGGCGGCGCGGATCGGGGTGGGTCCCGGCAGCGCGGTCCCCACCGAAGTGGCGTACTCGTCGGTCCGGCAGCGGGTCACGATCCCAAGCGATACGCTGACGGCGACCCTGCAGTTCCACTATCTCCCGAAGACCGAGGAAACTGTGGCTGCAGCGCTGCCGGTGCCGGCAGGTACAGCGGTCGAAGGGGACCTCCAGTACGCGATGATCCTGGAGACCGGGGAGTTCCTCTTCTACGAGCTGGTGAATGCCGACGCATGGATCTCGCGCACTGTCGACCTCTCGGCATACAGGGGACAATCCCTGACCTTGCACTATGGGGTCGTCAACGACGGACAGAACGGACATACGGGGATGATCCTGGATGACGTCTCCCTGCTCAACCGGCGGCTCCGCCCCGCCGATCTGACGGAGCGCCTCTACCTGCCGCTGATGCTGCGCATCGGATGAGCGTAGGCTTGCGGCAGTCCCCTCCCCCGGCAGTCCCCGGCACTCGCGAAGTACAACGAGTGCCGGGGACTGCCGGGGGCATTTGACAAAATCCAAAGGTCATCGATCATGGCGTCAAGACGGGTTTGA
>CAYMAQ010000202.1:0-5776 GCA_964388385.1 uncultured Anaerolineales bacterium | reverse complement strand
GGGGGCATTTGACAAAATCCAAAGGTCATCGATCATGGCGTCAAGACGGGTTTGAACCCAGTTAAAACCACCATCGACCGACCCTTGGATCCCAGCAGATCGGCAGAGGCCGGAAGCAGAAGATGCTAACGTGAAGACAGACGATAACCGAACACCGATCCCAGACGACGGCAACGGCCCGGTCCTGCCCTCGCGGGATGCCATCACCGCGCACCGCATCGCTATGTCGGAGGCGTTCGAGCGCCGATGCCGACGGTGGGGCGGCGTGATGAACTACCTTCAGCGGGAAGCCGCGCCGCTGCCGATGGAAACCTCTCCCTATCACACCGGACGGACGAACCCGCGCGAGCATCTCCTCCCGGCGCTGCACCAGGCGAATCGGTTCCTGATCCTGGCGGAGCCGGGCGCCGGCAAAACCGTCGTGCTTGAGCGGTTCGCCTGGGAGCTGTGCGGCGCCTCCGAGCCGGTGATCCCGGTCTTCCTGCCGCTCTATCGCTACGAGGGGGGAGCGCTGGCCCCGTGGGTCCGGACCCTGCTCCAAGAGACGGGGCGGCTGCAGATCCCGGACGATGCCGCGCTGGAAGCGTTCCTGGAGAGGGGCACCGCGCGCTGCTTCCTGCTGGGCGACGGTCTGGACGAGATCGACCCCGACCGCCGCGATGCGTGGATCGATACACTGACCCGGTGGATGGAGAACTACCCGCACCATCCGGTCATCCTCACCAGCCGTCCCCGCGACCCCACGTGGCGGCGGCTGCGGGAGGCGATGGACCGGGTGCTGGTCCTGCAGTCCCTCAGCAACGAACAGATACGGACCACGCTGGCGGCTGCCCTGGGCAGCGCGGGGGTGGCCCTCCACGATCGGTTGACCCCGAGGCAGCAAGCGATGGCCCGCTGCGCCCTGAATCTCCGGTTGATCACGGAGGCGGGCAGAGCCGGCGAACCGATTCCGGAGACCCTCGGGGCGCTCTACGGCGGATTTGTAGCGCGGAAGCTCCGCAGCGACACAGACATCGAGAGAGACGCCGAGATCCCCGAGCGGCTGAAGCGACGGGCACTCGCCGACCTGGCCCACGCGATGGGGCCGCGGCGGCGCTGCTCCCGCAGCGAGGCGATCCGGGCAGCGGCCCGGCGGCTGGGCAGGGACCGGTCCCTCGCCGAGGCGGTGATTGGGGCATGTATGCGGCAGGGACTGCTTGCCGGGCGGCAGGGACTACTTGCCGGGCGACAGGGACTACTTGCCGAGCCATCCGATGCGGAGGATCTCCAGTTCGCCCCCCACCCGATGGTGCAAACGTATTTCGCGGCGCTGGCGCTGCGGGCATTGACGGCGCAGGAGTGGACGCTGACTATCTGGCAGCGGCTAAAGCGAAAGGTCCGGTGGCTGTTGACGGGTGAGAAGGCGGGGATCGCCGCGTTGGCCGACGATGACAGCCGGTGGGAGACGTTCATCCAGTTGGCAGGGTTGATCCACGACACCGACCGACTGATCGAGGATGTGATGCGCGGCAATCCCTGGCTGGCCCTGCGGTGCGCGGAAGAGGGGCAGCGGATCACCGAGGAGACGCTGGACGCCATCAGGACGCGCGCCGTGTGGCATCTGGAATCGGACCGGGCGATCGACCGGCGGCGGGCAGTAGCCACGTTGTCGCGCACCACGCTGTCGCGCACGCACACCTCCCAAACCATCGAGCCGCTCTTCAAGGCCGCAGCGGACACCGATGCGGAGGTCGCCGGGCTGGCGGTGCAGACGCTGATGTCGATGGGCGCGGACGTCCGCGCGCAGGCGCTGACGCTGGCCCGGGAGCCGGATCATCCCCTCCACCGGGCCGGGGTGGCCTACCTGTCGGAGATCCTGGGGGTTCCGGTCGTGTGGATCCCACCAGGGCCGTTCCTGATGGGCAGCGATCTGGATCAGGACCCCCAGGCGTACAGCGACGAGCTCCACCGGCACCGGGTCGCGCTGCCCGGCTATTGGATCGGACGCTATCCGGTGACGGTCGCCCAGTTTCGGATCTTTTTGTTGGAGACGGACCGCGGGGATGTGGGCCATCGACTGAGCGGCTCGGATACCCATCCGATGCGGCTCGTGGCCTGGCACGACGCGCGGGCCTACTGCGGGTGGCTGAGCGAGCGGACGGGCTGGTCGGTGATGCTACCGAGCGAAGCGGAGTGGGAGAAGGCGGCGCGGGGGTCGGATGGGCGCCTCTATCCGTGGGGCAACGCGCCGCCCAACGCGGCGCTCTGCAACGCCGGCAATCGGTGGGGCGGCACGACACCGGTCGGCGCGTACTCGCCGCAGGGCGACAGCCCCTACGGGTGCGCGGACATGGCCGGCAACGTCTGGGAGTGGACGCGCAGCCTCTACCGGGACTATCCCTACGATCCCACGGATGGGCGCGAGGACCCGGAAGCCAGCGGCGGGTGGGTGCTGCGCGGCGGCGCCTTCTCCACGCTGCGCGCGTACGTGCGGTGCGCCTACCGCTTCGGCGTCGATCCGAACGACCGCTATCTCGATTACGGGGGCTTTCGCGTTGTGGTGAAGCCGTCTTGAGGAGTTTCCCAGTCCCCAGTCCCCGGCACTCGCGAAATACAGCGAGTGCCGGGGACTGGGAGGGGCTGGGGGAAACATATCGCACATCAATCAAACTCAAACCCAATCTAAGGAGCCTGACTTATGCAGACACCCCGCAACTATTTCCTGAAAATCTTACTGCTTGGCATCCTGATCGCCGGTCTTTCGCCTCAAATCGCAAGGGCTGCCCCTTTAGCAAAGCCACACTCCCCGTGGCAGCCACAAGAAGTTATCGCCGACAGAATGCAATGTACCACCAATCCATCCGTGGATACCGACGCCTCTGGAACGGTCTATGTGATGTGGTGCGATTTAAGCGCCGACCTCAACGGTTACGACGTCTTCTTCCGATATCGAACCGCCGATGGATCGTGGAGTCCGGCAGAAGTCGCAAGTGCTACAAGGGAGTGGAACCAAGAGTACCCGGACCTTGACGTTACCCCCACCGGGGACGCCTACACGGTATGGCGCCACAAAGACCTTTCAACCTATCCACCGGTGTCCTTGCTGCGTTTCCGAAAACGGAAGGCAGATGGAACGTGGGGAGCTACCGAACTCATTGCCAACGAACAGGATGAAGAACGAAGCATCGAAGTCACAGTCGACGGGACTGGTAACGCTTACGTCGTCTGGTATCAGTACCCCTTTAATGGATCTTACACCGATTCGGTCACCAAGGTTCGGGTGCGAAACAGCAACGGTGTATGGGACGCCATCGAGACCGTAGCCCAAGGAATGTATAAGAGTGTGGTCACAGATTCCCAGGGCAACCTTTACATCCTGGTTGAAGATCTCGGTCCAGACCAAGTCTACCTCCATCACCGAAGTTCATCGGGTGTATGGAGTGCACCGGAACTGATAGGCGACCCGGGTGTCGACCCCTACAAACTGGGGTTCGGCAAAGAGGGTAAACTCTACGCGCTGCTCAAAAGCGATGACGGCACCCGGTGGCTGAGGTATCGGGCATCCGACGGCAATTGGGAACCTCCGATTGACCTAGCCCACGACGGGAAACAGATCCATATGGCCATTGATGAATCGGGGAACGGTTATGCGTATTGGGCTAGCAATTATGAGCTCTATACGGCCTATCGCTGGCAGGATGGCACGTGGGGCAGCCCCGTCCACGTCACAAGTTACCAGACAACGTATCCTCAACTAACGATGACTCCATCGGGCGGCCGATTTTTCCTGATTTGGGAGGGCGATCATGAGAACCTCTATCTATCCTATGCGGAAGCGCCCGGCGACGCAGCGGACCTATCGGCCTCGGGGAAATATGCTTTGCCACAAGACATCCATCCCGGCGATCGGGCGGATTACACTTTCACGATCCATAATACCGGCAAAAACACCGCTATCACCCTGACCGACACGCTCCCCCTCTCGACGACCCTGATCCCCGGATCGGCGTGGGCCGATGAGGGTGCAATTACCGCAACGACTCAGAGCATTACATGGACCGCCGTGAGCTCCTACAGCACCATGATTGAGGCTGGTTTTGCGGTCACCGTGAGTGACGGGATCGATCTCCACACGCCAGTCGTGATTTCAAACACCGGGTACCTCAGTGATGGTACAGACACCCTGACGCTCACCCATGCCCTGATTGTAAATCCGAAGCTGGTCTACTTGCCCATGGTTCTCAGGAGCCAATAAACTCCTCCGTCCTTCCCGGCCCGTCCCCCAGTCCCCCGGCCCCTCCCCCCAGTCCCCGGCACTCGCGAAATACAGCGAGTGCCGGGGACTGGGGGGAGGCTAGGGCAGCACGGCCTCGTAGGGCCGTCCGGCAACCAGGTCGCCGTCCGCGACGAAGCCCTCCGGCCGATCGCGGAGCAGGTCGACCAGTCGGGACCGCCACCGCGCCAGCTCGGTGCGGTATCCTTCCTGTTCGGCGAGGTCGACCCGCTCCTGCGGGTCGTCATCAAGGTCGAAGAGCTGCTCGGACCCATCCAGGGGGCGCCAGATGTATTTCATCACCCCGTCGGTCAGGAAGTGATAGGCCTGGGCCTGGCTGTAACAGGGTGCGTGCTCTCCGTGCAGGTAGGGGCGCACCTCCCGATCCTCCCCCCGCAGCACCGGCACCAGGCTGACGCCGTCGACGCTGTCGGGGATCTCCACGGAGGCCAGATCGAGCAGCGTGGGCATCAGGTCCTCCAGCGCGACCGGTCGATCGCACGTCACTCCAGCCTCGAAACCCAGCGCCTCGGAGCCCTGAATCAGGAACGGGATGCGGGACGCGCCCTCGTACGGCTCGCACTTGCGGAAGTAGTGATGGTCGCCCAGCATCTCGCCGTGATCCGAGGTGACGACGATCACCCACGGGCGCTCCATCGCGCGGCTCTTGGCGCGGAACTCGGCGAGCAGCCAGGTGAGCTGGTCGTCAATGTGGTTGATCAGCCCAAAATACCCGGCCTGGGCGCTCCGCAAGGCCTCACCCTCGAGCACCGTGCGGTGAGCGTCGACCGGCGCACCCCGGCCCCCATCCGGCGGGAGAGAGGCCCACGCCCCGATAACCGGATCGGGCAGGTCCATCCGCAGGTAACGTTCCATGTAGAACGCCGGGGGGATCAGCGGCGGATGCGGCGCATAAAACGACGCGACCAGCATCAGCGGGGCGTCCGGCGTGTGGTGGTCGAGGATATGCCGGGCCTGGGTCACCGTCCAGTGGGTCGGGTGCAGATAGTCCTCCAGCGGCCATGAGCGGGCCTGCCAGCCGTTGAAGTTGATACCCAGCCCCCGGATACCGCCGAGATCGGGTTTGCGGTGATCGAGCATGCGGGCGTAGTCGTCGTCGGGGACGTAGGTGGAGCCCAGCACGCGGTGCGCGAAGCCGTAAGGCTCCTCGTACGGCGACTGGTGCATATACCGCCCCGCCAGGGCCGTCTCGTAACCGGCATCGCGCAGGTGGTGCATCAACGTCTGCCCCTCGATGGGGTAGCCGCCGGCAAAGCCGACCATCCCGTTCGTCGAGGGGAACTGCCCGGTGAGCAGGGACCGCCGGGCCGGGATGCACGAGGCGCAGGTGGTGTAGGCGTGGGTGAAGAGCGCCCCCTGCCCACCGATCTCGTCGAGGTTCGGGGTCAGCACCGCCGGGTGCCCGGTCAGCGAGAGGCAGTCGCCCCGCATCTGGTCCGGCATGATCAACAGGATATTCGGTCGGGTGTCATCAGGCGTCGGCATACGCTCGTATCCTTTCAA
>CAYMAQ010000201.1:2226-7468 GCA_964388385.1 uncultured Anaerolineales bacterium | reverse complement strand
CGGTAGACCGCGCGCTTTCCCTCGCGGTCGGAGGTGAAGTAGACGTATTCGGTAGCGTGATCGAAGATGGGATGGGGATGGCTGTCCTGGGAATCCCAACTTGCGTTGTGACGGCAGAGTGGGGTCCACTCCGCTCTGCCTGCCTTCCAGTCGACGTCGACGCGGCTGATCCAAGGGCTGTGGTCGGCGTCTGCCCCTCCCGCGGTACGGAAGTAGCCGTCGGAGACCAGAGTGCCGGTTTTGCCTACCGTAAAGTGCCCGTATTGATCCCACCCCTTGGGCAGCGGAATCTCGATCCGCTGCGTGCCGTCCGGCTTGACGCGCCCGATATACGCCCGTCCTCCTGCGTAGGTCCCGTGGTAGATAACAGCCCGTCCGTCACGCTCCCACATCTCGTGACAGGTCCAGTCCTCCCGGCTCCGTCCCCCCTCCTCGGTGCGAAGACGGCGGTGTTCGTGCCCGTCCCAGAGCCATATGCGGCGGATGCCGCAATCGTCGGGCCATTCGTGATTGTAGAGGATCCAATCGGGGTTCGCGGGCGAGAACTGCACGTGCGTGATCCATGCACGGGGCACATCCTCACATTGGATCATCTCACCGGTGGTGGTGTCGAAGACCCGCAGATAGGAGCGGAGGTTCTCGGTTCTGACCCGTTGGTCGATGTTGTAATCGGGGCGTCCGCTGAGCCGTTTTTCGCCGTCGAGGGCTCGCGCGTCGGTGGTCGGGACGCATAGGCGCGTCCCATCGGCCGAGACGTGGGTGAACGCGGTCATTTGACCGGGCGGGTATTCTGCGATGACCTCCGGGGATTCACCCATCCGAACACGGCATATCCGGCGCCCCTGGAGGTAATAGGCCGTGCCGCTGTGGGCGTGCAGGCTGACGCTGGCCTTACCCAAGCCACGGTACGGTATGCCATCGAAGTAGACGTAGGATTTGAGATAGCCTTCGTCGTTATGGGTGAGCTGGATCTCCTCCCCGGTCTCGACGTGTCGTATGAAAAGATTCGGGTTCCCCGTCCGGTCGCTGATGAAGACGAGGTGTTGATTGTCGGCCAACAGGCTTGAGGAGGTAAAATAAAGGAGCTGTTCGTTCGCTGTTGGATGATGGGTCACGCGTTGAGGTTCCACCGCATTTTTCTCCTTCGCTCTAGGGTCTCTACGGGTATCGCGGCATATCGATTGTGGATCTACCGATTGCAGTATAATGAAGGCAGGATAATCCTCAAGTCACTCACTGAATGTGGATGTCCGTCGATGCCCCGAAGGATGGGGCGAGCCTGACGGCAGTCGGAAATGGGTTGCTCCCGTTTTGAAAAGGAGGAACATGATGAAACCGTTTCGAGAGCACGTAGCTATTGCGATTGATGGGGGTGGTATCAAGGGGGTGATGGTCACCCGCGCATTGTCGATCCTCGAGGACCACCTGGGACGGAGTGTGCACGATGTCTTCCGCCTGGCTGCCGGCACGTCGACCGGCTCGATTATCTCGGCCGGGATCGCTGCGGGTCTTACTGCGGAGCGAATGCAGGAGCTCTATGTCACATTGGGCGATACGATTTTCAAAAAGACCCTACGCAGCGAACTATGGCTTCTATACCGATATCGATATCCTCACGAGCCTTTGGCCGAAGCAATCCACGAACACATCGGTGATCCGATGATGGGGGACTTCTGGGTGCAAGAGCCACGGACCGATGTGGTTATCACTGCGTTCGATCTCCTGGAGAACCGTACGCGGTTCATCAAGCCTTGGAAGCCGACGTATGCGAATTGGCCGGTCGTCAAGGCGGTGTTGGCCTCCAGCTCGGTGCCCACCTATTTTCCGGTGGTCGATGGTCGTTACGTCGATGGCGGCGTGGGCTCCTATGCCAATCCGTGTTACCTGGCTGCTTATGAGATCAAATACTGTTTGGACTGGGATCCGGCTGAAACAACCCTTATCAGTCTCGGAACGGGCCGGAATCCCAACACTGTCAGGAAGGGAGCTGCCGACCGCTGGTATCCCTGGCAGTGGTTATCCCCGCTACTGGGGGCCTTTCTCCACTCCGCAGACGACCAGCAGGTACATCTCGTGGAGACCTTCTTCGATCAGCTGGACTTCCGGCGCTTTCAGGTGGATTTGGCCTCTCCCATTGCAATGGACGATCCGGATGCCATCCCGCGGCTGATCGTTTATGGAGAGGAGTTGGGTAGAAAGATACTGCACGACGATGTGGACCGCGCGATGTTCATCGAAGCCAGCCAGGCGTCCTTTTAAGCCCTCCCTTTGGGCTTGAGGCACGCGCAATCAGTCTGTGAGATGTGACGTGACGGGTATCAGCGATTGGATGACGATTCCCGGGGCAATGGAGGAATGTCACGTCTTCTTGTGATTCTGCTGCTTGCATCTTGCTCAGAGCGGTATATAATAGGGATCGAATGGTGCTTCGGGTGGGCGCGCACACGCAAGCACTGTATCTCCGCAATGGGAGGTGATATATGGATAATTCTAGTAAACGGGGAGCCCGGCTTTAGCCGGGCTCTTTCCGTTATAGGAAGATCGTGCGTTCTTCTCTTCTCATTGTTTGCCCTCTTCTTTTGTATGGTATCCGGTTATATCAATATTCTCCAAAACGCGGTCAAATACGGTATACTTAACGAGTCTATCTGTTGATGGTTACAGTGCACTCAATCAAAAGGAGTCTCGCTAGCTCATGGTAGCATTCCACGTTTTGGGAATTTCCGGAAGTCTTCGCAAGGGTTCGTATAACACTCAGCTTCTCTATGAAGCAGCCAGGTTAATGCCTGAGGGGATGGCGTTTGAACGGTTCAATCTTTCCGGGATCCCCCTCTACAACGACGACGTTCGGGTGGAGGGCTACCCTACGATTGTGAGGGATTTTCGGGAGAAGATCGAAGCTGCCGATGCGCTGCTGATTGCAACCCCCGAATATAACGGATCGCTCTCGGGCGTCCTCAAAAATGCTCTGGATTGGGCTTCGCGTCCGCCCAGCCCGCCGGCGGACGGCAAGCCGGTCGCGATTCTCGGTGCGACGACAGGACACTACGGTACGTCCAAGGCTCAGTTGCATCTTCGCGCCGTCTGCTCGTCCCTCAATATGCATCCGGTCAACCGTCCCAAAGTTCTCATCTCCCGGGCGCAGGATGCCTTTAACGCGAAAGGACGGCTCATTGATGATGCCGCGTGTCACTATCTGTCCGATCTGATGCAAGCATTAGCGGATTGGATTCGGTGCATTAAGACATAGCGGCGTCCCGAGGTATGGCTTCGCCCGATTGAAACGCCCTTTTGCCCAAGTTTTTCCTCGGTAGGGATTTGTGAAAACCCTTGAAAAACGCTTGTCCCTATGGTATTATCGTTTTTGCGTCGACGCTTTCTGTTATCATACGCTTGAACTGAATCCAATCTCTGAAAGAAGTGATATGTATCCAGACAGTGAAATCCTTTTTCCGCCACGTTGTATAGAACAAATGCTCGATCTTCGAGGGCCAGAGTGGCAGAGTCTGGTGATTCGAGTATTGTCCTTGCCTCATAACCATGAGGAAGTGTTGGCTTTCGGGCTCCTGCTTATTGACCTGGGCAGTTGTCTGACGTGCGATCTCGATAGCTATCGCGCCTCACTGGGGTGTTGTACCTGCGCCCGTCGCTCGGTCAGTGGCTTCAAAAAAGATGACGATGCACTCCTGGCGGAATACGGCAGTATGCTTGAGAAAGTCCGTGCATTTGTCGAGGACGACAAGCCGCTTTCGGCGGAGCTCTTGCTAGGTCAAAATATGGAGTCGGTGTCCGATAAGCAGCGGTAGATCCATTGTCCCTATGGTGCGACGCTTTTGGCCTTGGCTTGTACTCTTTCTCGCTGCGCTGATTGGCGCGGCGTTTTTACTTCCCGATCCCCGTACGAAACTCTTTTCAATAACCGGTGAGGAACGGCTTCCTGCCCAGATCCGGGGCGCCTTTCAGTGGGCGCTTCGGTGGACGCGTCCGCTGCCTGAGACTGCGGATCATGTGCCGGTCGCTCACACGGATATGAGTCCTTTTGGCGTCAACACCTTCTTGGAGCAGGAGGTCGAACCGGCGAAGCGAGCTCGATCCCTGGCTATGATTGCCGATGCCGGGTTCTCATGGATCCGGCAGTCCTTTCCCTGGGCCGATATCGAGATCCACGGTAAAGGGGATTTCGAGGATCGGCGCCACGATCCGACGCGGTCAGCCTGGGAGAAATACGACCAGATCGTCGATCTCGCCGGCGACTACGATCTTTCGATCATCGCCCGGTTGGAGTATCCCCCGACGTGGAGCCGCGAAGCCGGGACGGCAAAGGGGGCATTTGCGCCGCCGGATAACCTGATGGACTTCGGTGACTACGTCTCGGCGGTGGTCTCTCGGTATCGGGGCCGGATACGTTTCTATCAGATATGGAACGAGCCCAACATCTACCCGGAGTGGGGTCATCAGCCGGTCGACCCGGAGGCTTACACCGAACTTTTATGCCTGGCTTACGAACGGGTCAAGGCCGCGGACCTCGAAGCCGCTGTGATCAGCGGGGCGCTGGCCCCCACGGCCGAATTGGGCACGTGGAACCCATCCTACGAGGGCAATAACTTGATGGACGTGGTCTTTCTCCAGCGGATGTACGATGCCGGTGCCGGGGACTGCTTCGATATCATGGCTGTCAATAACTATATGCTCTTCTCCGGGCCGACCGATAGGCGGCTGGCTCCCACCCAGGATCAGATTAATTTCTCGCGACCTCTCTGGGTCCGCGATGTGATGGTCGCAAACGGTGACGCGCATAAACCGATCTGGATCAGTGAGATGAACAGTAACGCGGCGCCCGAAGGTGTCAAAGCGCGGTTCGGACGGATGACCCTGGAGCAGCAGGCTCGCTATGCGCCGCTGGCGCTGGATCGCATTCAGCGTGAGTGGCCGTGGGCCGGTGTCACCTCGGTCTGGTTTTTTAAACGTGCCACCGACACCGAGGTAGCCCAGCCATTCTATCATTTTCGGTTGGTCGAACCGGACTTCACCCCGATGCCGGTCTTTGAAACCCTCTCCTCTTATCTGAATGATCTGACTCCGACCCTCTACCCCGGCAGGCATCAGGAAAGTGCCTGGCCCCTGACCTATGGGGGGAACTGGCAGGACGTGACGGATACCGGTGCAGAGTTGGGTGCTTATCGGATCACGTCAACGCCCGGCGCGACGCTTACGTTCGCCTGGGAGGGCCGGAGTTTGCGGC
>CAYMAQ010000201.1:0-2126 GCA_964388385.1 uncultured Anaerolineales bacterium | reverse complement strand
GGGGAAGGTCGGATCCGTATTGAGGATGCGAAAGGACGCAGTCGTGACGTGCATCTCGCGGGCGAGGAAGTTAGAGTGACAACGACGCTTTTTCCTCGTGATCATAGCTGGACGGTGACCGTCATTGAGGGCGAGGTCAGTATCGACGCGATTGAGGTCCGTTAGGTTCGGGACCCTTGATCGCTGACGTCGTGTGATTCAGGGCTGAAAGCTCAATATCTTCCATGTTTGGGGTGCTTTTTATACCGCTTTCGGCTTGATTTCCCGGACGTTATTGGATAGCCAATCCTTTGCGTGACGTGTTGGGCACTTCGTGGACACCGATCTCTATGGAAGAGGAGGATATGATGGCGGGCTCCCGTCCCAATGTTGTTTTTGTCCTGACCGATGACCAAGGCTACGGCGAACTGGGGTGTCACGGCAACCCCGTGATTCAGACCCCGCATATGGACCGCTTATACGACGAAAGCCTCCGGCTGACCGACTACCACGTCGGTCCGACGTGCGCTCCCACGCGGGCCGGGCTGCTGACGGGGCATTTCCATAACAGCACCGGGGTATGGCACACGATTGGGGGACGGTCGTTGCTGAGAAAGGATGAGTGGAGCCTGGCCGACGCGTTCTCCGAGCACGGCTACGCGACCGGCATTTTCGGCAAGTGGCACCTGGGCGACAATGAACCGTACCGGCCGCAGGATCGTGGATTTCAGACGGTTGCCGTCCACGGGGGTGGGGGCGTCGGACAGACGCCGGACTACTGGGGCAACAACTACCATGACGATGTCTACAGCGTCGACGGTGAGTGGACTCCCTTCGAGGGATACTGCACCGATATCTGGTTTAGCCAGGCCCTTGCCTTTATCGAGCGCCATCAGGATCGCCCTTTCTTCTGCTATCTCAGCACCAATGCCCCGCACTCCCCCTATATCGTGGACGAACGGTACAGTGCCCCGTACACCTCACAGGTGGAGACGCAGGATCGTGCGGATTTCTACGGGATGATCACCAATATCGACGAAAACCTGGGCCTACTCCGGGCGAAGCTGGACGCATGGGGGTTGAGCGACCACACAATTCTGATCTTCATGACCGACAATGGGACGTCCGGTGGTGCATCGACGGACGAAGATCAGTTTGTGGTATCCGGATACAATGCGGGCATGCGGGGGATCAAGGGCTCGGAGTACGAAGGGGGGCACCGCGTGCCGCTCTTTATCCACTGGCCCGATGGCGGCTTGGCCTCGGGACGAGACTTACCGGCCCTGACCGCAAACGTCGATATGATGCCGACGTTGTTGGCGATGTGTGGGATCGATCCAGGCGATCACACATTTCACGGACAAAACCTGCTGCCCCTCATTCGCGGGGAGGATGTCCCGTGGCGCGACCGCGTGCTGGTCACCGACTCCCAGCGGGTGGCGCAGCCGATCCAATGGCGCAAGAGTTCGACGATGACCCAACGCTGGCGGTTGATTAACGGTCGCGAGCTTTACGATATCCAATCCGATCCCGGGCAGCGCTGGGATGTCTCGTCCGCTCATCCCGAGGTGGTCGATCGGCTGCGTGCCGGCTATGAGCAGTGGTGGGCCGAGGTCTCCCGGCAGTTTGACGGCACGATCCCGATTCTATTGGGTGAGAATCCCGGAGAGCCGGTGCGCCTCACGACCCACGATTGGCGCAATGATCCGGTGGCGTGTGCGTGGAATCAGTCCCTGATCCGCCGGGGGATGCGCTGTAACGGTTACTGGGAGGTTGAGATTGCCGAACCGGGCCGGTACCGCTTTGAACTGCGGCGTTGGCCACGGGAGGAGGATCGTGCGCTGGTTCGAGGTATTCCCGGACCGTTGAAGCCATTCAGCGCGGAGATCAAGGATGGGTGGGGCGGCGGGAAAGCGCTATCCTTCGCCGAAGCGCGGCTGACCATCGCCGGGCAGGAGATAGGCCAACCGCTGAGCCAGGACGACGTGTGCGTGGTGTTCGAACTCAACCTGAAGCCCGGCGAGGCAGAGCTTCAGACGTATCTCCTTGATGAGATGGGACGGGCTTGGGGCGCTTATTACGTGTATGTGGAGAGGTCGACCGATTGATCCCGGGGGAGATGGTGGGCGGCCCTGTCGGCTTCCTAC
>CAYMAQ010000200.1:0-7488 GCA_964388385.1 uncultured Anaerolineales bacterium | reverse complement strand
GCGGCGCTGCGCTGTAGATCGCACGATAGTCACCGATAGATTTGACCACCAGGCCGGGGCGATCGCCCGGCTGCGTCACGCCGAGGACCTGGGCCTTGGGGTCGTCCGCGTAAAAATGCGGCCTTACCCCGGTATCCGGGACGTACTCGATCCGCGGCGGCTGCTCGTATTGCTCGCGCTCGATGCCGGTTCCGTACGCATACCCTTCGGGCAGATTGCGTGTGATGGGATGTTCAAAATCGGTGAGGGCTACGTTGAGTTCGCCGTTGACGTTCTCTTTCTCCATCTTAATCCCGGTCAGTGTTTGCATCACCTCCACCGAGGCTGTCCGATCGTTAAGGTAGCCGGGCGCATAGACCCACAGGGCGGTGGCGCCGTTCCTTTTGATCACCCGGTCGATCATCGCCCGCTCCTTGGCGGACAGGTAGAATGTATTCGCCATAATGTAGAGCTTGTAGGCGGGGACGTTGCAACGGGCGATGTCATCCAGGAGCAGCGTTTCAAACGGTGCGCCCATCCGGGAGAGATGCCAATTCCGGAACATAAGGAGGGTGGCGTTGTGCAGGCCTTCGCGGGGTGCCTGGAACATCATCGCCCGCTGGCTGACAACGAACGCGATCTCACCGAAATGGTGCCTTTGTCGCTCTTGCAGACGCACCTCAATGTCCCTGAGCTTGCGGATTGGTTCGACCACTTCCGGCGCGTCAAACCAGCCCTGGTTGGTCAGATCCATCCACCATTGCGCGGTTCCGGAGGCCATCTGGTAGCTGGCGTCCTTCTTCATCATCTCGATCGTGCTTTCCACGGTTTGCGGTTGGCTGATGTGCCGCTTCCACGTCACCGAGTCGGGCGTCCACACGGTCTTGCAGTCGATCTCGTCGATGTGTAACTTGCCCGCCCGGCGGATCGTATCGGCCACGGATTGGGGTGCGTGGTAGCCGCCCTCTCCCCGGTTGCTGTAGGCGTGGGGGCTGGCGATCATATCGACGGCGGGCGATCGGAGCAGGCGCCGGAGCGCGTAGTGTCCGTTGAGCTGAGGGCGAGGCATATCGCTGAACTGATAGCCGTAAAAGACGCACGTCGCTTTGGGGGTAGGCAGCGCTTGCTTCACGCTCTTACAGATGGCGGTGATGCTGTCGACGGTGGCATCACTGATGCACTGCATATAGTCGATGACCGGGCGATCCTCCACCGGGTCGTAGAACTCACCGTGACTGGGCTCGTTCCACATCGTGGGCGCGGGGACGACGACCTCATCCCAGGTCATCGTGCGTCCCCACGTCTTGGATAGCGCGTCCAGATCGTCCTGATAGGTCTCGCGGAGCCACTGGCGAAACCCTGCCTGGGCTGCCGGTGAGTAATCGGCCAGACATCCGAACGCATACTCGCTCCAGTGGAACCACTCCTGGAAGAGGCCGTCGGCGAGATGCCACGCCCATACCTGATCAGCATAGGCTGTGGCTTCGCAGTGCGCGATAAGCGTCGAAACGGCCTGCCCGGCCTCCTGACGCCAGAGCTCAGAATGAAAGGAGTGGAGGTTGATATCGTCAAGTCTGACCTCGTGACCCAAATAGTGAACCACCTCGGGCTCGGAAGTGAGAGGGTCGCAGATCTCGCCGCTCTTGCGGTCGCGCAGGACGGTCATCTCGTGGGGGTGTGCCCCTCCCCACCACGGGAATCCCTGCGGGCCCAGGTAGATGCGCGGCATAAAATAGCGGCCGGGGATCCGGTCGACGTAAGCGCGGATGAACGCATCGACCTCCGAGAAATCATACTCGTCCGGCCCCACCCACCAGCGTCCGGGCACGATGAACGTGTAAAGCTCGACGTCGGCGTCCACAAAAGTATCGACGTAGTCCGGCCCCACGTAAGCGATGATCGGCGGTCGCGGGTCGCCGTCAAGAAATATCGTTGGAATCCCCTTGTGGTTGCGGATGGCTGTTTGTGTCATCAAATACTCCTCCCTGTGTTGAGCGATCGCCCGATCCCACCTGCGTTGTGCGAAACTTTACGATCTTGCATCGTATCACACGTTCTGGAGAAGCCAACGCTCCGCACTCTATCTCGTAGAATCGCAGGGGCATCACCTTGGATGCGGAAAATGGGATTTGACATTCTCTTCTGCTATGCTATGATTCAGTCCAATCAAGGAAATCAGGGATGATGCTGACCAACGATAACGTGCTGAAGCGACGAGTGCGACGAAACCTGAACCAGCCCTGCTGGGTCGGTATTGTTGCGCGTTGGTAGCAACCTGAGACCATAAACGGCGAGAGACAAGCCAGCCCCAGCAGGGGGCTGGCTTTTTTCGTGCCAGTGTGGGCCGAATGATGGGATCATAGGTGTAGGTAGGTGTGAGAGTTCCGAGAGAAGGAGATCGACAAATGGAAACGGTGTTCTGTCCTGAGTGTGCTGCGGAGTTGGAGTTGGATGCGAACGTGGAGGAGAGTGAGATCATCGTCTGCCCGGATTGCGGGGTGGAGCTCGAGGTGTTGAGCCTGGATCCGGTCGAGTTGATCATGGCACCCGAGGTTGAGGAAGACTGGGGCGAGTAGGTGAGGTTGCCGGCGACTATCCACGGAAGGAGTCTATAAGGAGCCTATGAAGATCGGGATTGCGTACTCGCGGAAACGCATTGAGGAGAAGCTGATTACCACGGCCCTGGAGGCGCGCGGGATCGAATACGGACGTATCGACCCCCGGAAGGTCACCTTTGAGTTAGGAAAGCCGGAGCCTCCGCCCTTTGATGCCGTGCTGATCCGCTGCTTGAGCGGCACCAATGCCTTCTACCTGACCCGGTATTTGGAGGCACAGGGTATCCCTACGGTGAGTCCGCACCGCACGGTCGCTGTCTGCGGCGATAAGCTGCTAACCAGCTTTGCGCTCCAAGAGGCCGGACTGCCCACCCCGCGGACTGCTGCGGCGTTCACCCCGGAGGGGGGTATCGAGGTGATCGAGGCCCTGGGATATCCGGTTGTGCTCAAGCCGCTCGTGGGCTCCTGGGGGCGGCTGCTGGCCCGGGTCAACGACCGGGACGCTGCGGAGGCGTTGTTGGAGCACAAGAGCACGCTGGGGGGGATTCAGCACCGGATGGTCTACGCGCAGGAGTACGTGGACAAGCCGGGACGGGATATCCGGGTGATGGTCGCCGGTGATGAGGTGGTGTACGCGATTTACCGGAAGTCGGAGCACTGGATCACGAATACGGCGCTGGGCGGTGAGCCGGAGCCGTGCCCGCTGACCGATGAGGTGGTTTCGCTCTCGGTGGGGGCTGCGCAAGCGGTGGGCGGCGGTATCGTGGCGGTGGACCTGCTGGAGACCTTGGATGGGGAGATGCTCGTCAACGAGGTCAACCACACGCCGGAGTTTCACGGTGCGCGCCACGCTACCAAGGTCGACATTGCTGATCGGATCGTGGCGTATGTGTTGGGGGTTGCTGAGGCGCACCAGGCTTAGGTAAGTCGAGGACTGTCTGTTAGTCGATAAGTCAATGAGGGGATAAGATGGTCAAGGCAGCGATTGTTGGAGCGTCAGGATATGCCGGCGGTGAACTACTCCGCCTGTTGCTGTTCCATCCGGAGGTGGAGGTCACACAGATCACGTCGGAGACGTACGCAGGTCAATATGCGTACTTTATCCACCCGAATCTGAGGGGATATACGCGGCTCAAGTTCCGTCGGCTGGCGGAGTTAGAGGCCTGCGATGTGCTTTTTCTCGCGCTGCCGCACAGCACGGCGTGGAAGCGCATCGAAACATTTGCCGGGATGGCGGAGCGGATCGTAGACCTCTCCGGTGATTTCCGTCTGCGGAAAGCGGAGGACTACGAGCGATGGTATGGGCATCCGCATCCCCATCCTGAATGGCTTGATAAGTTTGTCTACGGCCTGCCGGAGCTGCATCGCGAGGAGATCGCGCAGGCGAAGTACGTGAGCGGCGTTGGGTGTAACGCGACCGTGACCAATCTCGCGCTTTGGCCGCTTTACAAAGAGGGCCTGGTCCGCGAGACGGTCGTTGAAGTCAAGGTGGGATCGTCCGAGGGCGGACATCATGAAAACCCCGGCTCGCATCATCCGGAGCGGGCCAACGTGGTGCGTACCTACTCGCCTTTTGGGCACCGGCATATCGCGGAGATGATCCAGGAGTTGGGACTCAAGCGAGATCAGCCGAAATTTCACTTTACTGTGACTTCCGTTGGGTTGGTCCGGGGCGCGTTGGCGACCTGTCACTGTCTGCTCAAGGCGCCGATGGAGGAGCGGGACGCTTGGAAGCTCTACCGGCAGACGTACCGCGACGAGCCTTTTGTGCGCCTGGTGAGATCGCGGCGGGGCATCCACCGCTATCCGGAGCCGAAACTGCTCTCCGGATCGAACATCTGCGACGTGGGTTTTGTCTCCGATGAGGCGGGTCAGCGGTTGGTGGTCATCGCTGCGATTGATAATCTGATGAAGGGGGCGGCAGGCACAGCCGTCCAAGCCCTGAACGTGATGGCTGGGTGGGATGAGACGCTGGGATTGTCGTTTCCCGGGTTGCATCCGATCTAGGTTTCAGAGGAAAAGCCAAGGAAAGGACATACTGCGAATGATTGTGATCAAAGTTGGAGGCGGTGAGGGTGTCAACACCGAGCCGGTCTGTCAGGATCTGGCAGAACTCGTCAAGCAGGGCGAGCAGGCTGTGCTTGTGCACGGGGGATCGCACGCGACCAACGTGATTTCCGAGAAGTTGGGGCATCCGCCCCGGTTTGTCACGTCGGTTTCCGGTCACAGCAGTCGCTATACGGATCGGGAGACGCTGGAGATCTTTATGATGGTCACTGCCGGCAAGATCAACAAGCTTCTCGTCGAGCGGCTGCAGCAGCTCGGGGTGAACGCGGTTGGCCTCTCCGGCATTGATGGACGTTTATTAGAAGGGAAGCGCAAATCCCATCTCCGCATCGTTGAAGGCAGCAAGCGGAAGATCCTCAGGGGTGAGTACAGCGGTATCATCGAGAAGGTGAACGTCTCGCTGCTGAGCTCTTTGCTCGATGCCGGGT
Organism: uncultured Anaerolineales bacterium; assembly: GCA_964388385.1. Lineage (GTDB taxonomy): Bacteria > Chloroflexota > Anaerolineae > B4-G1 > SLSP01 > PWVB01. Next base: position 2,459 of record CAYMAQ010000200.1, on the reverse strand, counting down.
ATGTGCCGGTTGTCGCGCCACAGGCCATCAGTTATGAGAGCGAGGCGCTCAACGTGGACGGGGACCGGGCTGCGGCAGCGCTCGCTGCAGCTCTGGATGCTGATACCTTGATCATCTTGACCAACGTGCCGGGCCTGTTACGGAACGTTGAGGATGAGTCCAGCCTGATTGAGCACATCCCGCAGTTCCAGGCGGAGGATTATCTCGATCGATATGCCAAAGGTCGGATGAAGCGCAAGATCCTGGGTGCGGTGGAGGCGATGGCCGACGGGGTGGGGCGTGTGATCATCGCCGACGGTCGGGAGGAGACGCCAGTGCAGAACGCGTTGGCCGGCCAGGGCACCGTGATTGAGTAGGAAACGGACAAGAGAGGAGACGGGCATGACGGTCGAAGATCTCAACAGAGATCAAGTGATGGCTTGGGAGGATCAATACGAGAGCGGCGTTTACGGGAAGCAGCCGCTGGTTCTGGTGCGTGGGGAGGGTGCGCATATCTGGGATGCCGACGGTACCGAGTACGTGGACTGTATCGGAGGGCACGGGGCGGCTAATATGGGCCATGCGCATCCCGCCGTGGTCGAGGCGGTGACGAAACAGGCCGGGCGGCTCTTCCTTGCACCCAACGGATTCTACAACGACGTGCGGGCGGAGCTGCTGGCAGAGTTGGTGCGTGTCGCGCCGCCGGGATTGGAGCGCGCGTTTCTCTCGAACTCGGGTGCCGAGTCAGTCGAAGCTGCGCTGAAGTTTGCCCGCTTGAGCACCGGGCGGTCGAAGGTGATCTCGACAATGCGAGGGTTTCACGGACGGACGATGGGCGCGCTCTCCACGACGTGGAAGAAGCAGTACCGCCAGCCGTTCGAGCCGCTCATCCCGGCGTTTGCCTTTGTGCCCTACGACCGTCTTCCAAGGATGGAGAAGGCCATCGATGACGAGACGGCGGCGGTCATTCTTGAGGTCGTTCAGGGGGAAGGTGGGGTCAACCCGGCGTCCGAGGCGTATCTCAAGGGGGTACAGGATCTCTGCCGTGAACGCGGCGCGCTGCTCATCATTGATGAGGTGCAAACCGGTTTTGGTCGGACCGGCAAGCTCTTTGCTTGTGAGCACTACGGATTAGAGCCCGATCTGTTGACCCTGGCGAAGAGCATCGCCGGCGGCGTGCCGATGGGGGCGACCCTGATCGGGGAGCGGGTGGGAGAGATACCGGGGAAAGTTCACGGGAGCACGTTCGGGGGAAATCCCCTGTCATGCGCTGCCGCGCTGGCGACCATCCGCACAATGGAGCGGGATCAGCTTCCCGAGCGGGCTGCGAGGTTGGGGGCGCGGATGCTGGGGGGGTTCCAGGCGATCGATGCCCCGATCATCCGCGACATCCGGGGACTGGGCTTGATGATCGGGATCGAGCTGCGGGCCCGCACCGGGTCTTATCTGGCTGCCTTGGCGCAGGAGGGAGTCCTGGCGCTGCCCGCCGGCTCGACGGTGATGCGCTTCCTACCACCTCTCGTCATCTCGGAGGAGGACGTTGACGTGGTTGTGGAGAAGGTGGCGAAGGTATTGACCGGGGCGTAATGTCGTTTCAACTGGCAAGTGTGATGTCGAATGGCGTGTACGTAATGAATGAGGGGGAGAGGCATTAACTATGAGTGCATATTCCAAACGCGCCCTGTTGGCGTTGGAGGATGGTACGCATTTTTGGGGAGAGAGCGTGGGGAAGGCGGGCGAGACTTTTGGAGAGTTGGTTTTCAACACTGGGATGACTGGATACCAGGAGGTGCTCACCGATCCCTCCTATCGCGGACAGATTGTGGTGATGACCTATCCCGAGATCGGCATCTACGGTGTCAATCCTGGGGATGTGGAGTCGGGCGGGGTGCAGGTTGCCGGATACGTCGTTCAGCGTGCGGTACGTACGCCATCCAACTACCAGGCTAATCAATCTTTCCCCGACTATCTTGATGAGGCCGGAACGGTGGCGATCGAGGGGGTGGATACCCGGGCGCTTACCCGTCATCTGCGGACCCAAGGTGCAATGCGGGGGGCTATCTCGACCGAGGATCTCGATCCGGACCACCTTGTAACCCGGGTGAAACAGAGCCCGTCGATGGTGGGGCGGAACCTCGCGCAAGAGGCGGCGGGTGACGAGATCCATCACTATGGTAAGTCAGAGGATAATGCGCACGTCGTGTTGATCGATACCGGGCGGAAGCAGGGTATGATCCGCGACCTGGTCGCGCGCGGGGTCCGGGTCACGACGGTGCCCTATACGAAGGGCCTGGTTTCGGTGCTTGATATGGATCCGGACGGGGTGTTGCTGTCCAACGGGCCCGGAGACCCGGAGCCTTTGGATGAGGCGGTTACACTGATCCGCGCGCTGCTCGAGGGGGGGGGGGGCGGCCGCGGGGGCTTTCCGGGGGAGATACCCCCCGCGGGGGGGGGGGGGGGGGGGGGCCCCCACAACGGCG
>CAYMAQ010000199.1:0-7524 GCA_964388385.1 uncultured Anaerolineales bacterium | reverse complement strand
TCGAGTATCCCGAGGTAAAAACGCGCGCCCACGAGAGCGGCGGGGCTGCGGATACCCCCCGCCGGTAGACCGTGTGATCGGCATGGGCCAGGTAGGGAAAGCCCCATCTCTCAATCTCGTCGCCCTCATCGCGGATCATATCGTGAGAGACCGCATCCAGAGCGAATGGATAAAAATCGGAGTCTCCGGGCAGCCACACGTTGACCGGCTGGATCAATTGAGAGGCAGCGACCGCGCGGAGATCGCCCGTATCAAGCATAATGATATCGGGCAGGATAGAGGGGGCAGCTTTCGCTGCCGTGCTGAAAAGATCATAAAGGCCACCGGACCCATCGGCCTTCTTGGGAATGACCCGGACGTCCACCTGGGCGGAAGCCTCGACAAAGACCGCCAGCTGCCGATCGAGCTCCGTGAGATCCGAGGACTCCGGGTCCTCAATTTCCTCGGCGGTGAGAAATTCGGGCACCCACATCGACAGCGTCATGACGCTGTCGACCACGGTCGGGGTAGGCTCCGGGGTCGACGTCACGACCTCCGGCATGGGCGTCGGCGAGGAGGTGGGCTCTGGAGAGGGCGGTGGGGTCGGCGTCGCCAACAACACGCATCCGGACAGCACGATGCTCGCTGTGATGACAAGTAACATCCCTCGAATCCATACACGAACTTCGATCATAGACAGACTCTCCATCGACTTCTATCCTCCGCAACAACAATTACGGAGCCCGGGGTACGACAGCCTCTTGAACTGCCCGGTAAACGGGCCGTTCCCGAAAATCAGGGGTCACAAATGCATAAGCATCCTGATAGTTGTGCAGGGGCTGCGGCGTCCTGAACATCCACATTGTGACGACCGGACACCAGGGCCACTGCGCATCCGCCCAGCGGTAAGCATCCAGCGTGTAGCGCACTCGCATCCCCGGTGAGACAGCCCACGTCCAGCGGGGGTGGTCATTCCATCCGGCCTCGGTCACGTAAACCGGGCTCGCTTCATCTCCATAGTTTATCATAATCTCACGCAACAACTCGACCCGGCGAAAATTGAGCAAATCCGCACCGGGCGGTGTCTCCGGCGCGAACGCCAATCCGTAGGCGTGGGCAGCCAGACCGTCCATCACCTCAGCCGCACCCGCCTCGTACATCGCCCGGAGGTAGATCAGGTCGTTCAAACCAGCCGGGCTGCCGGGGGGCTCCAACGTCGGTGCCAGCGCCCCACCCAGCACGACAACGTCAGGATTCGCTTCGTGCGCGGCTTCATACGCGGCACGCAAGAGCTCGGTGTAGCCCTCCGGATCGACGTCTCGATACCCCCACTCAAAGCTGAGGTTCGGTTCGTTCCAGATGATGACGTGCCGCACGCGCCCGCGATAACGGGCCACAAAATCCCCGACAAATCGGGCAAAGTCCGGATAATGGGCCGGCTCCAGATAGGTAAACGTGGTCTCCCGTTCCTCGGGAGCGGGACGGGCCCAGGAGGGGACCATACCCAGCCGGGCAATGACGGTGAGCCCTTGATTACGGGCGTGCTCAATGACCAAGTCGCTGTGATCCCATCGGTAAGTCCCGGACTCGGGCTCGATATAGGCCCAGGGAAAGTACTCGACGATCCAAGGGGCGCCCATCTCGCGGACCAGCGCCAGCGTCCTCTGAATCTTCCAGGCCTCAACCTCATCAGTCAGCCGGGTGTGGACGCCAACGGTGGGGTTCGTCGTCCGAACGCGTTGCGGGGGCGGCATCGTGACCAGGACCTGGGGAGGAGAGAGCGCCCAAAACAGGAAAAGCACGACCGCCAGGGCCACCACGCCGTTATAGATCCAGGCCCGCGCCGCACCCGGCTTCATCAACATCCCCATAAGCCACCCATCCGATCATCAGACTTCGAATCTCTTGATTCTCTTCGAGGAGAAAGCTATAATCCGGTCTGTGAACCGATCCCATGAACGATTGAAGCGCACACACCGATGGATCGCCCAATTGAGCCAGGCCCTCCAAGGACCGCTTCCCGGCGAGGAAGCCCAGAGGTGTATGGCCCCGGATGGGCGCAGAAACCAGCCTCCCCATGACCAACGCACCCGTCAATCCGCCGTCCTCGCCCTGATTCACCGCAGCGTTGGAGGCTTATCGCTGCCGTTCACGTTACGACCGACCAGCCTGGGCCACCACGGCGGGGAGATCAGCCTGCCCGGTGGGGGCATCGAACCCCACGACGAGACCTTGATGGAGACGGCACTCCGGGAGACCGAGGAAGAGCTGGGCATCCCGACCTCCGGCGTCACCGTCCTGGGAAACCTGACCCCGCTGTACATCGCGCCCAGTCGAAACATGGTCCACCCTTACATCGGGTGGATCCCCAACCTGCCAACGCTCGACCCCGATCCCAGGGAAGTGGAGGCGGTACTGACCGTCCCGCTCGCCCAACTTCTCGATCGGGGCAATCTCGACGTCCATCTATGGAATCGCGGCGGGAGACAACGGACGGCGCCCTGTTACCGGATGAACGGGATATGCATCTGGGGGGCGACCGCGATGATTCTCAGCGAACTCCTCACCGTCATCCGGTCGACAGTCTCCCTGCCGATTCCTTGACACGGATCGGCAATCCGCGACCGCGTTCCTCAGGCGCCCCCACCACCCTCCGCTTGACCGTCATCGACGATCCGCGCAGCCAAATCATAAGTCAGCGCATCCGTTACCTCGACCGTGACCATCCGATGCGGCGCGACCTCTTTTTGAATCAGCACGAGCCCATCGATCTCCGGGGCATCCCGATACGAGCGCCCCACGGTCACCCCATCTCCGCTCCCCTCCAGAAGGACCTCGATCCGTTTGCCGACCCACTTCACGTTCCGGCGGTAAGAGAGAGTCTGCTGCAGCATCATAAGGGCGTCCTTACGCTCCTCCTTGACCGCATCGGGCACGTCGTCCTCCAAGGTCCCCGCGTGGGTCCCCGGCTCGTGAGAGTAAGTGAAGACCCCCATGCGGTCGAACTTCATTGCTTCCACGAAGTCCATCAAGGCGCGGAACTCCTCCTCGGTCTCGCCGGGATACCCCACAATAAAAGCCGTACGCAATGCGACGCCGGGCATCGCCTCCCGCAAATCCTTCAGCGTGCGCCGCACCCGATCCATATCGGCAGGCCGACGCATCCGGCGTAACACGTCCGGATGCGCGTGTTGGAGCGGGATATCGATATAGGGCAGGATTTGAGGCTGATCCCGCATAACCTGAATCAGCCGGGGCGTGATGAACCCGGGGAACAGATAGAGAACCCGAATCCACGGCACCTCCGGCACCTCCGCGACCAACCGCTCCAAGAGATCCGCCAGACCCTCCTGCTCCCCCCGATCGCGTCCATACGACGTGGAGTCCTGGGCGATAAGATTAATCTCCAGGGTCCCCATCGCCGCCAGCTGACGTGCATCGGCGAGAATGGCCTCCCGATCGCGGCTGACCGCGCCCCCCTTGATCATCGGAATCGCGCAGAAAGCGCAGCTGCGGCTGCACCCATCCGCAATCTTGAGAAAGGCGCTGGGTCCGGACACGACGAAACCGGGCGCGTCCGCCTCCTCGGACATTGCCACCATCCGATCCTCGATCAAGGACAACACAGACGTACCCTCATAATGCAGCAGCTGGTCGACGAGCTCAACGATCCCGGTCCAGGAACGCGTCCCGATAAGCGCATCGATACGGGGGACGAGATCAATCAGCCCCCCCTCCACGCGCTGGGCCCAGCAGCCCGCTGCGATCAGGCGTTGATCGGGGCGCAGCGAGTCAGCCAGCTGCGCCATCGTCTGCAGCGATTCATGGCGCGCCGGCTCGATAAAACCACAGGTATTGACAATCAAAACGTCAGCCCGCTCCGGATCCAGCGTCGGCTCATAGCCGGCGCGGTCGAGCAGGACCGCCATCGCGTTGGAATCGACCGTGTTTTTCGGACATCCCAGCGATGCAATATAAAAACGAAAGGGGCGCTTTGCGCCCCCGGTGGATTTTTCAACAGCGTTCACAGATCCTCCAACGAAACTTCTCCTTCAGGTGTCCAGGCACGACGGACAACCTCCCCCTGTTCGCCAAGCGGTCCCCAGTCGGTACCGTTGATCGTCAGGTCAAACGCCCCGCCATTTCCGGTCGAGACGATAAGTATCTCATCGGCCTCAGCCACCAGAACCTGCGAGGTCTCCGCGACGCCCTGAAAGACGACCTGACTGTCGGCCGAGATACTGATCCAGGCGTGGCTGCGCGGGACCAGCCGCACCTGCACCTCACCCTCGGGCAGGACGGGGAAAGACGGCGTCGCAGTCACCGTCGGTGACGCCGTCGGAGACGCGGCATCCGCCCCCTCGACGACCTCGGTCGCCGACGTCACGGGCGGCACCGGCGTAGCACGCCCCGCTTCAAACTGAAGCCAGGCCAAGCTCCCAACGGTCACCAACCCAAAGAAAATCAACGCACCCACCAGGATACGCAGCAGGCTGCCCGAGCTGTTCGCACGCACCTCCCGCGCCTCCTCCTCAATAGTAGGAGGCGGGGGCGCCCACGTCCGCTCACCGGTGCGCTGCAGGCGATCGGGGACGCGCATGGAGATTCTGGGCTGCACAGGATGCCCCTCGACCTCGGCATCGTACCGGGCCAGGACGTCCTCAACCGGCAGGCCCAGATAGCGGGCGTAGTTACGCAAGAAACCCCGGGCCTGAATAGGCCCGGGCAACGCTTCAAAATCACCGACCTCAAGGGCCTGCAGATAGCGGCGTCGAATCCGCAAGGCCTGCTCAGCGTCCTGCAAGTCAAGCTGGCGAGCCTCGCGGGTTCGGCGCAACCATATCCCCAGGCTGTCGATCATTTAGGACTCGGCTTCTGCTTCGACCACCACTTGAACCTGACCGCGCACACCACCCTCGAGGTTGACATCCACCATGTGCTCACCGAGATCGCGAATCGGCTCCATCTCAAGCCAACGGCGATCAAACTCGTCACCCAACGCTTCCTCGAGACGGTCGGCGACGTCAGCAGAGGTCACCGACCCGTAAAGGCGTCCGGTCTCGCCGGCCTTCATCGTGAACTCGAGCGTGAGTTCGCCAAGGCGGTCGGCGAGTTCCTCAGCATGCGCCTGCGCCCGTTCAGCCTGGCGCTGTTGAGCTGCCGCGATCTCCTGCGCCTGACGGATGCGCCCCGCGGTCGCGCGGACCGCAAAGCCCTGCGGCAACAGATAGTTGCGGGCATAGCCGTCCGCAACCTCGACAATTTCGTGCTCCTGCCCCACATTGGGGACCTCTTGCTTAAGAAAAACCTTCATAGACCATCCTCCACACTAACAAACACTCAATTCATGATCTCCAGAGTGTTTCACGTGAAACACCCTGGCTTACACCCCAACCACACATCGCGGAAGTTATTTGATAGCCAATCCTAAGTCTATCCAAAAAGGCCAAACAGACGCACTTGAAGGGTGAGTAGAACTTGATAAAGTTTTTGCACAAACGTCGGGTTGTCCGCCATCGTCATACCCGCCCGGTAGGTCGCCAGGCCCTCCTGGCGCCGGCCCGCCTTGAAGAGAGAAACGCCCAGGGCCATCATCGTATCCGCCTGCTTCTGCTGCTCGCCCACCTCTTGGAAGATCGAGGCCGCTTCGCTCCAGGCTTGATTGGCTTCCTCGCGACGCTGGGTCGCCGCATACACACTGGCCATATTGCCCAGCGCCTGCGCCTCCCGGTTGGCATCGTTCATCCGGACAAAAAGCCGGTGGGCTTCCTCCAGTGAGTCCAACGCGTCCTCCCACCGTCCCTGCTTCCGCCGGATCAACCCGATATTGTTGAGCATCTCTCCGACCTCAACGTCGCGATCCGCCTCCGCAAAATGCTCCATCGCCTCGTTGAAACGTCGGGCGGCTTCGTCGTACAGGCCCTCTTGAAAGAGGCGTAGGCCCTCATTCTGAAGGGATACCGCTTTATCCTCTATCTGCTCCATAGATGCGTCTCCTTCGTTCTTGCTTAGCCGATCCCATACGTACCGTTAATACGTGATTTCCAGAAGCCCTTCAGCGATCGAGCGCAGTGAGCCGGCCGGCATGCTGGAGAGCTTCATCGCCAATTCCAGATAACTCTGGTTGATCGGACGCAGGACAAACTCCCGCATCTCATCGGGCAGCGCTTTGAACTGCGCGTATTGCTCGCGCATTTTGTGCCACATACCCACATGGCTCTCATAATCGCGGAAGTAGTCCACCGGCACGTTCAAGGACTGCCCGATGAGCTCCAGTTCCGCCACCGGAATTGCCCGCCGCCCATACTCGTAATCCGAGACCGTGGAGGGCGAACACTCCAGGATATCCGCGACATCCTGCTGGGTCATGTCCTGCTCGTGACGTATCTGCCTCAGGCGCGCCCCGATAATCCGATTGCGCAGATCCAAAAACCGTACCGGATCGGGCAGTGTGTCCTCCCGGGCCTCCTCGTTCAGGGAATCATTGCCCCGAAACGTGTCGAGCAGGACCTCCAGGTAGCGCGCCAGAAGCTCCAGTTCCGGGAGCGAGATAGCTCGCCGCCCACTCTCATAGCTCGTGTAGCGGTTGACCGATATTCCCAATACCGCCGCACACTCCTGGCGTGACACACGCGCTTGATCTCGCGCGTTGTGGATGAGAATTCCCAGGATCCGATTGCGCAGTTCCGTAATTTCTTGATCGGGCATAGCGACTCCTTACGCAAGACGGATGCAGTCCGTAACACAGAATTACGACAGAACAACCCAAAAGTAGAAATAATTTTAGAATCACGCGTGCGCCATACGATCCATTTTAAGCAGACTATATTATAACATACTCCGAACAGGTCAACAACCGAAATCCATCCCCGGTCGCAGAGCGCGGAGAGAGGCCCCTCGGCGGTGCAATCTGCCCGCAAGCGGCGTCAGAAGTTATCCCCAACCCGTGTGAATTGCGTCGAATAAGTCGGGCTGCGCGCGGAGCCCCCGAGGACTTATGCACACGCACGCGTTGAAAACCGTGGCAGTTTTATTCACACTGTCAACACCCCCCATAATAAGGGGGTCGGCCCATCGCCCCTACGAGTCGTGGGGCAAGCCTTGACGCTAACCCCGCGATCTCACCGCCTCTGTGGATAAGTGTGGATAAATCGAAGGTTTTCAGTGGAAAACCCTGTGATATAGGGGAAAACTTCTGACCGAAACCTCCAATACCATCCACAGCAGGCGGTCATCCCCCACCCAATCTCTGAACGCAACGGACGTCAGGATCAACGCTCCCCGTAATTCCGCACAGGTTATCCCCACCACCGCATGACCGCATGCCCCCAAATATATCAGGGCCACCCCGCAGTCCCCCCTATATCTAGGGGGATTCCGAGGTTTTCCACACAATCCACCGCCCTACTACCATGACTACATGAATATACTATGTTTACAATAAGAAAAAGAAAGAAAGAGAAAAACCATCCACAGATCACGCTCCGAGTGTCTGCGGGTGTGCTTAACGCTGAGGGGGGGGGCGGACGCAAAAAAGGGAGACAC
>CAYMAQ010000198.1:3638-7584 GCA_964388385.1 uncultured Anaerolineales bacterium | reverse complement strand
TCGGCACAGCTCTGGCAAGAGGCGATCGATGCACCCGTCATTATGGCTACCTTCGATCAACAGCTGTGGGAGGCCGCCCGCCAGCGAGGGATGCAGGTGTTCCCAGAGGATCTCCCCACGACGTTAGCAACCTGGCGATCGTAGTTCCGAATGATGAAAAGGGATCTCGATGAATCGACGGCCATCCCCCCCTCTGACTCCCCCCCGGAGGGAGGGAGAACTCCAAATCCGGGCTCTGGAGGTGGTGAATCCAACTGCAATGACCCTACCCGACTGGACGGAGATAGGCGTCGACGTAGGTCGACGCTCGGTGTGCAGCACCTCGGATAGGGACTTCAGTCCCGCGTCTAGGGCGGAGAGGCCTCCGTTTCAACCTCGCCCTTGGGGAGCCAGACCCGGAACGTGGTGCCCTTCCCGACCTCGCTCTCCACGTCAATGGTGCCCGCGTGGCTGTCGACGATGTTCTTGATGACGTAGAGGCCCAGGCCGACGCCGTTGTCCTTGGTCGTGTAAAAGGGAGCGAAGAGCTGATCGAGGCCCTCCGGGGGGATGCCCACCCCGGTGTCCTCAAAGGCGAGGGCGGCCCCCTCGGGCGAGGAGGTAGGACCGAGACGGATGGTAAGCTGCCCGCCCTCGGGCATCGCGTCTGCGGCGTTGAGGATCAGGTTGAGGAAGACCTGGTGGAGGCGATCGGGCGCCGCCGTGACGATCAGAGGCTCTCCGGCGCCATGAACGTCAATCTCGACATCCTGGTTGGCAAGTTCCTTCTCGCTCAACGTTAAGACCCGATCGATCAGCTCGCACAGGTCGGTGGGCTCCTGCTCCGCCGGCGTGGGTTTCCGGCCCAGGTCCCGCAGTTCGCCGACGATGCGTGACGCCCGCTGCATCTCCTCGACCGCCATGTGCAGATATTGGTTCACCACCTCGTGGTCCGCCAGCTCCTCCTCGGCAAGGCCCAGGCACCCGATGACCGTCTGCATAGGGTTGTTGATCTCGTGGGCCAGGGAGGCCGCCAGCCGCCCGGCGACACTCAGTTTCTCCGCCTGGATGAGGGCCTGCTGGGCCTCGCGCTGTTCGGTGATGTCCTGGGCCGCGCCGATGACTCTGACCACCCGGCCTTGCGCATCATCCCAGATCGGCCGTCCTCGCACCTGCAGCCAGCGCACCTCGCCGCCCTTGGCGATGATGCGGTACGCCACCGTGTGCTCCTCATTCGCCAGAATACGGCTCCGATGCTCCTTCACCAGGTGCACGTCCTTGGGATGGAGGACGACCATCCAGCCCCCGGAGGCATCCAACTCCTCCTGGGTATAGCCGGTGATGCGGAAGAAGGCGTCCGTCGCCCACTCCCGCTCGGCGTACCCCCCCTCATCCACGCGGTAGGCGAAGGCGTAATCGGAGGTCAGCTCGGAGATGCGGCGATATCGTGCCTGCGAGGCACGCAGCTTCGCCATCGCATCCGCGTATTTTTTCTCCAACGCCCGCTTCTCAAGGCTCTCACGAACGGCGATGGGCAACCGCTCCAGGTGGCGCTTGAGGAGGTAATCGCCCAAGCCCAGCTTCATCCCCGCCACGGCGATCTCCTCAGTGCCCGAGTCGGTGAACATGATGACCGGCACCTCGGGCCAGCGCTCTCGAACACGCCGGAAGACCGCCAGACCATTGCTCCAGTGAAGGCGATAATCGGTCAGGATCGCGTCGAAGCCGTCCGTTTCCAGTGCGACCTCGAAATCCTCGCCGCGCCCAACCTGATCGAAGGTCGCACCATCGAAGTATTGGTTAAGCTTCCGGATAATCAATTCCCGATCGGCGGGATTATCGTCCACGACAAGAAATTTCAAGGGCCTTCCGATTTCCATCTGACGCTCCTGATTTACTTCGCTAACTCGACCCAAAAGGTGCTGCCTACCGCCGGCTCCGATTCTACCCCGATTCGCCCGTCCATCAACTCCACGGCCTTCCGCGCGATGGCGAGCCCCAGGCCCGACCCCTGGTAGGTCTCTTCACCGTGGAGGCGCACAAAGGCGCGAAAGATGCGCGCTTGGTCCTCCGGGGAGATCCCGATCCCCCGGTCCGCCACCTCGATGCGCCAGCCGCGCGGCAACTCTACCGCGCGCAGGGTCACGTGGGGATTCACGCCGTCCGAGACGTACTTGAGGGCGTTCGTGATCAGGTTCGTGAGGGTGATCTCCAGGAGGCCAAAATCGGCCTGGACGACCGGCAGGGGAGACCGGACGTCGACGACAGCGTCCCGGGCGGCGACAGCCTCTGCAAGATCATCCAACACGATCTCCACGACTGCAGCGAGGGCGACATCCCGGATGGAAACCGCCTCGCGTCCCAACCGGGCAAACTCCAGAAGGCGGTCGAGGAGCTTACGGCTGCGCACGTTGGCGGCGCGGATGCGCGCGATATAGTGGCGCGCCTGGTCGTCGAGACGGTCTCCATAATCCTCCAGCAGGGCCTGGGCGAAGCTGGCGCTGATCCGGGCAGGCGCCCGCAGGTCGTGATTGAGGGCGTGGACCATCGCCTGCAGGTCGTCATTACGGCGCGCCAGATCCAGCGAGAAATCGCGCGCGCGAAGCAGCAGGGCCACGCGCGCGTCCAACACCCCCTTCTCCACCGGGGTAATCAGGAGGTCGTCGACGCTCCGCCAGAGCGCGTGCGTGGTGATATCCACGGTCTGACGGGGTGTCACCAGGAGAAAGGGAAGCATCACCGGCTCTTCCGCCTCTTTGCGCGCGGATATCCGCGCGCGTTCGCGCTTCAGGACAGGGCCATCGACCACGCCCAGGTCGAAGGGGAGATCGAGGTCGTCAGAAGCCGGGGAATCCAGCACGTCATAGTGAGGTGCGAGCGCCTCGGCGAGAAGGCGCCGGTTCTCGGCGTGCGCAAGGAGAAGCAGGATTCGCGCCATTTCAGGCCTCGGCGAGCACCCGGTCGAGGCGCTCGAGGTTGCACGAAGTGCGGTTGACCCGTAGAATGTGCGGTTTCTCTATCACAATCCCTCCTCCGTTGACTCCCCGGTCAACGTCTCGACGTTTTCCTCCAGGGTGAGGGCTCCGCTCAGGACGCCGCCGACCCCCTGCAAGGGCGGACCCAAGCGCAAGCCCTGCGACGTGATCTTCAGCTCGCGAAGGGATTTCTCGAAGTCGCTGGCCCGCTTCTTGAGCACCCCCAGCGCCTTGTGAAGCCGCCCCCGGATTTCAAGATAGCGCATGAAGATGACATTATCGGCCAAGTAACTGAATCCATAATCGGTGGCGCGGAGGGGACCCGCGATGGCGTCGGTCTCGTTGATCAGCACGACGGTGACGCCCATATTGCGAAGGTACCGCGTGAGGGCGTGTAAGTGGATGACAAGTTCCTCCCCATGCACGGCGAGGCGGTACCCGGCGACGCTGTCGAGCATCACAATGCGCACTTTGTGGGTCTCGACCTCCTCCCGGACCCGCGACGCGAATTCCTCCGCCGTCAGCTGCAGCGGCTCGACCGGCACGAGGGAGAGATGTTCGCCCTCCAGCATTCGCTCGACAGGAATTCCGATGCTTTCACAGCGATGAACGACCGTGTCAATACTCTCCTCAAAGAGGTAGATCACCGAGCGCTCGCCGCGGCGCGCAGCCTCCTCCAGGAAGTGAAGCCCCACTGTCGTTTTGCCGACGCCGATAGGGCCGGTGATCAAGGTGACGGTGCCCCGTTCCAGCCCCCCGTGGAGAAGTGCGTCGAGATCATCGATGCCGGAGGAGATAATCTCGGGCATGAACTCTCGGGTATGGATATCCGGAATGAGGCGGGGATAGATGTGCAGGCCGTGGTCATTGATCTTGAGCGCGTGGCTGCCCTCCTGAAACCCCGTACCGCGCAGCTTGAGGACGCTGATCGCGCGCCGATGCTCCTCCCGTTCGAGCTGGATCACCCCGTCGCTGACGAACTGCAGATCCTC
>CAYMAQ010000198.1:0-3538 GCA_964388385.1 uncultured Anaerolineales bacterium | reverse complement strand
AGGGGGTGAGGATCGCAGGTCAGGGGTGTCCCGTACGCATCATCTGCTTGCACCTGACTTCGGCACAGCGATGGCAGAACGATAGGGACGCCCGGGTCACAGTGGCCGCATTCGATGAAATAGGATCGTCCTATCCGCCGTAGCTCACGATCTCCAAGCCGTTGTGCGCGCGGAGGATCTCCCGGGCCTGCGACGCGCGGTCGTCCTCGGTGCGGATCCAGAAGACCACGCCGCCGGTGGCGATCGTCTCGACGTAGGTCCCACTCGCGGAGGACGGCACGCCGAACTCCTCCATCATGTTTTCGACGCCGGTCGTATCCGGTGCAGCCGCGGCATTGACCAGGACCGTTGCGATCTCACCCGCCGCATAGATGTTGCCGAGCGGCGGCACCTCGAGAGGTCGCTCCGCGCCCAGGATGATGTCCAGGCCCGTCGCCTCTTCACCGATCTCATCCGTGGCCTCGATGGCGGCCCGCTCCAGGTTGACGTCCATATAGGTCTTCGCGACCTCGGCGTCAACGATCACGTTGATCTCCTCGTCGTCAAAGTCCGCGTGCAGCAGGTCATCAACTGCCTCTCTGCAATCGACATAGTTCTCAAACAGAGCAAATACTGACTTCATCTAGACTCCTCCTCTACTTCGAAAATAAACTCCGCCCGTAGCGCTGTGCTGCCGGGCCGACTCGAATGGGAAACGAATACACGAATGGGTATCGACGAACCGTCTTCATGAGCGTTGGTGTGGCTTGTCACATAGAAACTCCTTCTCAATGGCCTCGCTTCAACCCACGTGTGCCGAAGATCGAGGCGCACCCTATGCGTTAGCCCGCTCTAAAAGATCCCGTACTTCCTCGTTCGTCGTCTGGGAGAAATCCCGGTAGGATCCGCCGACGCCCATAAAGGAACGCGGGGTTTCAAGACAGAGAATCTCATCGACCCTATCCTCGAATTCCGAACACGTCTCCGGCGGCGCCGTGGGCACGGCGACCACGACCTTCGCCGGATCGTGCTCGCGGAGGGCGTTCACCGCCGCGCGCATCGTGGCCCCGGTTGCCAGTCCGTCGTCAACCAGAAGGACGGTCTTTCCTTCCAAGTCAATCCTCGGGCGTGCGCCGCGATAGATCTTCTCACGCTCTTCGAGCTTATCCCGCTCCTCCTCGACGACCCCCTCAATCTCCTCATCGGAGACGCTGCTCCTGCGCAACACCTCGTCGTTCATCACCCGCACGTCCCCGGACGCGATGGCCCCCATCGCCAACTCGGGATTCCGCGGCAAGCCCAATTTCCGCACCACGAAGACATCCAACGGCACGTCCAGTGCCTCCGAGACTTCAAATGCGACCGGAACCCCACCGCGCGGGAGTCCCAACACGACTACGTCCTCCCGGTCGGCGTAATCCGACAATTCCTTTGCCAGCGCCTGCCCTGCCTCACGTCTATCCTGAAACATCCTATCTCCTCCCACCGCCGCCTCTACATGTCCCCCACCGATCCAACCTCGTTCAAGAACCCTTCACCCGTCAAAAAGTCAACGTTTTTTGGCAAATAATTTCCGTTCCCTTTGAGAAGCCGGAGGGATCCGCAGACTCACGCCCCCTCCGGCTCGGCTGCCCGTCAGAATCACGCCCCAGGATCTACGCCTCGTCGACGAGGAACGAGATCTTGGTGTTGACCCTGTATGCGGTGATTTCATTATCCTCGACAATCGCCTGGAAATCCTTGACGTAGATCGTCTCGATGTTATGGATCGTCTTGGACGTTTGGGTGAGCGCCTGCTGCACCGCGTCTTCCCAGCTCTCCTCAGACTGCGCCAGTACCTCGATTACTTTCACAACGGCCATGGTTCTTCCCTCCCTTTCGGTAACTTCATACTAACTAAACGACTATCCAGAATACCTAAAGCCGGTCTCACGTTCACAGGCTTCATATCCTTCGTCGTGTATCCTTCGCCGCAATCTCAAAAAAGGCCGGCTACGCGTGTTCCTCATAGTAACGCCGACACTCGGCCTCACGGCCCCGCACCACGCGCTTTCCCTCCAAAGGCCCTTGGGTCTCGGTGACGGCGGTGGCTTGATCCTCCTCACCGTTACGCTCGTAGTAAAGGACGACCCAATCGTGGGTTTTACCAAGCTCGTGGGCTCGCGCCGTGTTGGAATAGAGGGCGGTGAACGTCCATCCGTTACGCTCGGTGTTCAGGATGGGCAGCCAGGCTTCGCCTTCCGGGTTAAAGCGCTTGGGTGCGATCTTGCGAAGCTCACCGGCCTCGGCCTTACGTCGATAGCCCTCATCCACATCGAGCAGCATCGCCACGCCGGGCCGATCCTGCGGCGGTTCCTCACCGCCGGCACGCCGCCTCGATCGTTGGGCCGCCGTGCTCAACATCCCAGCCAGACTGACCTGAACGTTGCGCACCTTCATCGATCCGAAGCCCTCCACCTCCTGCAGACGCCCATCGTGCGCGGCCTGCTCGAGCTCCTCGAGGGTTGAGATGTCGAGTTCGTCGACGATGCGCTGCGCCAGTTCTTCCCCGATACCCGGGACCTTCTCAAACAGGTCCGCAGGCTCGACCTCCCCCTGCAACCGCTCCAGCATGTCCGAGCGCCCCGTCTTGACATAGGTGCTGATGACGCCGGCGATGCCCTCACCGATATCGGGGAGCGCTTCGAGCGCCTTTTCGCCCGTCCCCCGAACCAACTCGGCGATTGACCTGGGGGCCTCGCGTACAGTTTCGGCGGCATCGCGGTAGGCCTGGACGCGGAAGCGGTTGGCATCCTGAATCTCCAGGAGATCCGCAATCCGCGCTAAGACGTCGGCAATCCGATCGTTCGTCAGCTGTCCCTCTGTCATCGCTTCATCCCTCCTCCGCAACCAGGGGTTCCGCAAGGATCCCATCGACCGATCGGTTATGGTGAATCCGGTTGATGATCCACGCCAAAAGGTCGGAGAGATCTTTCACAGTCAGGAAAGGCAGCGTCAGGAAATCCTCAGTCTGGGGGATGCTATTGGTCACGATCATCTCGTGCAAGTGGTCGTCTGCGTGAAGATCGGACAGCCGCTGAAATGCGCGTTGGCTACAGAGATTGTGTGAGATGCCCAGGTAGACCTTCTCAATGCCCTTCTCCTCGACCAACTTCGTCACGGTCGCCTCGATGGTGCCACCGGTGGCGATCATATCGTCCAGCACAATGGCACTCTTTTTCCCAACGAAGTCCCCCATGATCTCGGAGATAACCGCCTCCTCCGGTTGAGGGCGGTACTTCGACGCGACGGCCGAACTGACGTTGAGCGCCCGCGCGAAGCGCATGACGAACTTGACGGCGCCGGCATCCGGGGCGACGGCGATCACGTCATCCTGTCCCTGAAAACGGCGGAACGCATCGGCGAACAACGCGAGCGGACTCAGAGCGTCGATCGGCACGCTGCCGTAAAACCCGTGCACCTGCGGGGTGTGGGGGTCCCAGGTGACGAGGCGGTTCAACCCGGCCTCGATGCTGAGATCCGCCATCAGTTCCGCGGTGGTGGGTTCGCGCTGAAACTT
>CAYMAQ010000197.1:0-7588 GCA_964388385.1 uncultured Anaerolineales bacterium | reverse complement strand
TGATTGCGGCCTTGACGGTGTCGATCGTCGCATTGACGAATCCGGTCACGATCTCGCCCAGGTCCTCGAAGAAGGTGGTGGGCTCGGTAACCTCTTCCACCCCATCACCACCGACGTAGATCTGGCTCATCGTGCCGACGACGACCTCCTTGGCGACGAACCCTGTCACGAGCGAGCCTGAAGCCTCCCAGGTGCCGAATCCGGCGGGTTTGAAGATCGGCGCGATCAGACCTGACACGCCGGCGAACAGGCTGTGCTCCACGTCCGTATTGGCGAAGGACCCATCACCGCGGATCGGAACCGCCAGCAGGAACCAGATAAGGATGCTGCTGGCCATAATGATTGTCGTGGCCCGCTTGACGAACATAGACGTGCGCTCCCACATATGCGTCCACACCCCACGGAAGGTGGGCAGGCGGTACGGCGGCATCTCCATCACAAAGGGGGCGGGTGGCTTGCCCTTGAAGAGCGTGCGCTTCATTATCATCCCGGTGACGACGGCCAGCGCGATGCCCAGGATGTACATCGAGAAGACAAAGCGCCCCGCATTGGCGGCGAAGAAAGCGGCGGCGAAGACCGTGTAGACGGGAAGACGGGCGCCACAACTCATCATCGGAACCAGGAACCCGGTCAGCTTACGGTCCTCTTCGTTTTCCAGGGTGCGGGTGGCGTAGACGGCGGGCACCGTGCAGCCAAAGCCGACCAGCATCGGAAGGAAGCTCTTCCCGTGAAGGCCCAGCGTGTGCATCAGGCGGTCCATGACAAAGGCCGCCCGTGCCATGTAGCCCGAATCCTCCAACAGCGCCAGGAAGAGGTATAAAAAGAGAAGGACGGGAACGAAGACCAGGACACCCCCCACACCGGCGATGACGCCGTCAACGATCAGCGACTCAAACCAGGAGCCGTCCAGGGTGAGCCAACCCAGGATGGTCATTACCCAGTTGGTGATCGGCCCTCCGATGACCCCATCCACCCAATCGAGATAGGGCGCCGACACGTCGGCGGTCATCTTGAAGACGATCCACATCGCGACCAGGAAGATGGGAATACCCAGCACGCGGTTGGTGACGATCTTGTCGATCTTGTCGGAGAGTGACATACGTTCTTGCCGGGTGCGTTGGACCGTTTCCTTGACCAGCCCGTGAATCCATCCGTAGCGGCGATCGGCAATGATGGTATCCACGTCGTCGCCGTAGACGCTGTGCAGATGGGCGATGCTTTGGCGGGCCTGAGCCAAAAGCCCGTTATACTTTCCTGTATCCCGGAGCTTGTCCAGGATGTCGTCGTCCTCCTCCAGCAGCTTGATCGCCAACCAGCGTGGGTTATATTGTTCGCGGAGCCCGGCATCTTGATCGATTATGTTCTGCAGTGTTGCGATCTCGTTCTCCACCTCGGTGCCGTAGTCAATCAATCCCCGGCTTCCCGTATAGGCGGCAGTATGTTGCTTAGTCATAGTGATAACTCCTTCTGCGGTTAAAGTGTTGCAACGATAGCGGCGCCCAGATCGTCGATGCCTTTTTTGTCCCGGGCGACGGTGGGGACCACCGGGGCCCCAAGACCCTGGGCGAGCCGTTCGACGTTGATATTCAGTCCCTTTGCTTCCGCGATGTCGCTCATATTCAGCGCGACGATCACCGGCACGCTCATCTCCATGATCTGGACAACCAGATAGAGATTGCGTTCCAGGTTTGCCGCATCCACGACGACGACAACCGCATCGGGCTGCGCGTCGATGATATAATCACGGGCGATGATTTCCTCCATCGAAAACGCCGTGAGGCTGTAGGTTCCGGGTAAGTCCACGATGGTGTAGGTCTGGCCCTGATAGGTCCAGACGCCTTCTTTCTTCTCGACGGTTTTACCCGGCCAGTTTCCGACGTGTTGTCGACCACCGGTGAGGGCGTTGAACACGGTGCTCTTTCCTACGTTTGGATTGCCGGCCAGGGCAATGGTTGTTTCGGCCATAATGTCACTCCTTTGTTGGTTTGAGTGGTTCTACCATGATGTGATGGGCCATCCCGCGCCCGATAGCGAGGCGGGTCTCTTTGACGGCCACGATAAGCGGTCCGTGCCCGTTACGTTGCACGAGGCGTACCGGCATCCCCAGGGTTAGCCCAAGATCGGCCAACCGTTTTCGCATCCGGTGTCCTCCGCGCAAGGCGGTCAATGTCAGAGTTTCCCCAGGTTGGGCCATCGCCAACGGCATCATCGAATACTCCTTACTCGGTATCTACATGAATCGCGTGCGCTTCGGACTTGCGCAGCGAAAGACTGTAGCCACGCACGACGAATTCGATGGGGTCGCCAAGCGGCGCGATGCGCTTGACCTGTACGTCGGCTCCTTTGACTAATCCCATATCCAGCATCCGGCGGCGGATGGATTTACCCCCCTTTACTTTAAGAATGGTCCCCGATTCACCGGGTTTAAGGTCACTCAGTCGCTTTTCCACGTCTCACCTCCCTGTTTTATGGTTGACACTAATAAAATATCTCTTAATGATTAGGCTTACCTAAATATATTACATGCAATCTCCGGCTTGTCAAGCGAAAGATAAGGTATGCCTTAAGAAATTAGGGGATTTGCACGGGGAAGTGGGTAACGAAAAACGGGAAGCCCCCTGTTAAGAGCTTCCCATCATAAGCGAGAGTGCGGTGATGATCAGTCGCAGGCCGCGACTTCCACCATAATTTCCGCAGCTTCTTTCTTGCGCAGAGAGATCTGATAGCCTTTCAGCGTGAATTCGAGAGGGTCACCCAGGGGGGCCTTGTGTTTAAGTTGGATTTTCTCCCCGGTGACGACGCCCATGTCCAAAAGACGCTGGCGCAGGCGACCTCGGCTGTTGATGCGTACGATAATACCTACTTCGCCTTTGTTCAACTGGCTCAAGGGTAGGAGCTTGACGCGTGGGGGGGCTGCTGCCTCAGCGCCCTCGCCGGAGACATCATCGGACGAAAGTTCACACGTTGTATCCGTGATTTCGAGCATATCCTCCGGAAGGATCACCAGGATTTGGCCAGCGATTGCTTGCGCAATGCTCAGATGTCGTTCCTGGCCGTCGTCGGTCTTTATGGCAAGCAGCCTTTCGCCGGAGTCTGCGATGCTCAATACCGTCACCGGCGTGCCGATCTGTACGCTGTGTTGTTGAAGAAAGCTACGCGTGGAATCATCCATCAGCAACTCCGCCACGTGCCCGACCCTCCCGGTCGCCACCGTTGTCAGAGGCACGGCGGTGGGGTAGGCGAATGCGGTATGGGTCGAGGGGATGGGGGTGCCCAACGGCGTGACCCGCGGGTTTCCCAGGAAATCAGCGAGGCGATCTGCGATGTCGTCAGGGGTCCCGTGTTCTAGCGCGTCGGCGACATCCTGGGCTCTTTCCGGGTCGATGCTCAGTTTCTGGGTCAGGAAGACGGTCCAGATTCCCCGCCGGCGCAGCACGGCCCGCCCTCTCTTTTCGCCTTCTCTGGTGAGTGTGACGCCTTTATAGGGTCGATAGACGACCAAGCCTTGCTCTTGGAGTTTGCGACACATTTCATTGGCAGAGACGCTGGCGATGGAAAGGGCATCGGCCAGTGTAGAGAGGGGGAGGGGCTCGTCTCTTGAGTCCCGCAAGCGCATAATGGTTGAGAGATACATTTCCAAGCTTTCACTCATATGCGGTATTATGATGGACCCGATAAGGATGTCAAGACATCGTGTATGGCACGGAGTGTTGGATTGGACCGATGGGATTCTATAGGACGACGGGGTATCTGACGACAAGTGCCCGAAAACCCTGCCGGACTTGAAGCTGTTGCCTGAGGCGGGTACAATGCCGGATGATGACACGGTATGATGCGTTTTTCAGAGAGAATTGGGCGCTGTTGCAGCAGGCCGCCCTCTATCATCCGGAGCCGAACCCCACGTTCGGGGATCCGGACTTCGAGGGTGCCCCGTTTCGCGTCCTGATCGTGCGCCTCTCTCCCTTTCGGGACGTGGACCGCTCGACACCCCACCTCTTTCTCTTCCAGGCAGTGCGCCGTGCGATGCCGGGCGCCTGCGTGGATATGGCATTTTTCCCGCCGGAGCACGATCGTGATCGGCTGCTGGAGGCGAAGGTGCCGCTGCTGGTGGGGATCCAGTCCTGGCGGGATGCCTCAGATTTCGACGCAGTTCTGGTCTCCAACGCCTATACGCTGGAACTGATCAACCTGCCGTATCTCTTGATCAACTCGGGTCTGCCGCCGTTGGCCAGCGAGCGCGACGCGTCCACGCCGCCGATCATCCTTGGGGGGTCGAATGCACTGGCGACCCAGGCGATGATCACCCCAGAGGGGGATAGCGTGCCCGATGCGATCTTCTTCGGGGAGGGAGAGGGACAGGTCGCAACTCTGATCAAGGCGCTGGCCGCCAACGACGCCAAGCCCAAGCTTGTGCGATTGGCATGGGCAGCGGAGCAGGTCGATGGCTTGTGGGTTGCCAACGGCCCGGCGGATCAACAGGTGCGGAAGGCCGTCTGTGCAAACCCGCAGACCGAGGATTTGCTGACCGATTATCCTGTCCTGGACAGCGACCAGGCGTCGACGGCCCGGCTTCAGGTCAGCTACGGCTGCCCGGCATTCTGCTCTTTCTGTTTTGAGGGGTATGACCGCAAGCCGTACCGGGAGATGGACTATGAAGACCTGATCGACGTCGCTCACAAGCTGAAGCGCCGGCAGGGTGCCGAGGCCCTCGACCTCTACAGTTTTAACTTCAACACGCACCGGGACATCTTGGCGTTGGTGATGGACTTGAATCAGGTTTACGACCGAGTGGGTTTGAAGAGCCAGCGGGTCGATATGCTGGCCGCGATGCCGGCGCTGTTTGAATCCGAGGTTTTGGCCGACAACCGCAGCTTCACGTTGGGTGTGGAGGGCATCAGCCGCCGGATGCGGGCTTTTCTGCATAAGAGTCTCTCGGACGCGGAGATCGACAACGTTCTGGTCCGGCTCTTCAATCAGAAGATCCGGGAAATCAAGCTCTTCTATATTCTGACCGGACACGAGACCGACGCGGATCTGGCGGAGTTTCACGATTTTGTGGTGAGGCTGAAGGCACTACGCCAACGGAGCGGTCGGGGTGTGCGGGTGATCTTCAGCGCGGGAATGCTGGTCCGGATGCCGTTTACCCCGCTGCAGTTCGATCGCCTCTTCCTGGATGAGTCGGCATGGCGCCAGATCGCTGGGCCGGTGAAATCCACGGTTGAGACCAACGGTTTCGAGTTTCGGATGGCGGTGCCCTGGGACGATTATGTGGTCTCCCAGGTGCTGGCTATTGGCGGGTTGTGGCTCTCTGAGCCGGTGCTGAATCTGGCACGCGAGGGCCACTACTATGATTTGACACTGACGCCGGGCTATTGGCATGCGCTTCGCGCATGGATGGAGGCTCACGGTCGTTGGGATGATGCTCTCTTCGCTGAGAAGGATCGCGAGCATTCCTTTCCGTTGGACTTTGTTGATACAGGCATCGATACCGCGTTCCTTTACCGGCAGTATCTTATGGCGAAGGCGGGAGAGGATTCCGGCTACTGCCTGGGCGAGGTTGGCTTGCTGGGGGGGATTGGAGAGGCGGGTCGATGTCTGGGCTGCGGCGCGTGTACGGAAGAGGGGGTGCGTGGGTCTATCACGAAGCATCGAATGCAGCATCCCGGAGCCGGGTACCTACGCGATTTGCGGGCGATGATGCGTCGCAAGTGGCGCCTTCAGCCGATCTATGGACGATTCCGACTCCCGCCGGTCGCGGGGGCCAACGGATCAGCGTGGCGTGATGCCCTGGTGATGCGGAGTCTGGTGTCCTCTGTCCCCTCTCTGATCGACAATCTCCTATATGTCCGTGAGCGGTGTTTTACGTTCGGCGATCTGGAAAAACAGTATCCCCCTTTTTATGGTGAGACGATTATGGCTGTGAAAGCGTGGGATCGTTCGGCGTTAGGCAGAGCGCTTGCCGCTGCCGAGCTGTCTCCTGACGCTGTGCAATTCCTGGGTTGGGTGGATGATTACGAGCCGGGTACGTTCGATCGAGCCAGAATCCGGCTCACGCTGCCAACCGAACATTTCCCAGATGCAGGTCGGCGTCTCCGCCGTTTTCTGCAGGCTGCGTACGTGCCGGTGAATCTCAGGCGGATGGATGTTGGCTACCGTTTTGACGTGCCCGATAAGGCGCGGAAGAAGCGGGTGCTCCTCGCCGGTCACTTCGAGCAAGATGCATATACTTTTGAGGCTGAGTTGGTGATCACGCCCAAGTTCGACATGGTGGCTTATCTGCAATCGTTCCCGGGTAGGGACCGCAGCACAGAGTCGCGGGTTGAGATTCTGGAACTCCAAATTTGAAGGGGGTGTCGATGGCGGCAGAGCGGTATCTGATTCCAGCCGGGGAAGCGCGGATCGAACACATCGTGGTTAACTCGCGTTTTATCGCGACCGCTGCTCCGGTTTTCACGGTTGAGAAAGCACGGGCCTTCGTTGACCGAATTCGGGTGGAGTTTGACGACGCCTCGCATAACGTCCCGGTCTATGTGGTCGGTCACGGCAGCCGGGTGATCGCGCACTGCACGGACGATGGGGAACCCTCAGGTACAGCCGGGCGCCCGGCGCTGGCGGTGCTCGAAGGGAGCGGTATCGGCGATGTCGCCGTGGTGGTAACCCGATACTTCGGCGGCACATTGCTCGGTACTGGGGGGTTGGTGAGAGCGTACAGCCAATCGGTCCGTGAGGTACTCAGGGTTCTTCCGCTCGCAGAGAAGGTTCCGACCCATACTGTGATGATGGCTGTTCCCTATAATCTTTTCGAGCAGGTCCGCAGGTTGGTTGAAGCGCATCGGGGTAAGACCCTTGACGAGACCTTCGCTGCAGACGTGACAATCACAGCTCGCTTTGCCGTCGAGCAACTCCCCGTCTTTGAAGCGGCGGTGCGAGAGCTCTCCGCGGCCCGTGTGGATGTTCTAATCGTTGAATCGAACGAGGAGACGATGATGCCGTTGGGTAAGGTCGGCGGCGACGTTTTAAGCATTCGGGAGTAGGAAGCTGCCTGGGGTAGCCGATTTCAACTCAAATTCAGGAGTATGACGGCTGCGACGGCGACGGCTAATCCGACGAACTGCACGCGGGAGAGATGCTCTTTCCAGCCAAGTGCGCCGGCTGTGAAGGCCAGGCTGACACTGGCGGCGGAGTAGAACGCGTACGCAACCGCCGATGCACCGGCAAACATCGGTGTTTGCAGACTGCGCATCAGGAAGAAGGTCGAAAAGTAATTCGGAACCCCCAGAGCCAACCCCCGCACGACCGCCTGACGTTGTAGGCCACGTTTTTTTCTCAGCATCACGAGTCCGGTGACCAACCCCGCGCCGGTGAAAAGCAGCGCGGTAAAGAGGTCCCGCTCGGCGGGATGGGCAAGTGTGTTGAAAAGATTGACCCAAAGGTCGGCAAATCCAAAGCTCAGGATGAGGAGCGGGAAGTACCAGACTGCGCTGCGGTCCAGGGAGGATGCCCTCGACCGGGGTTTGGGATTGAGCAGGATGCAGGCTCCAAAAGCCGCTAAAATCCCCAACATTGCAGAAGGGGATGGTGACTCTCC
>CAYMAQ010000196.1:0-7599 GCA_964388385.1 uncultured Anaerolineales bacterium | reverse complement strand
CATACGATGCTTAAGCGGGTCACTGCCGCTTCCTAATTTTCAAATGTGCTCTAAGAACCTGCTTGTGAGTCTATCACCCTCCACGATGTAACAGGGCCGGATGTCCGGCCCTGTTTGTGTTGAGGCACACCTCCGGCTGCGTCCGCTCCAGATTGCAGATTGTCCGTAGCGTGTTACGATTGCGGGGGCAATTGAGGCACGGCGTTTGAACGTGAGAGGATGACGTTATCAATGATGCGACGATGGTGGACGAGGAACCGGCGCGACCTGCTGTGCGCGGTGCTCTTGTTCGGATTCCCCCTGCTGATCTTTGGTGCGGTCTCCGTTGGGAATCAGACGATGGTCCCGGCGGACGGGCTCGTGTTATTCGAGCCTTACCGCTCCGTGCTTGAAGACCGCGTGGATACGGTCCAGAACTCGCTGGTGCTCGATCTGCTGCTGCAGAACTACGTGTGGAAGCAGTTCGTCGTCGATACGCTTCGCTCCGGCAGCCTACCCCTGTGGGACCCGCATCTCTTTGCCGGACATCCCTTTTTGGCGAATGGTCAGCACTCGGCACTCTACCCGTTGACGTGGATCTTCTTTCTGATGCCCGTGCATCAGGCATTTGGGGCTTTCATCGTGCTTCAGCTTGGACTTGCCGGGCTGTGGATGTATGTCCTCGGGCGCGTATTGAGGGCCGGGCGCGTGGGCTCGTTGACCGCCGGGGTCGTCTTCCAACTCAGCGGATTTATGGTGATCTCCGCGGTCCATCCGATGATTGTCGCGGGGGCCTCGTGGCTGCCGCTCCTTCTGGCCTTCATCGAGTGCACCGTCGTGCGCGCTGGTCTGCCCTGGCGGTCGCGGGCCACGTTGCCCTGGGCACTCGCCGGTGCGGTCGCGTTGGGGCTCCAGATCCTCGCGGGCCACGCCGAGACGACGTACTTTGTGCTGTTGGTGATGGCAGCCTATGCGGGCTGGCGCTTACTCATCCGCGCGCTCCTCCAGCCAAGGCGTCGGTGGCGATCCGAGCTTCTAAGCCCGGCATTGGGACTG
Source organism: uncultured Anaerolineales bacterium (assembly GCA_964388385.1). Lineage (GTDB taxonomy): Bacteria > Chloroflexota > Anaerolineae > B4-G1 > SLSP01 > PWVB01. The sequence continues at coordinate 6,564 of CAYMAQ010000196.1, read as the reverse complement.
GTGCTTATGGTCGGACTGGGTTTAATGCTTGGCGCGGCCCAATGGATCCCCTTCTATGAGGTCGCGCGTACCAGCTTTCGCCAGGGCGGCGCTTCTCTCTCTGAGGTCCTGGGCTGGGCCTATCCCAAGCGCCGATTGATCACCTTCCTGGTCCCGAATTTCTTCGGCAATCCCACCCATCGTGCGGTTCGCGACGTCTTCACCGGGAAGATGGTCCAGGCGACCGTCAATGCGCACGGTGAGCCCATTGCCGCGTTCGATTGGGGGCTCAAAAACTACGTGGAGGGCGCCGCCTATCTGGGGATCCTTCCCCTGTTGCTTGCGGTCGTCGCTGTGATCGAGCCGCCCTGGCGCGATCGGGCCCTCGGAGATGCGAGAACGGTGCTCGGGCGCCTCTGGCGGTGGCTCCGGCGTCCTCACGTGCCGTTTTTCACCGGCTTGGCTCTCTTTTCTCTGGGCAGTATTTTCGGTACGCCTCTCTATGCCCTCGTCTATGCGCTGCCGTTCCTCGACCAATCTCACTCTCCCTTCCGTTGGGTCTTTCCGCTCACGGTCGCGGTCTCGATCCTGAGCGGGCTGGGCGTCCGGTCGGTGATGAACCTCCGCCGCAACCATCCGCCGGGGCGCCGGACCGGTTCCCGGGAACGGTCCGCTTCGGGGTGGGCGCGGGCGCTCCTCTGGGGCGCGGATTCAAATGCGGTCACGGTCGTGGCGGCTGCCGCCATCTGGGGGGGATTGCTGATGGGAGTTACGGTTCTGGGGAGCCGGTGGGGGTTTACGGCGATCGAACCCTGGGTCGAGAGGGCTTTCAGGTCGCTGGCGAATGCCTCCCGGTCCTTCCCGGATCACCGGGTCTTTTATGCGTATCTCTATCCCTGGCTGCTGACGGCTGCCGGTTTCCTGTTGACCGGCGGTATTGTGCTGCGGGTGTCACGGTGTCCCTTCGCATTCAAGCTGGGCCCATGGCGGTTGCCTCTCTGGGAAGTCCTGGCGCCGGGAATCGTTCTGGCGGATCTGGTGATCTTCGGGTGGGGTTTTCATCCGGCTGTCGATCCATCGCTGCTTCGCGTACGCCCTCCGGTGGTGGCATTTCTCCAACAGGACACGAGCCCTTGGCGGTTGACCACGTTCGATCCCCACGGTCGGAATACGCTGCACGCCAACCTGAGCATGATGCACGGGTTTCAGGACGTACGCGGCTATGACAGCGTCTTCTCGGGCCAGTTCGTCGATTATATGACCTGGATCGAGCCCCAGCACGGACTGCTCTATAACCGAATTTCGCCGTTTACCCAGTTTTCAAGCCTGGACAGCCCGCTTACGGATCTCCTTAACGTGAAATACGTCGTGACGGAGGAGGAGCTCCCCCTTCCGAAGTACCGCCAGATCTACGAAGACGCCTCGGTGCGCGTCTATGAAAACCTGGGCGTTATGCCCCGGGCATTCACGCTGCCGGAGACGGCGACCTTAGAGGTTTCCGACCGCGCATCGGTGGCCCAGACCATCCTCGAACACGACCCGCGTTACCGCATCATCGTTGAAGAGGGCGCCGAGGGGTGGCTTGGTCCGGCACCCCCCTCGCTGCCTGAGGTTGCGACATCCTCCGCCGGGGAACCGGTCGGGCAGGTGATCTCACGTTACTCTGCCAACGAGGTGATGGTCGACGTGAGGACTGCGGAGCCCTCATGGCTCGTCCTCACCGACACCTATGCGCAGGGATGGAAGGCCTTTGTCCGACCGCTCGGAACCGGGCAGGAGGATGAGCAGGAGGTCGCAATTGCGCGGGTGGCTGGGAACTTCAGAGGGGTGCGGATTGACGGAGACGTCACGGTGCGGTTCAAGTATTCGCCGAACAGCGTCAAGATCGGTGTCTTTCTCTCCTTCCTGGGGGTGATGTCAGGGTTGCTTCTGACGGTTGTCTGGGTGTGGCGGTTGATCTATCGAGATTCGGGAGCGCAGAGTACCGTCCAGCGGGTCGCGAAGAACAGCATCGCTCCGATTCTCCTGACACTCTTCAATCGGGCTGTTGATTTTGCCTTTGCAGCGCTGATGTTGCGAGTGCTGGGGCCGACCAACGCAGGAGATTATTACTTTGCGATCAATACGTTTGTTTGGTTTGACATCATCACCAATTTTGGCCTCAATACCTATCTGACCCGAGAGGTCTCGCGGCATCGGGGGCAGGCGCGGCGCTATCTGGTCAATACGACGTTGATCCGCATGGCGTTGAGTCTGTTGGCGGTACCGCTGCTGCTTTCCTTCATCGGCATCCGCCAGACCGCGATTGCCAATCTGACGTCGCCGGCGTCTCGCCAGGCGATTCTGTCGATTCTGCTTCTCTATGTGGGTCTTATCCCCAATTCAATTTCGACGGGCTTGACCGCGCTCTTCTACGCGTACGAAAAGGCGGAATATCCCGCTGTGATCACCAGCCTATCCACCCTGCTCAAGGTGGCGTTGGGGACGGGAGTCCTGCTTTTAGGCCACGGCATCATCGGGTTGGCGGGAATGTCGATCGTCGTCAATCTCGTGACGCTCACGGTTCTCGCCGCAGCCGCGTGGCGGCTTTTTCCTGTGCTGCGAGGCCCCTGGGAGAAGCGCCTGGATCGGTGGCGCGAGCGCACCCGGTCTCTGCGTCGTGAGATGATCCGCGCGTCCTGGCCCCTGATGGTCAATCACCTGTTCGCCACCCTGTTTTTCAAGGTGGATGTTTTCTTGATGGAGTCGATTCTGGGCAGCGAACCGCTGGGTCTTTATAGTATCGGATATAAGTTCCTGGACGCGCTGAACGTTGTCCCCTCTATGTTCACCATGGCGCTTTTTCCGGTCATCTCCCGCCAGGCCCGGGAGGATCGGCAGGCTTTCACCCGGTTCTATCATCTCGGGGCCAAGATTCTCGTGACGCTGGCGCTTCCCGCGGCAATTCTGACGACGATCGTTGCCCGGGAGATGGTCCTGGTGTTGGGCGGCGCGGACTATCTGCCGGGGGCGGCTGACGCGCTGCGTTTGATCGTTTGGTCGATGCCTATTGGGTGGATCAACAGTTTGACGCAGTATGTCCTGATTGCCCTTGACCGCCAGCGCTACCTGACCCGGGCGTATCTGGTGGGATTCGGGTTTTCATTCGTGGCTAATCTGCTCCTGATGCCCCGTTTCGGGTATCGTGCGTCGGCGCTGCTGCATATCGGGGCCGAGTTGGTACTCTTTGTGCCCTTTATCCTCGGCGTCCTTCGGGAATTGGGAAAGATCGATGGGTGGTCGTTCCTGGGCAAACCCGCGTTGGCTGCGGCGGTTACAGGCGCGGTCGCCGGTGTTCTCTATGCTTTTGTCGGGCGGTCTGCGGCGGCTGTGGGGGCCCTGGTCATCTATCCTCTGTTGATATGGCGGCTGCGCCTGCTTACGCCCGAGGAACAAGCGACTCTTGCGCCCTTGTTCAAGCGCTCATAGCTTTGTTGAGATGACACGGAGCGGTATAATGCAAAGCGCTCCAATCTGGAGCTCTTTCTCATAGATCCGGTCGTAAGCCGTTACGGAGGGTGTGAGATCCCGGATAGTGATTGAGCGTTGATGGATCTGACTGTGAACAGCTAAACAGGTTGTGTGTTTTTGTGCGTAGGTATTACGAAAAAATCTAGTGATTGATGTCCGGATCTGTCGACAATGGGGTTCGGATCGTCAACATTTTGGAGGTGAAACTCTGATGGAGATTTCACAGATAGAACAGATGGTTCGGTGGCTGGATGAGGAGCGCAAGCGCGACAAAGCTCAGATCGCGGCGCTCCAGGAGCGCCTCGAGCAGCAACAACAGGCGATGGTCTCGCAGTCGCAGGAGATTGAGTCCCTGGAGAAAGCGTTGAGCACGCTGCGTTCGGATATTCGGCGCACCGAAGACTACCCCGAGATGATCGAACGCACCAGCCGCGAGTTGAGCAGCGCAATCGAGGAATTGCGCGTCCAGGTGCGCCGGGACCGGTTGGAGTCGCAGCACACCCGGCAGGAGGAAATCGAGATACTCAACGAATCGATCGCCGAATTAGAGAACCGCATCCGCCCGTTTATGCGTTATGAGGAACAGCTGGATGCCCGGGCCGCCGGTGAGCAGCGACTCCAGAGCCAGATTCAGACGGTGCGGAACGATCTGGCCGATTTCTCGAAACGCACGGAGGACCGATTGCAGTCGATTGTCTACCTGGAGGAGCAGCGCCGATCGGATGCTCGGCGCATCACAGAGCTCGAAGGCGAGTTACCCCCCTACCGCAAACAATTGGATGAATTGGCCATGCGGCAGGTTCGACTCGAGGACAGCATCCGGAAAATTCCCAGTCGGGTGGATGAGGCGATTGAAATTGCCAAATCCTATAATGAACCTATTGAGGCTTTACGCGTTGCGGATTTCCAGCGGGAGCAGAAGGTCAAACGATATCTTGAGCAGGCCGCGCGGGTTGAAGAAGAGGTTCAGAACCTGGTCGCCGAGACCCAGCGGTACACGCTTCTCTACAACCAGAACCAGCAGGCCCTCGATGCGTTGGAGACTTTTCAATCTCGGATCGAGAAGCGTCAAAATGAGGTTTCGGAGATGCAGCGTCTGACCGAGGAACGGCTTCGCCGGCAGTGGGAGGAGTGGCAGGCAAACTTCGCCCGTGACTGGCAGAAACGGGAGGTGTCTCGGGAGGATCACTGGCGGCGTCAGGAACTCAGTAACCAACAGTTCCAGGAACACCTGGGCGAGGTCGATGAACATATCGATCTTTACTTCGCGGAGATTATGTCCTTGTGGGAGGCTGTGCTTTCCATGGCGGGGCGCTGGAGGGACGCGATTCAGGACGCGACCCGCTCCAATCAGGAGCAGCCCTCGAACCATTTGAAGGAGCTGCGGCGCGTCGCTGAGACCAAGCACCGTGATCTCCTCTAAAGTTGTTTTAACAATGGTTCACGGGTTGAAAGCGTACTGGATGGTTGTAAGAGGGTGCTGACGCTCGACCGTTAAAGATCCTGCCACGTACCCTCGATCATCACCTGCTGCACGTGGGTTTCGAGGAGGGCCTCCGGCGGTAGGGAAAAGATGTCGCGATCCAACACGATAAGATCCGCATAGTATCCCGGTGCCAGGCGGCCCAATCGATCCTCTATGCCGACTGCATACGCGGCGCCCCACGTATATGCGCCGATGGCCTCGGCAAGATTCAGACGTTGCTCAGGATACCATCCCTGGGGACCGGGCTCCCCATTCATCTCCGAACGACGGGTGACGGCTGCATAAAGTCCGGCAAAGGGATCGAAGATCTCGATGGGCGCGTCGGATCCAAAGGCCAGGACGGCACCGGCCTCTTTGAGAGACCGCCACGCGTACGCGTTGCGACTGCGGGTTCCCCAATAGCGCTCTGCCATTCCGATGTCGTGAACCGCGTGAATCGGCTGCATGGAGGCGATGATCCCCGCGTCTGCCAGTCGTTGCTGGTCCTCGGTCTCGATGAGTTGGACGTGTTCGATCCGGTGTCGGAGATGGGGTGCCAGCGCCTGCACGTCCTCCAGGATATCCAGCACGAGACGATTGGTCCGGTCGCCGATGGCGTGGACAGCCAGGGCCACCCCTCCCCGGGCTGCGCGTTGGGCGATCTCCCGGAGCTGCGCCGGTTCCAGGGTCAGGAACCCCTGATTTCTCGGCTCGCCCTCATACGGTTCGAACATCGCTGCGGTTCGAGCGCCCAGCGCACCGTCGGCAAAGAGTTTGAGCCCGCCGAATCGGAGTTGATCATCCCCGAATCCACTCCGTATACCGAGTGCCAGGGCCTCGTCCAGCACGTCACGTCGCACGTATTTGACCACACGTATGCGGAGCCGACGCTGTTCCTTGAGCGTCTGGAAGGCCGCGAACGCCGGTTCGCCGTCGACGTCGTGGACGCCGGTGATGCCCAGACGTAGCAGATGATCCTGGGCCTCGTCCAGGAGATCGACTGTCGCATCCAGCGGCATGGGGGGTATCCTGCTCTTGATGAGGTTCATCGCGTGCTCGAAGGCCACACCGGTCGGTTTCCCCTGGTCATCACGTGCAAATTTACCATGTACGGGATCCGGGGTCTCTGACGTGATGTCTGCTGCTTTCAGCGCCGCCGAGTTGACGACCATTGCGTGTCCGCTTTTGGCGATCAGCGCGACAGGGTGGTGGGGCGCGACCCGGTCGAGTTCCCCCGCTGACGGGAAGGTCGTGTCCTCCCAGATATTCTGATCCCAACCTCGACCGGTGATCCACTGTCCGGTCGGGAGCTCCGCCGCTCGCTCCGCGACGCGATCCATCATCCCCTGGCGTGTGCAATCACGCAGATTGAGCGCCCGCAAGCTATGGGCGTACCACATCATATGAATGTGCGCATCGGTCAGGCCGGGCAGAATGAGGGCCTGGTTCATATCTTCAACCTCTGCCCCCGGTGTCTCGCACCACGCAAGCGCGTCCGCGTCGAGCGCTTTCACACGTCCATCGACGAGGGCGATATTTTCAGCCCAGGGCGCTGCCGGGTGACCGGTGTAGATTTTTGCGTTTTTCAATATACGGATTGTCATAGTTGT
>CAYMAQ010000195.1:0-7609 GCA_964388385.1 uncultured Anaerolineales bacterium | reverse complement strand
GCTTATTGAGTGGGCGGGAGCCGGCACAGTCGCCAACGGCCCCGATATGCAAATCGACGCCATCGAGGTCACGCAGGCGATCCAGGATCTGAACAACAGCGTCGATCTGGTGGCAAACAAACGGACCTACGTGCGCGTGCACGTCAGCTCGCCGTCGTCGGCATCGAACGTCTTTGCCAGCCTCTCGGGAGCGCGGGATGGCGTCACGCTCTACCCCACGCTGATTCCGGGCAATCCCGGTGCCGATATCACCGTACGCACCGCACCCGACCGAGGCCAACTGAACGATAGCTTCTGGTTCGAGCTGCCGGCTTCCTGGCTGAGCCCTGGGAACCTCACCCTGACCGCCACCCTCGATCCGGCGAACGCCACGGGCGATCCCAATCCCGGCAATAACACCCAAAACGTCACTATCTCCCTCCTGAACACACCTCCCCTCCTTCTGCGCCTCTTCAACGTCGAATACGAGCAGGGTGGCACGACCTATCTCGCCAATACGAGCCACCTGACGGCCCTCGAGTCTTGGCTGGAACGGGCCTACCCTATCGATGATCTCCAGGTCGCCCGTCAGACCTTCACCTATCCCGATCCCGGTGTGCCGAATGTGGACACACTTCACGGGTACCTGGCCCTCGGCAAGCTGCTGCGCATCCTCTTATCCAGCGAGGACTCCCGCACCGTCTACTACGGCATCGTCGACGACGGCGGCGGCTTCATGCGAGGCAAAGCCAACGGTATTCCCAGCACGATCGCCGCCGGACCCACAGGCTCCCGGACCTGGGGATGGGACACCGATGGATCTTACGGGGATTGGTACGGGGGGCATGAGATCGGTCACACGCAGGGTCGTTATCACGCCGAGTTCTGTGGTGCGGGCGGCGGAACCACGTATCCCTATACCAACGGTCGTATCAGTCCGGACCTCACCGGCGACACCGCTATCTACGGCTTTGACGTCGCCGACCGGACGATCTACGATCCCAACTGGAAGGACGTGATGACCTACTGCACCAACCAGTGGATCTCCGACTTCACCTACGAAGGTATCCGCGACCATCTCGTCTCCATCGGGTCCGCAAGCCTGGCAGCCGCCCCATCAGCAACATCGGATGCATTCCTGGCTGTTATGGGCACTGTCTCCCTGCGTGACTCGACCGGTCACTTGCAGGATCTCTATCTGATCCAGCGGGCGAACACGCTCCCCGTGCCGGAAACCGGCGATTGGGAGATTGTCCTCCTGGACGCCAGTGATGCCGAGTTGGCCTCCTACGCCTTCGCCCCGAACGAACTCACCGACGCGGAGGAATCGCCAGAACGGCCCGCTGTCATCTCCGAGATCGTGCCCTGGGCGCAGAGCACCTCGCGGGTGGAGATACGACATCAGGGCCAGATGATCGACGCCCGAGAGGTCAGCGCGAACGCGCCCACTGTCTCCATCACCGAACCCCAGAGCGACGACCAGTTCTCCACCGGGCCGATCCCTCTCAAATGGACGGCTGAAGACGCGGATGGCGACGACCTCAACTTCAGCGTGCTCTTCACCAACACGGGCGGTGAGCGCTGGGAGACCCTGGCGACCGGCCTGAAGGATACAAGCTTGGAGATCGACGCCGACAATCTACCGGGTGGCGATGTCGAGCTGCGCGTCATCGCTTCGGACGGCCTCCTGAGCAGCATGGACACCTCCCCCGCCTTCTTTGTCGAGAACAAAGGGCCCTTGGCCGACGTCACCTCACCGGAAGAAGGCGCGATGTTCTACCCGGCGCAGCTCGTGATGTTCGCGGGCAGCGCCTACGATCTCGAGGACGGCCAACTCAGCGGCAAGGCGCTCAGGTGGTCCTCCGACGTTGACGGCGATCTGGGGACGGGTGCGATGACCAGCACCATCAACCTTTCCACCGGCGAGCATACGATCACAATGCGAGCCACCGACAGTTCCGGTAAGTGGGGGGAGGTCCAGCGTTCCATAACCGTCCTCTCCGGCCCAGCGGCGGAACCCGATCTGCTGGATGTCGCACCGACCTCAGTCGGTGCCGTCCTGCAGCCCAGCGACGATCCTGCTAACCGCACGGTCACAATTCGCAATGGCGGCGACGGAACGTTGGATTGGGTCGCAGCCAAGGGCACGGACGCCGACTGGCTGCAGGTAAGCAGCACGACCGGGACGAGCCCTTCGGATCTCACCTTGATCCTCGATCCTAAAGGCCTGACATCTGGGACCCACGAGAGCTACGTGACCTTCACCTCCGGTGTTGCCGCTAACAGCCCGGTCACCCTCCCCGTCACCCTGGTGGTTCCGGAGACACCCTCCTGGGAGATCTATCTGCCGCTGGTCATAAGGTAAAGTGCGTACATGGGACCAATTTCGCGATCGTGGGAGGGCTCGAGCCGCCCACGATCGCCGTATGAGGTAAAATATGACCACAGGACTTCAAGAAAGGAGAACGCGATGCAGAGACTCACCCGCGTACCACAGGGCTGGCTGATCCTCGGCTGTCTGTCTCTCCTGCTCGTGGCATGTCAACGTCCGACCTCCGAACACCCTCCGACCCCCTCGACCACGCCGCCCCCCGACAGTGTCGGGTCGGCCCGGGTGAAAGGCGTGGTCATCGCCGAGAGCGACGTGAGGGGGCAGCCCGACGAACCGCTCAGTAATCAGTTGATCCTTGCAATTCCGCACACGGGGTTTCAAACGATAACCGACGACGACACGCCACCCCGCTTCCTGAGTGTCCGTCTGGAAACCCGTCCCGAGGGTATGGTCACCACACGTACAGACGCACAGGGACGCTATCGCCTCTCCCTGCCGCCCGGCGAATTCGCACTCTGCCTTGCCTATCCGGAAGATACCTCTGGGTCCGCTCCTCCTCTGCTCATCCGGGGCTGCGGAATGCTCACCGTCACTGCCGGTTCAGAGCGCACCGTGAACATCTCCAGCGGATTGGGTGAGATTCTCCTCATCGAGCCCGAAGACTCCTCAGAGAGTTAGGTCGACACTCTCGGACAGCGCTCCCCCGGCACGATAAAATCCGTGCCCATCCGTGTTCCTCCGTGAGCCACAGCGGTGACCTACGCCCCAATCTCAATGCTCAGTACTCAATCCTCGATTATGCCCCCTCCCCACCTCATGGTACAATAACCCCACATGGACGGAAGGATGGAACGTTGACCCAGCAGGATCTCTTAGGCCTTACGCTCTCATACGCCTACGCCTTTGGTCTGCTCTTCGGCGTCGAAGCGATCGGCAAGCGGCTCAAATGGCCCCAATTCGTCACCCGCAAGCTCGTGCACATCGGCGCCGGAATGTGGATCTGGGGCATCCTGGCCCTCTTCGACACCCGTCTCTACGGGCTGATCCCCTTCGCCACCTTCATCGTGCTCAATTACGTCTTCTACCGCTACCAACTCTTCAAGGCGATGGACGCCACCGACTCCTCGCCGGGCACCGTCTACTTCGCGATCTCGATCACCCTCCTCTTCGGGCTTCTCTGGCATCCAAACGGCCCGCAGGATCGCGTCGCGATTGCGGCAGCCGCCGTGATGGCGATGACCTGGGGCGATGGCGTCGCCAGCCTGATCGGGAAGAGCCGGGGCAGGAACATCTATGTGACCTTCGGTCATCCACGCAGTTGGGAGGGCACGATGGCTATGATCGCATTCTCCTTCCTGTCGATGTTCGTCACCCTCCTGGTGCTGCCCGGGTCCGGACTGAGCCCGCACAGCATCCCCATCCCGCCGGCGATGGCTGTCACGCTCGCCATCGCCGGAACCATCGTGGCAACGGCAGCAGAGAGCCTCTCCCCCGCCGGCACCGACAACCTCTCGGTGCCGCTGCTCAGTGGGCTCGTGCTCGCGCTCTTGACCCGCTGGACCCGAGGCACCGGCACCCTCACGCTGGCGCAGCTGGGTCTGGGGATTGTCTTCAGCATCGGCATCGCCGTCGCCGCCTACCGCCGCGGGACGCTCTCATCCAGCGGGGCCGTGGGCGCCGTGCTCGTCGGCACCACCATCTTCGGGTTCGGTGGCTGGCCCTGGGGCATGCTGCTGATCGCCTTCTTCGTCCTCTCCAGCCTTCTCTCCTCATACAAGCGGAAAATCAAAGAGGGGCTGTCGGAGAAGTTCGCTAAGGGCTCCCGGCGCGACCTGGGACAGGTGCTCGCCAACGGCGGGCTCGGCGCGCTCTTGGCGATCGCCTACGCCGCCTTCGACCACCCGCTCCTGCTCTTTGCCTTCACCGGCGCGATGGCCACGGTCAACGCCGATACCTGGGCCACCGAGTTGGGTGTGCTCAATCGGAAGCCGCCCCGCCTCATCACGACCGGCGAGAGGGTCGAGCCCGGGACGTCCGGCGGGATCTCGGCGGTGGGCACGGTCGCGACCTCGGTCGGCGGGTTGGTGATCGGGCTGCTGGCCGCGCTGGGCAATGGGTTCGACGCCCGGGGGCTGGCAGGCAGCACGGGTTCAGCGCTCGTCGCCGCCGGGCTGCTGGGCGGCGTCGTCGGATCCCTTGTTGACAGTTATCTCGGCGCGACTGTCCAGGCGATCTATATCACTGGGGATCGCCTAAAGGAGACGGAGCGGCCATTTGACCCCGACGGAACCCCGCATACACTGGTACGTGGATGGCGTTGGCTGAACAACGATTGGGTCAACTTCATCAGCTCGGTCGGCGGCGCCCTGGCGGCTGCAGCCGTCGCCTGGATCTGGATCAGGCCGTAGGAGACCGGGGATTATCCGGCTGCCGGCAGAGGCCCGTCTTGCTTATCCCGTTCCTCTAAGGCAGTCGATTCATACTGTGCACGATTCAGTTTACGTAAGGAGCTACGAACAATGCCAAAGATTACGATTATTGGAGCGGGCGGGTACGTCTTTCCTCTCACGGTAATCCGTGACGTGCTCTCCTTCCCATCCCTGCAGGATTCAGAGATCAGGTTGATGGATATCAATGCTGACAATCTGGACCGGACGTACCAGCACGCTCAGAACCTGGTCGATGGGCACGATCTTCCGGCCAAAGTTATGGCGACGACCGATCTGCGAGAGTCCCTCGATGGCACGGACTTTGTCGTCATCACCTGGCAGGTGGGCGGTATCGAGGCCTATCGCTACGATGTGGAGATTCCGCGCAAGTATGGGCTCGATCAGCCCGTGGGCGATACGTTGGGGCCCGGCGGCATCTTCCGCGGACTGCGCACGGCCAAGGCCGCCGATCCGGTGATTGAGATGATGCACGAAGTCTCCCCCGATGCGCTGATTATCAACTATGCCAACCCGATGAGCATCAACTGCTGGTATACGTCGGACGCAGGCATTAACACCGTGGGCCTGTGCCACTCGGTCCAGGGAACGTCCAGGATGCTGGCTCGACGCATGGGGTTCGAGGACGGCACGTGGAGCTTCAAATGTGCCGGGATCAACCATCAGGCGTGGTTTATCGAGTTCAAGCACCAGGGGGAGGACGTCATACCTCTGCTGCGCGAGACGATGAACAGGTTTGCCGCGGAAGCTCGGGAAGCCGGCGAGAACGCCAGTGATGAGCTCTACGGCGGCGGCGGTGAACAGGTTCGTACGGCCATTATGAACCTGACCGGCTACTTCCAGACCGAGTCCAGCCACCACGCGTCCGAGTACCTGCCCTACTTCCGTCAATCGCCGGAGCAGGTGGCGCGCTGGCTGCCCGAGCGCTGGGACTACTACCAGATCTGCAAGAACCACGACCTGGACGCCTTGGCCGAACGCGCGGCCAATCTGGCCGAAGAGCCCCTTGAGCCCAGCCACGAGTACGGCGCTTACATCATCGAGTCGATGGTCAGCGACACGCCGAGGGTGATTTACGGCAGCGTTCCAAACGAGGGCCACATCACCAACCTGATGCCGGGAAGCTCGGTCGAGATTCCGTGCCTGGTCGACGCCCAGGGCATCCAGCCCACGTACGTCGGGGACCTCCCCGCCGGGTGCGCCGGAATCAACGCGGGCAGCGTCGCGGTTCAGGACTGCGCCGTTCAGGCCGCGCAGACCCTCGACAAGGACCTGGTCCACACCGCCGTCGCGCTGGACAAGTACACCAGCGCGATGCTCACTCTGGATGAGATCCACACCATGGTCGACGAGATGCTGGAGGCTGAGGCCCGGTGGCTGCCGGAGTTCAAGTAGCCCCGCAACCGCTTCACTCTTGTTGCCCTGGTTTCAAAACCTGAGCGTTAGCAAACCGAATGATCGGAATAGGCTCCGAGATGTCCCGAGACGGACACCTCGGAGCTTTTATCCCTATAGAGAGCGGCCAAGCACAAGGAGGCACAATGTCCACTTTAACCCTCACCAAGATACGCCAGCGATTCGAGCGCCCTCGCCTGCCGGACATTCCGGCAGCCGTGATGGAGGCGCTGGACGGTATGGCATCCTACGTTCAATCCGGTAATAGCATCGCCATCGCGGTAGGCAGCCGAGGTATCGCCAATCTGTCAACCATCGTCCGCACGACCGTCGAGTTTGTGAAGGGCCAGGGCGGTGACCCGTTCATCATTCCCGCTATGGGCAGCCACGGTGGGGGCACCGCCGTCGGTCAGGCCGAGGTCCTTGCCAGCTACGGTGTCACGCCGGAGGCGATGGGCTGCCCGGTGCGCAGCTCCATGGAGACCGTGGAGCTGACCGGCCCCGACAGCCCCGCACGGGTCTTTATGGACCGCTTCGCGCATGAATCCGACGGCGTCATCCTCATCAACCGCGTGAAGCTCCACACCGACTTCCACGGGCCGCACGAGAGCGGTCTCGTCAAGCTCTCCGTGATCGGCCTGGGCAAGCACCGCCAGGCCCTGGAGATCCACAGCCACGGCGTCTACGGGCTTCGCCACCTGATCCCGCCGACGTCGAAGCGCATCCTTAACTCGGGCAAGGTTCTCTTTGGACTGGCTCTGGTTGAGAACGCCTACGACGAGACGATGAGGATCGAGGCACTGGAAGCGGACGAGATTATGGAGAAGGAGCCCGCACTCCTCGAGGTATCGAGGGCGAATATGCCCTCCCTGCCGGTTGACGACATCGATCTCCTCATCATCGATGAGATGGGGAAGGACATCAGCGGTGCCGGCATCGATCCGAATATCATCGGACGCAATATGATCCGAGGGGAACCGGAGCCCGAGCGACCGCGCATCAAGGCAATCGTGGTGACCGATCTGACCCCGGCCTCGCACGGCAACGCCGTAGGGCTGGGTCTGGCCGACGTCATCACGAAACAGCTCTTTGACAAGATCGACCTTGCTGCCACCTACGAGAACACCGTGACGAGCACTTTCTTGGAGCGGGGCAAGATCCCTGTCACTGCCTCAACGGCGGCGGAGGCCTACGTCTGGGCGCGGCGGAGCTGCGGCGTGATCCCCGACGAGGACTTCCGCACGGTGCGCGTCACAAACACCTTGGAGTTGAGCGAGGTCTACGTCTCCGACGCCATCCTTGCGGACCTGGCGGATCGCGACGACGTCACCCGACTTCAGGGCCCCACCCCGGTCTTCGACGACGACGGCGCCCTCACCCCTTTCTAACCCAACGAGCGACAGTCCCCGGCACCCCGCGAAGTGCGCGGGGTGCCGGGGACTGTCGCGACTACCGG
>CAYMAQ010000194.1:0-7698 GCA_964388385.1 uncultured Anaerolineales bacterium | reverse complement strand
TGACTGTGGACGTGATACAGTAGGTCCCGATTATGGATCTGATCATGAATAACTAAAACACTTCTGTGTTGCCATAGGCATCACGTAAAAGTTTAGGGATTCGTGTCCGGATCTGTGTCTGCGGTGGTGTAGGTTTTCAAGTTGGTCAAATTCAGGACGTTCTCGAAGGGAATGCACCGATTCAAGATCGGGAGGAGAATATGGGAGATAAGAAACTGCGAGCGGTGATGGTCGGTTGCGGTGGTATCAGTGGCGCCTGGCTGGATGCGCTGAGGGAAATGCCCGATGTCGAGCTGGTCGGGTTGGTGGATCTTAACGAGGACGCGGCAAGACAACGCGCTGAGCAATACGAACTCACGCAGGTCGTTATTGATCACGATCTACCTCTGGTCCTTGAGGATATTGATCCTGACATCGTCTTTAATTGTACAGTTCCGGGCGCACATCACGAAGTCACTCTGACCGCACTTCGCTCAGGAGCCCACGTCCTGGGAGAAAAGCCACTGGCGAACTCGGTGGAAGAGGCGCGTGAGATGATCGAGGCGGCAGATGAAGCGGATCGAATTTTCGCGGTCATTCAGAATCGGCGCTATCAACCGGCGATACGACGCCTGCGGCGGTTTCTGGCTTCTGGACGCATCGGTCATATTACCACGGTCGATAGTGATTTTTACATCGGTGCGCATTTCGGTGGGTTCCGGGATCATATGAACCATGTGTTACTGGTCGATATGGCTATTCATACCTTCGATGCCGCTCGATACATCTCGGGTGCGGATGGGGCTTCCGTCTATTGCCACGAATGGAATCCCGAGGGTTCGTGGTACGATTACGATGCATCCGCCACAGCCATCTTTGAGATGACCGATGATATTGTCTACTCTTATCGAGGGAGCTGGTGTTCTGAGGGGTGTAACACTTCCTGGGAGAGCTCCTGGCGGATCGTGGGTACTCAGGGGTCCGTGCTTTGGGATGGATACGATGGATTCGAGATTCAGATTGTGAAAGAGACCGGTGAGTTTTTCTCCGAACTCGAAGATGTGACAATGCCACCTCTGTCCGATGAGGATCGTATCGGAGGACACGCTGGCGTCATCCGAGAATTTGTGGACTGTGTACGCAGCGGTTGTACGCCGGAGACTTTTGGATCTGATAATATTAGAAGCCTCGCGATGGTTTTCGGTGCCGTCGAAAGCGCAGAATCGGGAGAAAGGGTAACGATCGACGCCTAACCCGTCGATGTTCAGGTCTGATGCAATGCCTCGGAGTGTTTTGATGCTCCGAGGCGTTTGACTTTGTGCTCTGATGACGTTATGGTATTTGCAATACGTCACTGATATGATGTCTTCATGGTCATGTCTACGCAGTCACGTTTGTGCTCTCATATCTGTGAGATTTCGTTCCGGTTATTATCCTGTCTTTATGCGACTCTATGTATGATTGAGGAGGGATTTATGTCTATTATCGCGGTCGTTACGGATTCCGATGCCAGTTTACCGCCAGCGCTGGCCGAGCAGTACGGGATACAGGTTGTTCCCATCAATATTCACATTGGGGAGGAGACACTGCGGACGGACATCGACATTGATGACGCTGGCTTATTCCGCCGCATCGATGAGGATGGAGTATTACCCACAACTTCAGCGCCCACGCCCGGACAGTTCGCAGATGCGTATGAGCGTGCCTTTACGGGAGGGGCGGATGAGGTTGTCTGTATCTGTGTGAGCAGTGAGGTGAGTGCCACGTATAACTCAGCACTTCAAGCGCGTACCCTGCTGCCCGATCAATCGATTACGGTCATAGATTCACGCAATATCTCTATGGGATTAGGCTTTATGGCGATTGAAGCGGCAAAAATAGCTCGATCTGGTGCCGGGGTTGACGCTGTTACCGCTGCCGCCACGAGCGTCCGCGAGCGTACCTCGCTCTATGCGGCACTTGCCACTTTGAAATATCTGGCAATGAGCGGTCGGGTCGGCCATCTGGTTGCCGGTATGGCTGACGTATTAAGAATCAAGCCAGTTCTGACGATGGTTGATGGGAAACTTGATATGTTGGAAAAGGTTCGAACACGAAAGAAAGCCCTGGTCCGCGTTATCCAGTTGACCCAAGAGAGCTTAGGGGGGCAACCCGCAGGGCAGATGGCGGTTTTACATGTCGATGCGGAGGAGGACGCGCGTGTGTTTGAAACGTCGCTGCGAGAGGCTTTGCCCTGTCCTGAGGAGATCATTCTGGCTAATTTCACCCCGGGACTCTCTCTCCACACGGGTAAGGGCCTGCTGGGTGTCGTCGCGGTGACGCCTGAATAACGCGCGGGTCTTAGGATCTTTGAGGGTGCCGAAATCAGAAATCTTTAGAAGCCGACACAATTATGTGACTTGCAGATAAACTGCAACATCGGCTTCGGTTCTCCGTATAAGGGGATGACGTCTTTCGGGGTAAACACGGGCGTCCCTTAACTCTTGAACCCACTCACAAATGGAAATCACGACATAGGGAGGATACTATGCGCAGTCACGCGGTTGATTACCAGATTTACGGCGATGATATGCAGTTCGTTGAGATTGAGTTGGATCCCGGTGAGACCGTGATCGCGGAAGCTGGCGCAATGATGTATATGGAATCGGAGATCGCTTATGAGTCCAAGATGGGGGATGGATCCAAAGTCAATGCCGGCGTGTTCGATCAATTGATCGGGATCGGTCAACGTGTTCTGACCGGGGAATCGCTGTTTCTGACGCATTTCACCCATAGTGGGGGCGCTGGGAAACGCCACGTCTCCTTCGCGGCTCCTTATCCAGGTAAGATTGTGCCTATCGATCTCGACGATACCGGCGGTGAGCTGATCTGCCAGAAGAATGCGTTTTTGTGTGCCGCTATGGGGACCGAGATCAGTATTGTGTTTAACAAGCGCCTGGGGGCGGGTCTCTTTGGCGGTGAGGGTTTTATTCTGCAGCGCTTACGCGGTGATGGGAACGTCTTTGCGCACGCCGGTGGCACGGTCTATGAGCGAAGGCTTGATAACGAGAAGCTACGGGTGGATACCGGGTGTCTTGTGGCCTTCGAGACGCAACTCGACTACAATATTGAGAGAGCTGGCAATCTGAAGTCGATGCTGTTCGGAGGCGAGGGCCTTTTCCTTGCCACGATGTCAGGAACCGGGCGTGTCTGGCTGCAGTCGCTGCCTTTCTCGCGCCTGGCCGATCGGATTTTGCGTTTTGCCCCATCACAGGGCGGGCAACAGCGGGATGAAGGTTCTGCTATACGTGGCTTGACCAAGTTAATGGGCCAATAGATCGCAGTTCTGTATTTCTCGTCGCGTCAGAGCCCTTTTCGACTTTCACGCCCCCCAGTTTGGTTGGGGGGCGTTGATCTTGAAGTGTTTTCCTATGCGGTGTATAATAACGCTATTAACGTGATAGTAAATATACTAAACTGTGTGTCGAGGGAGAAGGATGCAAACACCTATGAAATCACTACGCCGGATGCGGGTTGCTTTTGTGTTAGCGATCGTGCTGTTAGGCGGATGCGGGCTTTCACCCTCGGTCGGGGTGGTCTCAGATGTTGCTGTATCCGCTCAAAACGAGGCGCTGCCAGCCAATGTCTCATCGAAACAGGTGGCTGAGCTCTATCGTCAGGGTGAGGTCGTCATTGTCGATGTGAGACAGGCTTGGGAGTATGAGGATGTGCATGTGGAAGACTCGATTCTTATTCCATTGGATGAGCTATCCGAGCGGACGGATGAGGTGCCGACCGATCAGCCCGTGATCCTTCTCTGCCGCAGTGGCAACCGAAGCGGTCAGGCCCTTCGGCTATTGGAGAACGCTGGATTTGACAACGTGCATAACTTAGTCGGTGGCATTACAGCATGGGAACAGCAGGGGTATCCGGTCGAGAGATAATAGCCGGGATGGGTCGTGCGCGTCTTGCGAAGACGGCAGAGCGCTGTTCACTTGGGCCTATGCCTTTGCTTATCAGTCATTCGTCAGCTTATCGAAGAGGTTCGTAAGGTGCTATTCGTCCAATCCTTCCTGCAAAGCTATTCGCGTACCGGGTCCGTTGTCGTTTGAACGCTGCCGAAAATAAGTTCATCGCTGTTTCCCGATTGATTGGTGTATAATAGACGTATAGCCAATTTACCTGTTAAGGATGCCGCTATGGGCACGGTGGTCTTTGGGCTCAGCGATGTCGAATCTCGCACCCACTCCCGACCTGAGTCTTGCCCGTATTGTGGCAGTCGACTATTGCAGGGATGGGGCTGGGAAGACAAACTGATTGAGGACATTCAGTTTGACCGTGTGATGGTGCATCGGTATCGCTGTGAGGCATGCGATCGAACGTTCCGGCACTATCCAGCGGGGATTGATCAGGCTGACCACTCGCTCCGCATCAGGCAAGCAGCCGCGATTCTCTGGGGGCTGGGACTGGGTCTTCATACCGTGGTCACGATGCTGCGCGCGATCGGGATTGATATGAGCACGAGTTCGGTGTGGCGCGCCAGTGAACCTATCGATCGCGCTTTGCGACAGCGTCTATCCGTGGAGTTCCACCCAGTCGTGATGGAAAATCTCGGTCGGTTGATATGCGCGCTCGAATCGCTGGGGTGGGTCGTGATTCTGCAACTCGACACGGATATCTCCTTTGGGATCGGGGTTATCGATTCGCTCAATCCCGGACTTCATACGCTGGCAGACATGCTGTCGGTCGATGTTAGCTTCGTGGAATAGGGAGCGTCTGAGTCGTCGACGTCAGCCCCTGGCACTTCGGTCCCTCAGACTTCAATCTTTGACATCGTTTTGAAAGACTTCCGGCCTCAGCAATCCCACAAAAGGAAGATTGCGATATCGCTCCCGAAAATCCAATCCACATCCGACGACCAGCCGATCGGGCAGATCAAAACCTTTGTAGGTGATGGGCAACTCGATCAGCCGATGCGAGTCCTTATTCAGGAGTACACAGACCTCAAGGCTTGCGGGATCCCGCGTTCGAAGATTTCGGAGTAAGTAGTTAAGCGTGAGTCCGGTATCCACAACATCCTCGACAAAGAGCACGTGGCGACCGTGGATGGGGATTCCAAGGTCTTTCTCCAACCGTACCATTCCTTGATCTCTTGCCTCTGCTGAATAACTTGCGATCGCCATGAAGTCGACCTCGACGGGGATAGTAATAGCTCGCAACAAGTCTGCCATAAAGGGCACAACTCCCTTGAGCACACCCACCAGGAGGGGATTGCGGCCCTGGTAATCCTCTGAGATCGCTTCTCCCAACTCTATCACCCGTTTTTTGATCTCCGCATCCGTGATGAGGATCTGGCTGACGTCAGCACTCAATTCGTCGTAAGCTTCCGGCGGATGCCACACCGGTTTCTTCGTCATTGTGCACCTCGGTCTAATATCTTTTCCGCCTGCTCATCAATTCCGTATTTGATCATCAAATCCCGGATATTCCGACGTTTAAAAAGCTTGATGTTGACATTCGGATAGAGATGGCGCAAACGGCGAACCTTATGATTTTTGATCCGAATTAGCTTGGGACGTAAGGTTGTAAGTTCGACGTAGAGATCCTGTTGAGGGAGATAGAAATCTGGTGTGAATGCCTCGAGAATGGTTCCATCTTCATCCCTATCCAGAATGAAAGTGCGCGGTTCATATTCCCATTCGAGGCCGTAATAGTCCAGAATTCGGGCAAACTCCTCTTCAGATGGATGAGCGAAGTTGACTTGCGGCTTTTCAGAGTCGGTCAAGATGGTCTTCCTTTGCTAAAAGTCACTGTGGTTCGAATCGAAAATTCGCCGTAGCGTCCACGATCAAGGTGGTTGCGGCTTTCGTATCCAGGCGAAGGGTATTGACGACGAGGTCGTAGAGTTCGGGATCGCGCCATTCTACGTTATAGTGACGCTTCAAATAGGCGCGTCGGGTCCGGTCACTCTGCTCGATCTGCGCTTTCGCTGCTTTCCGGGAGATATTCCTTTCTGATGCAATGCGTTCGATTCTTAAGTCGAGTGGTGCAAGTATTTTGATGTGAAAAACGGTAGGATCATCCCGTAAGATCACTTGACCCGCTCGTCCCACAATCACGACCCGGCCCTCAGCGGCCAAACCCTCGATGATGGATTTTACCACCTGGTGATATGCTTCGAGAGATCGCTCAGATGGACGGAGCCCTAAAAGTCCCAAGTCATCGATTTGTGAGAGCGCGATTTCGGGTGAACCGACGCGAGAGGCGGCCTCATTGATGACCTCCCGCCATACCCATCGGTATCCCAGGCGTTTCGCAACGGCGTGCGCGATTGAGGTACCAAGACTGCCCAGTTCGCGTGAGATGGTAAGCGTCTGCATCCCCAGACTCCGCTTTTCTCCCCCCAGATTCGCTCTAGAGTTATTATAACATAACTCGGATTCTGTGCTCCATCGACGATTATCGTCTTGAGTGTCTTCTCCAGGCTTTGTGGTAGAAACAGAACCGGGCGGACTGAATGGACCAAGTCCGCCCGCTCTCATCTCCCGGGTTTATGGATCTGATCATGAATAACTAAAGCGTTTCTACGTTGC
The DNA here is from genome assembly GCA_964388385.1 of uncultured Anaerolineales bacterium. Classification (GTDB taxonomy): domain Bacteria; phylum Chloroflexota; class Anaerolineae; order B4-G1; family SLSP01; genus PWVB01. The sequence continues at coordinate 1,147 of CAYMAQ010000194.1, read as the reverse complement.
CATAGGCATCACGGGAAAGTTTAGTGATTCGTGTCCGGATCTGTAACCCTCTATGGATCTAATCGTGAAAACCCCAACAGATCTCGTGTTGCCCTGGATATGACAGGAAAGCTTCGTGATTTCTGTTGGGATCTATCACTAATGGGCCTGTACTAAGGATCGCATCTGCTTCTGCAATTCCGCAATTCGGCACTTGGTCCGCCGGATGCGGTTGAAGAGAGGGTCCTCAGCCTCGATCCCCTCTTTTAGCATAGCCACTGCGGCTTCATGCCGATTCTTGGCGATGTCAGCATCGACAAGCAGGTCCAAGTGTTCCCGTGTTTCGTCATCGACGTGGATGATCATCAACTTGGTCAGATCCTGAGCGGTCACGGATACGGCTCGCCCCAGACTGTCAAAAAACCGCGTTGTCTCGTTAACAACCCCTTGCAAGGCGTTCTCTAGTTCCTCTATCTTTGGGTGATCATTTCGTTCTAATTCGGCACACTCTGTCCTGTCCATAATTCTCCCTCCAATCTTGCTATCCTTCTATGCGTTCCGATCCGAGGACATCAGGGCGATCGTCGTCAGCGGGTGACCCGTCAGGATTGATCTCCTGCGTCATCAGAGACTTTCTCTTTTTCTGCAGGTCCAGGCTGCTGTAAGTTGACCTCCTGGCGGAGCTGCTCCCGCAACTCTGCGATCTGATCGGTGATTGCGCTGATCTTATCGAACAGGGCCTGATTGGCCTTGATACCCTCACTGATCAAGAAGGCTGCGCTTTCGGATCGACTGCTGGTGATTTCGGCCTCAATCAGCATATCAAGGTGTTCAAGAGATTCATCATTGACCCGCACCATCACGACATTGGCACGCCCTTGAAGGGCTTCCCCCAGCGCCTGTCCAAAAGATTCGACCTGTTTGATCGCATCTTTGAGATGAGCGCTCGCGCGTTTTTTGGCTTCTTCAGGCTCTTCTTTTGAATCTTCCTCTGGAGTTTCCGTCTCTTCTTCAGGGATTTCGATCTCGCTGACGTCCGTTTCCTGCTCCTCTTCCGGTATTTTCACAACGTTTTCCTCATTCATAGATCCCTCCCAGGTTTTGGTACCTTTGTGCATCGTGTAATTGAATTACGTGTAATACTATCACGCTTCGGGGTGTTTGTCAA
>CAYMAQ010000193.1:0-7701 GCA_964388385.1 uncultured Anaerolineales bacterium | reverse complement strand
ATGCTGAGACAGATTTCGCCCTAGCGTATTATGGATCTGGTCATGAATCACTAAAGCGTTTCTGCGTTTCCATCGGTATCAAGGAAAAGGTCAGCGTTTTGTGTCCGGATCTGTAAGTGGGGAGATCCTTATACAATGGAGTCAACTGTGGATAGTTCAGTGAAACTACTTATGACCTGGGACATCGTGAATGGGAAAGAGAAGAAGTGTCTCGCTTTTATCACCAAAGACTTTCCGGTAGAGATGCAGAAATCCGGGTTCGAGCTGACGGATGCCTGGTATACGGCCTACGGTGATTGGCCGCAAGTGCGGATGGGGTTTCTCAGTAGCGATTTTGATTCTCTGGAATCGTTCCTGAATTCCAACGCGTGGCGAGATTTGAAGAAGGAACTCCTCAAGTACTGTCAGGAATATAATGAGAAGATTGTGCCGAGCCGGGGCGGCTTTCAAATCTAGGGAGTGCCAGACCCGTCGTCGAACGATCTTCTTATCCTGAGATCTTTCTCTCTGTTTCGAACGGCAGCGGTATTTGGGCTTGAGCTTGTTCAACGATGGGATCTAATCCCAGATAAATTTCACTATCTGATCGGTTCCTGACGTTGGGGGTCATTCATCGTAAGGGGGGGGATTCCGGCTCCGTCATGAGCGCTCTGAGCGCTGCTAGGTTTTCTCGATCCTCGTGAAGGTCCTTGCTTTTGTGGGTCTCAAGGATCCCAGGCAGATCTTCAAATCGGGGGTCGTTCATAAGGTGGTTGAATCCCTGAAGACCGATGTGCCCTTCACCAATGTGAGCATGACGGTCTCGATGACTTCCGCAGGGATATTCACTATCGTTCAGGTGGACAACGTGCAGTTTTGATAAGCCGATCACTGCGTCCAGAGCGGTTACGGTCTCTTCATATCCGCCGCGAGTGCGGAGCTGATAGCCCGCTGCGAAGATATGGCAGGTGTCCAGACATATCCCAAGGCGATCTGAATCCTTGGTGTTATCGAGCAGGAGACGCAGGTTCTCGAAACGACCGCCCAGAGCGGTGCCTTGGCCGGAGGTAGTCTCGAGAAGGATTTTCACTTCATAGCCGGGAAGCGCTTGGTGGACCGAGGAAAGAGCCTCCGCTGCTCTCTGAATTCCCTTGCCCATTCCTGAGTTTGTGTGAGCTCCCGGGTGGAGGACAAGATACGGGATCTCAAGCAGCTCGCATCGTTCGGCCTCCTGAATCAACGCATTGACCGATTGTGTATAAAGTTCTGGTTTCGGCGAGGCGATATTGATGAGATAAGCTGCGTGAGCCACTACCGGGTGAATATGTGTGTCATTCCGAGAGGTTTTGAACGCCTGGACCGCCTTGGATTCCAGCGGAGAAGCCTTCCACTGTCGTGGATTCTTTGTCCAAATCTGAACCGTATCGCATCCGACGGATTCTGCTCGATCGAATGCAAGTTCCAAACCCCCGGCGATGGACTCGTGAGCACCCAGCCGCTGCATAGTTCAGAGGGGGAGTAATTTGGGGGCCGATCCATAGGTCGGCCCCCAAATCATAAACCTCAATCCTTTTCTTCTGATTCCGGGAGCGTGCCCGGCTCGTAGGGACCAGGCGCTTCGACAATGCGGAAACTGTTGGTGATGTCGACCGATTCCCTCAGCATAGCACTGGCCGAGCAGTAACGAGTTTCAGAGAGTTCAATCGCGCGTTCGATGGCACTCTCCTCAATGCCCTCACCATAGGCTACGTACTCCACATGAATACTTGTATAGACTTTCGGGTGAGAGTCGGCTCTTTCTGCCGAAATTCGAACTTGTAGATTGGTCATCGGTTGACGCATCTTCGCCATTATCGAGATAACGTCCATGCCCGTGCATCCGGCAAGGCCCAGAAGAATGAGTTCCATTGGCGTTGGGCCGGTATGCGTGCCATAGGTTCCGCCCACTGAGTCGATAACGATTCCTGGACTTCCGTTTGCCTCACCGACCAGGCGCATTCCGGGTCCTGTCCACGTGACCTGTGCTTCTGACATATAAGGACTCTCCTCATTGTGAGACGTACTGTGAGTGATTCGATACGATTTGTAATCGCTAGGTTACCCCTCAACCGTTAGGGAATCAATAGGTTCCAGCCTATTCGTCCTCATCCTCAGCGATGGTCGATTTGTTGAGCAGCGTGTAAACCCCGCACCAACCGGTCAACCCGGTGATCAAGGAGATGGCACCCAGCGCGCCGATAAAAGCGCCCACGATGCCCTGGACAAAAAGGAAGCCAAACAACATCCCGTAAACACCCAGGATTGTCCTTAACAGACGATCCCGCTCCCCTACATTGGACTTGAATTCCATTGACGATGCCCCCTTCTACAAAACTGGCGTTGGTACCGGTTGCGTTTATAAATCCTGAATGTACTCCCGTATCTCAAGGGCTGCTTTCGTCCCATCCCCGACCGAAACGCTCAGTTGGGCGGGGTTATCGGCTCTAACATCGCCAATCGCATAAAGACCGGACACACCCGTCTCCATATGATCATCGGTTATGATATAGCCCCACTTATTGCGTTCGACCAGATCCGCAAGAAATTCGCTACGGGGGGAATATCCAACATAAATGAAGACGCCGTCGGTTGGATAGACTTTTTCCTCTCCGGTTTCGCGATCGACGGCAACGACCCCGGTGACGGTTTTGTCCCCTTGGATTTCTGTGACCTGTTGGTTGAAGATGAGCGTGCTTTTTTCGTGAGCCGTCACCCGGTCCTTTAGAATCTGTTCGGCCCGCGAGTAGGGCAGAAACTCAAGGAAGACGACTTCATTGGCATATTCCAAGACCTGGAGACCCTCCTGGAGCCCTGAGTTTCCGGCACCAATAATGACGACATCTTTTCCTTTGAAAAAAGGGCCGTCACAGGTGGCACAATAGGATACACCCTTTCCGTAGAACTCTTTTTCACCGGGGATATTGAGTTTCTTCGGCTCGCTTCCGGTTGCGACGACAACAGTTTTTCCCTGGTAGACGGTTTCATCGTCGGTTTGGATTTCGATCATGCCATCCTTGATCGGTTTGACTTCGCCGACCTGCTCGAATTCAATAATCTCTGTCCCAAATCTCTCGGCTTGCTTACGGAACCGATCCATAAGATCCATACCGTTAATGCCCTCTGGGAATCCGGGGTAGTTCTCGATCAATTCGGTGGTCGCTGCAAGGCCCCCGGTCGATTCCCGATCCAAGACCAACGTCTTCATACCATCCCGTGCTGTGTAAATTGCTGTTGTTAGACCCGCCGGTCCTCCTCCGATAATGACCACGTCATAAAGCCCACCCGAGGCTTTCTTTGTGGTTGATTCGTCCGAAACCTTGAAATCAAACATACGTTTACCTCCGCATATTCTACTCTATGGCGCCAGCAAAATCCAACGAGATGTAAGGCTGCTCACCTGTTCATAATAGGCTCATAAGGCCCAGCATTTGAATGCCGGGCCTTATAATGACTACACTACAACGCTAGAATGTCAAGAACGAGGTTGTATCGGCGTTATGCCAATGCTTTGCGAATTGCCTCAACGATCTGTTGCGGCGGCGCCGCACCTTCGACCCGTTCCGTGCCATTGATGACGGTAAGAGGCACACCCATGACATTGTACTGGTTTGCCAACTCAGCGAACTCAGCGGACTCGACGACATCTGCGTTCACCAGATCGCTCTCAACCGCCATATTCATAGCGAGAACGGCTGCACGAGGGCAATAAGGGCATGTAGGGGTAACGAAGACCTGGAGATTGACGGGCTTGCTCAATTCGCTCAGGAAGCTTTGGGTCGAGCTGTCGAGATCAGAGCTGCCCAGACTGGCACGCTGGATGCTGTTGAGCAACGTGGAGAACTCGTAACCGGATGGGATCCCGAAAAAGCGCATTCCGTAATCCTTCTCATCTTCACCAAGGATGGCAATCGCCGGCGCTTTCTTGATGTTTAGCGCCTCTGCTTGGTCGGCGTCCTGATGGATCTCCAAAATTTCCAGCGCGACTTTGTCAGAGGTATCTGAGACTTCCTCAAGCAGTTGAACGATCTGCGGACAGTATTCACATTCCTCTTCATCGGTGAAGAGGGTCAACGTGATGTTATTGGGAAGCTCCGACATCATAGATTTTACATCGCTTCGAATCTCGTCATTAAGCAAAGCCATACCTTATTCTCCTTTTGCTTGTCAGGCCCTAATTTATTAGCCATTTATCTATAAATTGATTATAGCATGCGTAAGGGGGGCGTCAAGAAAACGCGTTATTCTTCTATTATTTCTAATATACCTCTAATGATGAATTCTCACGGTTGTTGTGCTCAATGCGCGGATGTTCGTTATGAAGCGAAGCTCCTCGATTCTTTGTTGAACCAGACACCGTGGAGCCAGCGAGATTGTCCTGTTCTCAAGAAATAAAAGGCATCCTACGGTATACTACGCAGGTGACGAGCGTTTTGTTGATAGGTGCTACTCTACCTGGATTTTGCTGGGTCAGCTGTACCCGCGACCCGATAGGATGACAGTTATTTATGTACGATTTGATCTTTTACCATGCGCCGAGTGTTTACGATTTCAGGGAGCGGGCCACATTGTGGGGCCCGATCTCGGATTTGGTTCCCTCGACTCCTGTTTTCGATATGTATCCCTTGGGATTTGCGACGATGTTGGCCCACCTCCAGGAAGCTGGATACCGCGTTCGAATTGTCAACCTGGCAGCAAGGATGGTTCGGTCACGCGCTTTCAATCCGGATCGCTTGATTCGTCAGATTGATGCCCGAGCCTACGCGATTGACCTACACTGGCTGCCCCATGCCGATGGGGCCCTGGAGGTCGCGCGCCGAGTCAAACATTCTCATCCGGATGCTCCAGTTATAATGGGGGGGTATTCCGCAACCTATTTCCATGAGGAACTGGTGCGCATGCCATGGGTTGACTATGTACTTCGCGGCGACTCGGCCGAAGAGCCTCTAGCCTTGTTGATGCAACACGTCGTCGACGGCTCCGACCCGGTTGGGGTGCCCAACTTAACCTGGCGTGCCAAGGATGGATCTGTGAACGTCAATCCGTTGACGTATGTTCCGACTTCCCTGGACTATCTCACGCTTGATTTTCACGAGGTGGTGCGCTCAGTAGTGCGAGACCGCACGCTTCGCGACTACGTGCCTTTTAGCCACTGGATGGAATATCCGATTATGGCCTCGCTGTCGGTCAAAGGCTGCACGCGTAATTGTACGATATGTGGAGGATCGGCCTTTGCTGCGCGCAATCTATCCAATCGTACGCAACCGGCCTTTAGAAGCCCGGCATTATTGGCGCGGGATGTACGGCGATTAGGTGAGATGAGCCGGGCGCCGGTCTTTCTGCTGGGGGATCTGCGGCAAGCGGGTATGTCCTACGTCCACCAGTTTTTTAAGGCGATCCAAGGGTATGAGGGACCGGTGATTGTGGAGTTCTTCGGTCCGGTCGATCAAGCCTATATGGAGATGTTTGCGGCGGCTCTGCCCAACTTCTTTGTGGAGTTCTCACCGGAGTCGCACGATCCGGCTGTTCGGTTGGCATCTGGCAAGCGGTATACTAACCGGGAAATCGAGGAGACGATCGCTGCCGCACTCGCTGTTGGTGCTCGAAGGTTCGATCTGTTTTTCATGATCGGGATGCCCAAACAGACGCCCGATTCAGTTTTCGGCTCCGTCGATTACGCGCAAAAGCTCTTGAACCGGTTTGATGATGGTCGTTTGATTCCGTTTACCTCCCCCCTGGCGCCGTTTTTGGATCCGGGCAGTTTAGCCTACGAACATCCGGAACGGTTCGGATACCGGCGTTACGCGGATTCGCTTCAGGATCACCGCGAGCTCCTGCTCAAGCCTTCGTGGAAACACATCCTGTCTTATGAGACTCAATGGTTGGATCGTCAAACCTTGGCAGACGTGACCTATGAAGCCGGTTTTCGATTAAACCGTCTCAAACGAGATGTCGGGTTGATCAGCAGCGAAAAAGCTGAGGAGACGGAGATGAGGATTTGTGAGGCCCGTACATTGATGCGGGAGATTGACAGGATCCTGGCGTCCTACGCCGGCGAGCGCGCAACTCGGGCATTGCACCGTTTGAAACCCCGAATTGACCGCGCTAACACCTCAACGGTCTGCGATAAGTCAGAGCTAGACGTTGAGGTAGGGCCGTTACCTTTCAAGATCATCAATTTGGCGAGGATCGGGTTGGGGATTGATGAATGATCCGTTCGACTCCGGCTGATCCCGTCTCCTTATGGAGGTTTTGCTGTCGTGGTGTACCGATGTAGAATATGTATTTGTGTCCTGGCTCGAATTTGACGTTGTGGCACGTTCGACCTGCCCTTTGATATTTTAGAGATATGAGGAGTGTGATATGGACCGTTACAGGGTTCAGCCCGGAACAGAGATCGACCTTCGAACGTGGGACCCGAGGGACAATGGCGCATTTGACGGCGACAAAAAGGCCGGCAAAGAGGTCCTGCGTCTCCTGCGGAAGCGCCTGGAGGATCTACAGGAATTGCTCTATGCCGAATCTCAGCAGAAAGTCCTTATGGTCCTGCAGGCCATTGACTCCGGAGGAAAGGACGGAACGATCCGACACGTCTTTGACGGCGTGAATCCTCAGGGGGTCAAAGTGGCGAATTTCAAGAGACCCACGCGGGATGAATTGGCCCATGATTATCTATGGCGCGTTCATAAGCATACTCCCGCCCGCGGTGAGATCGTTGTGTTTAACCGGAGTCATTATGAGGACGTGCTGGTCGTGCGGGTCCATGACCTTGTGCCGCCCGAGGTTTGGAAACGGCGTTACGGCCACATCAACGCGTTCGAACAAATGTTAGTCGACGAGGGTACGACCCTCCTGAAATTCTACCTTCATATCAGCAAAGAGGAACAGTGCGAGCGTTTGCAGGCGCGGTTGGACAACCCTGACAAACGCTGGAAGTTCGATCCGCGGGATTTGAAGGAGCGGGCGCTGTGGGACGACTATATGGATGCTTTTGAGGCGATGCTGAACAAGACGAGCACCGATTGGGCGCCCTGGTATATCATCCCTGCGGATCGGAAATGGTATCGTAATCTCGTCATTGCCACCATTCTGGTTCAGACACTTCAGGGCCTGAATATGGCGTATCCAGCACCTCAAGAAGACCTTGATGGCATCGTTATCGAATGACATCTACTCCCGGAGTCCCGTTTTCTGGATATACGTGACGCGCTGTTTGCTGGGCCGGCGGTTCTCGCTGCAATCCTGTTCAGTCGGCTGCATGTGAGATTTTGGCTGCGTCTACTGATGTCTTGATCTGTCGTTGACATCGTGTCCTTTTAGACTATGGTTTGAGCGTCCTGGATTTGTGTGTTCTGCTTGTCTGGAGGTAGCGTTATGGGCCGACACCGTATCGGCGTGGACTCCGGTCAGTTGGTCTTGGATCGTGTACCCTTTCTGGTTATCGGTCTTCGGTGCTCCAATGCCCTGGTCTCCGATCGGGCGGTCGACCAACTCATCCAGAATCTCCCCGTCTTTGCCGGATACGGGGTCAACACGATCACGGTTTACTTGATGGGATCCCGATATGGCGACGTCGCCGGATACGATCAGGATGGGACGCTGAATCCGGCCTACACTTCGCGTCTCTCCCGCTTGTTAGCAGCGACGGATGACCACGGAATGGCTGTTCTGGTTGGATGTCTCTAC
>CAYMAQ010000192.1:2954-7707 GCA_964388385.1 uncultured Anaerolineales bacterium | reverse complement strand
GAGATCCAGCGGGAAGCCGCCATCGAGGCAATGCAGGAGAGCCAGCGCCGGCTGGAGGCAGTCTCCAGACGGCTGGTGCACGCACAGGAGATCGAACGCCGGTCCCTGGCCCACGAGCTCCACGACGAGGTCGGGCAGGTCCTGGCGGTGGTCCGGCTCAACCTCCAGGCCCTCGAGGCGGAATCGCAGCAGGAATCCGCGACCGCCATCCGCTCATGCCTGGACATCCTGGACGCGGCCATCGCCCAGATGCGGAATCTCTCCCGGGACCTCCGCCCCTCGCTGCTCGACAATCTCGGCCTGGTGCCGGCCCTCCGTTCGTTCATCGATCAGAAAGCCCAGCAGGCACCGTTCGATGCGACGTTCACCGCAAGTCGACTCGAGGGCCGGCTCCCCGAACGGATGGAGAACGCCTACTTCCGCATCGTGCAGGAGGCGTTGACGCACGTGGTGCCGTACGCGCAGGCCGAGCACGTTGCCGTGGACCTCCGTATAGAGGACGAGACGCTGGTGCTGACCCTGCAGCACGACGGCACGGGATTTGACATCGAGGAGGCGCTCGTTGCCGTCGAGGGGGAGAGAAGCCTCGGACTGGCGACCATGCGGGAGCGCACGTACCTCCTCGGAGGGGCGTTCGCGGTCATCTCGGAGCCGGGCGCGGGCACGGAGATCCGCGTTCGAACGCCCATCGAACCTTCGAAGCCCGGAGCGTGACGCGCCCGACGACTACGTCCCCATCGCAAGCTCCAGCGCGGTCACCGAGGCCGGCGGGAAGGTCCATGGGGCCTTCCTGCCGCCGGTCCGCTCGACGGGCGCCAGGAGATCCACGTTGTGCGGATCGATCTCGAGCATCGGATCCTCCACCGCGATCTCGAACGCGCGTCCGGCGGCGATCTCCGCGCCTTCGATCCGGAGCGCCGCCCGGCACGGCGACGTGCGGTCGGTGTTGACCACGTGTGCGAAGATCCGGTCGCCCGTCCGGCTGGCGGTGACGTCCAAGGCCGGCGGCGCGGAGACCACGTTGAGGGCGTGATCCCCGCTGTGGTGCCGGTAGAGGGCCATCACCCGGGCCACCGGCATCAGATAGGAGGTGCCACGGGGGGTCGGGATCATGACCGCGTTGACCATCCAGCGGTTACCGCAAAAATCGGCCAGGGTCGCGATCTTGAGCACGTCGCCGTGGCGGGCGTGGACGTTGAGGACGCGGGCGTTCGCCACCCCGGCGGCCCACGTCGAGAGCACGGCACAGCGGTTGCGACCCGGCAGCGCGAAGTGGCTCTCGGTCAGCGCCAGGCCCACGCCATACCCCGCGACCTCATCGCGCATCTCCCGAATTCGGGCGTCGGTCGAGCGGTGCGCGTGCATCAGATGACGCCAGGTCTCCGCCGGATCGTCCCGGTAGTCGGCCCACCGGAGGGGTGAGGCGTCGAGGCCGGATTGAAAGTGATGGTGGAAGGCCACGTAAGCCAGCTCCTCCCCGGCGACCTCCAGCATCCGCCCGGCCCACCCGCTGTCGCCCCACCCGATCAGGGCGATCTCCGGGTCCGCGCGGTGCATCGCCCGCCCGAAGGCCAGCGTGCGGACCGCCGCGGTCTCAACGTCGAAGCCGTCCTCGCCGTAGGAGGTCTCGTTGCCGATCTGCCAGAGCTTAACGTCGAAGGGGGTCGGGGCGCCGTTGTCCGCCCGCGCGGCGTTGGCGGGGTTGTTGCAGTAGTCGACCCATGCCGCCGCCTCCACGGGCCCGGCGGCGCGGACGCCGCCGGTGGGAGGGTGCGCCCACCGCTCGCGCCCATCGGACTCGAAGTTGACGGCGACGAGGGGATCGGCGCCCACCTGCCGGCAGAAGTCGATAAACTCGTGGGTGCCGACCTGATTGGTCTCCATCCCACCCCAGGTCAGGTTGTGCATCGGCACGCGGTCCGACCGGGGACCGACCGCCTCCCGCCAGCGGTAGTAGGAGGTGAGGATGCCGCCGGGCCAGCGGATCAGGGGCGGGGCCAGGGTCCGGGTGGCCTCGATGAGGTCCGGCCGCCACCGGTGATGTTGAAAATCCCACCCGGCCTCGACCGAGGCGTCGGTCGTGCCCAGCGGTTCCATGAACTGCATGAAGCGGTAGGGGGACAGGCGAAAGGTCGGCTGGGGGTCGATGACCAGGGATGCGGGCTCGTTCGCGATAGATGGCATACAGGGCTCCTTGGATGAAAGTTAGGGCGATCGGCGCAAGGCACTTGGACGGTGTGTCCCCACGTGACGCTTTCCGTTCCTCGAGGGGCCCGGGTGTTGATGGGTTCGCCGGGAGTGCCTCGCACCTGCCGGGGGGGTTACGGGATACACCGGGGATAGTCTGCCGCTACGATCGAGACCCTTTCCCAAGACAATCACGCGAGAGTTTTGACGTGTGCGTAGTCCAGGATCTTTCTATCGGATGTCACTAAAGCACTCTCATGGACGCGAGAGGTTGCCACGATAATCTGATCGGCAGGATCACGATGAAAAGACCCAGGTAACCGCGTGGATTCCAACGCGATTTCGGGAGTCAGACCCAGCAACCGAACACCAGGGTAAGTAAGTGCCAGGTCAAACCACGCGGCGACATCACAGGGCAAGATCAAGCGGTCATATTCCACCAGTTTAGCAATTTCCCAGCACGAAATTGTGCAGATGCCTATCACATCCGCTTCATGTTCAGCGATCATGCCCGCTTGCGTCGACGTGAGAGACCCCTCTCCATGGACCCACCAGACCCAGATATGCGTATCCAGAATAATCATCGCAGATTGTCCCAATCAGCTTCAGCGACACTGTCAAAAGGACGCTCGTATCGGATCGGCTGGCCGCGTAAAGGATAGGGCTCTTTGGGAGCGCGGGAAGGCTGGTGCACAATCACGATCTCGATCCGATCACCGGGCGCAAAAGGTAACTCGGTCAACGTAACCGTCTTATCAGCAGAGACCGTTTTCTTAACGCGATAAACATCACTCGCCATAGTTTCACCTCGTTCTGGCATCGACAGACCCAGCGACAAGATACAGCGCGGGCAAGCCAGTAAGTTTTCAGCGTTATTATACGTTTCTTTCTATCTGCGCCCAGCACTTCAAGCACGATACGGTGCAAGGCACTTGGGCGTTGCTGCGTTCCGGATCGTTCGACGTTGTCCGGTGCGGCCCGGTATGGGCGGGTGACGCTGTGAGTGCCTCGCACCGGGCTTTGAGTGCGCGCAACCGTTTTGTCAAGTGAGCAAAGCGGGGCTTCCCCCTCCCCTAACCCCTCCCACCAGGGGAGGGGGACACCTCCATGCTCGTCGTCCCGAAGAGCAGCGTCAGACCCCTCTCCTAACCCCTCACACCAGGGGAGGGGAACGCCAGTTCCTCCCCCTCGAGGGGGAGGTTAGGAGGGGGTGATCCTACTATTATGCATAGTTGCTCATAAACCTAAAGGGTTACCCGTGCGCGGCCTGATCCTCCAGATAGGCTTTGATCGTCGGCATCGCGGTCAGTTTCTCGTAAAAGAAGTTGTTCACGATGTTGATCACCTCCGCGCGGGCGGCCTCCGCATCCTCGCCGAGCGACGTCCGATCCTCCCCCAGGCTGAGGGTGTTGCGCAGGCGCAGCAAATGCCGCACGATCTCGGTCTCCTGTTCGCCCTCCAACGCATCGACGACCTGCAGGATCAGCCGGTCGATGTGCGCGTAGATCTGCCCCAGGGAGATGGTGGACCCCGGCTGGCTCGCGTCATCGATCGTTCGGATCAGGCTGTGAATCTGATAGAGGAGCGTCGACGGCTCGTCGAAGAGCTCCCGCAGGAATGCCGCCTCCTCGTACTGACCCGAGAGCCGGAAGATGTTGTACAGGCGTTTGGCCGCTTTGCCGTAGTTCAACGGATCTTTGCTCACGTACTTCCGGACCTCATTCGTGAGCTGCTGGACGTAATCGTCCAAAGCGCTGGTGGAGACGTGTTTAGCCAGCTTGGAAAAGATCGGCACCGATTCGGCCTGCAGATAGACCTCCTGGAAGTACGGATCGAGATACCCATCCAGGGGGGTGATCGTGCCGTCGGGCGCCTCCCACGTCACGTCCAGCATATTGCTCGCGTTGCCCAACGTGCCCTGCGCGGGGTCGGCGATGACCCAATCCAGCTTGCACCAGCCGGGGTCCTGCGCCGCCTCCTCCCACCGGATGGTCACCGGCGTGCCGTCGGGACGCTCGCCCTCGATCGCGCCGGTCTCAACGTCCGACGCCGACCAGGAGATGGGCGTATCCGCGCCGTGGCGGACGCCGTCCCGAATCATCGCCTCGGGATACGACCCCAGTTTGACCTCGATGAGCTGGTAGAGCGGACCGCCCAGGGTGCCGAGCGCCTTCTCGCGCATGATCTCGCCGAGGATCCGGCACGCCTCCTTCCGGGTCTCGGCGATGATGTTCACCCGCTCGAAGTAGTCGGCGTCGCTGGGATAGGTCTGAATCTTGGACTGGGCCGCGGAGCCGGAGAGCGCCAGGGCGGTCTCCACCACCCCGGGTTCGTCCTCGAACTCCACCAGTTTCCCGATCGCCCGGAAATGCGCCAGCCGCCGGGGGCTGAAGTCCAGCATGGTGACCCGATGGCCGAAGACGCCGACGTCCTCATCGAACACGACGTCATCCTCAGCCTGTTGGGAGGCGATGGCGGTCAGCCACTGGAGCGCCTCCTCCTCGTCCATCTCCACGCCCAGGCGCGCTGCAGACTCGAGGATTCGCTGCAGGTTGGCCTTCCGATC
>CAYMAQ010000192.1:1208-2854 GCA_964388385.1 uncultured Anaerolineales bacterium | reverse complement strand
TCTCCTCAAGAAGGTGCGCGAAGAGGTGCGCCTGATCGATGGCGTCCTGGAGCGCGTTGTGGGTCAGCGGGCGGGCGTCAAGATAGCGGGCGGAGAGTGCGTGCATCGACGTTTCGGCCCACTCGACGCCGCTCAACCCCATATAGAGGGCCTTGATGTCCAAGGCGCTGTGCCCAAAAGGGTTGCGTCCGTGGATCCGATGGAAGTAGTCGTTGACGAACATCCAGTCAAACGGCGCGTTCAGGGCCACGAAGACGGGATGGTGGGACGCGGGCACCACGCCGTCCAGCCACGTCTCGAACCGGGCGAGCGCCTCGGCGGGCGGCGTCCCGGTCCGCGCCAACGCCTCCATCGAGAGCCCGGAGACCGCCAGCGCGTCCGGCACCGCCCGTCCGGTGACCGGGCGGAGCTCGACGTAGAACGTGGTCTCGACGTCCCGGACGAGACAGGCGCCGATCGAGAGCAGGTCGTAGTCGGATGGATTGGGCCCGGACGTCTCGACGTCCACGGAGATGTAACACGCGGGCCGGTCGGGGTGCGAATCCTCATACGTCATAGGCGGCGATGCTCCTTTCTACCCCACCCACTATGACACACTTTTCGCCGGACGTCAAACAGGGAGACAATAGGAGTGAGGAGTGAGAACTGAGGATTAAGGATTGAGGATCGCGTGACGGTGCGAGGCACTCCCGGGCACCACTCCCAACACAAAACGACCTGGCTGACCGTAACACGTTCCTGCTCGGCGGACAGGCTACGTGCCTTGCGCCGGGCTTGAGATGAGACCCGACGCGCTGAGTTGTGTCCACGTCAAGATGGCTGCAGGGGTGATTTGAGGTTTGGCTTTTGACTGTCGACCTCCGACCGACCCTCCCCAAGAACCGCCTCCAGCTTGGCCCGGAGACGGCGGGTGTGGGACCCGCGCCAGTAGCGCTTGCCGCAGCGGTCGCAGCGCCAGAAGCGGTCGTGCGCGTCCGCAACCCGGGGCGGAACTGCGCCGGCGACGGACTCCGGGTCGACCTCCCGGAGTATGCCGCTGCAGACCAGGCAGCGGGTGAAGGGCCGCACCTGCCGGGCAAGGTCGAACCGGGCGACGACCTCCCGGGCCTGCACAATCGGCTCCGTACTCCGCACCCAATACCCGTGGGTCACCTCCCCACGCTTGAGCAGACCGCGGTCGCGGGTGAGGATGATGCGGTGTTCGTTCAGCGACCGGGCGACGATCTTCGGATCGTCGAGATCGTTCTCGTAGACGGCGTCGAAGCCCATCAGGCGGAGCAGCCGCGCCAGCGCGCCCAGATGGACATCGAGGATGAACCTCGGCTCCCGCAGGGGCGCCGGACGGAGCCGCACCAACGGCGTGATGTCCAGCGTCTCGAAGACGGGGTAGACGGCGACCCGATCGCCGTCGCGGAGCTGATAGTCGAACCCCACCGACGTGCCGTCGACCAGCACCAGGTCCACCGCCGTGTGCGGCACGCCCAGCGCCTCGATGGCGTCTTTCACCGCCGGATGGCCGTGGAAGTCGTAGCGAAACGCCCGCTTCCGGCGCTCGGACGGCAGGAAGTCGTTGAGTTCGGCGTACATCCGGACCGTCGCCGTGTGAGTGTCCATCGTCACGCTCTCTAGAGCCCCAGGGTCGGGAA
>CAYMAQ010000192.1:0-1108 GCA_964388385.1 uncultured Anaerolineales bacterium | reverse complement strand
TCAGACCTTGGGGCTCTGAAACAATGAGCCTTAGCCCGTCACAGTCCGCGTTTCAGCCAGAAGTCGAAGCTGCGACCGGGGACGAAGATGTCGATCCCCACCGAGGGCGTACTCAGGGGATTGGTCACGACGTGGCTCTCGCCGGCGGGGATGAAGGCCGTGTCGCCCACGTCCAGCACCTGCGTGCCGTCGGCCTCGGTGGTGATGGAGAGCTTGCCCTGGACCACGATCAGCACCTGGGCGTTGGGGTGGCTGTGATCCGGCGAGGCGTGCGCGGCGGGCTTGACGAACCGCTCGATGGAGATCGCCGGTTCGCTGCACATGCTCAGCCGGACCCAGTTGGGCTCCGGTTCGTAGCGTTCGGCGTCGTCGACGTGTGTGATTTTCATCGGTGGATGTGCTCCTTATGTCTGGGCTTACGAATTCTGCCTCAACGGCAGCAAGATCGGGGCAGACGAAGGTATTGTAACCCAGATCAAGCATCAAGTCCACCGCGGGTGGTGAGGGGGATAGGGGGATCGTAGTTGACCAAAAAGGCTCAAAGTACCCTAACGGACATCTTCGTCCCCGCGTTTTAGGGGGTGAGGGGAGCGGTCCCCCATGAACGGCGGCGCACCCGGCATCTCACCGGGTGCGCCGCGGGAGATCAGCGCTGTGACGCTGCGAACGCGGGTCAGTCTGCTTTCACCACCATCGGCAGGTAAACCACGTAGACCGGGTCCCGGATCTCAAGCGCATCGGACAACGTCGCCGACTGCCCGTCGGGGTTGGTCACGGTCACGTCGTAGGTCCCATCCGCCGTGCCCCGGGGAACCGTCACCTCCACCGTGGTGGGACTCAGCACCCGGGCGGTCATCGCCGTCGTGCCCACCGTCACGGTCAGGCCCGGCTGGAAATGCTCGCCGGTGAGGGTCACCGTCCGGGTCACTTCGTTGGTCACGGCGTCCGGCGCAACCGACGTCAGGATCGGGTCCGGCGCGCTCTCCAGGGTTACGGTCGCCGCCCAGGTGGTCCACGGATACGCAGCGCTCGGCGCGATCGTGAAGAGATGATCGCCCGCCGCCAGGGGCACTGGGAACTCGAGGTGCGTCCCGTTCGCCTGCAGGCG
>CAYMAQ010000191.1:0-7735 GCA_964388385.1 uncultured Anaerolineales bacterium | reverse complement strand
GGATGGCTGACCCTGGGCGAGGAAGCGCCCTTTACGATGTTGGGGGTCACGGTGGTCGGTGCCATCGGGTCGGTCCTGGGCGCCTTCTTCTTCTACGGCCTGGGCGCGTGGTTTGACGAGAGCCGGGTCCGGGCGCTGCTGCAGCGCTACGGCAAATGGTTTATGCTCTCCGTAGAGGATCTGGACGTCGCCCTGGCGTGGTTCGAGCGTCACGGGGAGTACGTGATTTTCTTTGGGCGGATGGTGCCCATTGTGCGGAGCCTGATCTCGGTGCCGGCAGGGCTGGCGAGTATGCCGCTGGGCAAATTCTCCCTCTATACGGCGGTGGGCACCGCGCTGTGGAGCTTTATCCTGGCCTTCGCCGGTCGGATGCTGGGCGATAACTGGTACCTGGTCTCCGACTTTATCGATAAGTACGAGAATATCGTCCTGGTTGTGGTGGTTCTCGCTTTTGCCTACTTTGTCTATACCCGCTGGCGCACCCTGAACCGCTCCCAGGCTAAAGCGGAGGGATAAGGAATGGGGTCTGTTACCTGTGATCAATAGAGAGGAGTCGGATATGCAACCTTTTGTCACCGCTGAGAACATCGAGGAGCACGTTGGGGAAGAGGTCGTCCTGCGGGGATGGGTCTACAATCGCACCCACAAGGGCAAGCTGGTCTTCCTCTTGATCCGAGATGGATACGGATACGTGCAGTGCGTGGGGTTTGAGGGCGACCTTGACGCGGAGCTTTTCGACACGCTGGCCCACATCGCGCAGGAGTCGTCAGTCTATGTCACCGGCGTCGTGCGGGCTGACGACCGCGCCCCCGGAATTCCCGGTGGGTACGAGCTCGGCATCACCGACCTCGCCATCGTGCAGGAACCGACCGATGAGTACCCCATCGCGCTCAAGGAACACGGCGTCGACTTCCTCCTCGATCACCGTCATCTCTGGCTGCGAATGCCCAGCCAATGGGCCGTGCTCCGCGTGCGGGCCACGGTCATCCGGGCGATCCGTGATTGGCTGGACTCAAACGGCTTCCTGAACGTCGATACGCCGATCATCACCCCCGCCGCCTGCGAGGGCACCACCACCCTCTTCGAGACGGAGTACTTCGACGAGGGCAAGGCCTACCTGGCCCAGAGCGGACAGCTCTACAATGAGGCCAATATCTTCAGCTTTGGGAAGGTCTACTGCTTTGGACCCACCTTCCGCGCCGAGAAATCCAAGACCCGGCGCCACCTGACCGAGTTCTGGATGGTCGAGCCGGAGATGGCATTCTGCGACCTCGACTGCCTGATGGAGATCGAGGAGTCGTTTATCTCAGCCATTGTCCAACGGGTGCTGGAGGAGTGCGAGCCGGAGCTGGCCTCGCTGGAGCGCGACACCTCGGCGCTCGAGCGGATCACGCCGCCCTTCCCCCGCATCTCCTACGACGACGCGATCCAGAAAGTCCACGAGATCCGCGAGCAGACCGACGATCCCGAGCTCAAAGCGCAGTTGGCGATCGAGTGGGGCGACGACTTCGGATCCCCACACGAGACCGAGCTGACGCAGCTCTTCGACAAGCCGGTCTTCGTCTACGGGTACCCCACCGCGGCCAAGGCTTTCTATATGGAGCCGTGGCCCGGACGCCCCGAGGCGTGTAAGAGCGTCGATCTCCTGGCGCCGGAGGGCTACGGGGAGATCACCGGCGGCAGCGAGCGCATCTCCGATCCCGACCTGTTGCTGGACCGGATCCGGGAGCACGATCTGCCCGAGGAGGCTTTCCGGTGGTATCTGGATCTCCGGCGGTACGGCAGCGTGCCGCACAGCGGGTTCGGCCTCGGCGTGGAGCGGACCGTGGCGTGGATCTGCGGCATCGATCACGTCCGGGAGACGATCCCGTATCCCCGGACGATCAAGCGCGTCTACCCCTGATCGGGCCGTGGGCCCCGTGGAATCGTGCGTCTTGGTGTCAGGAAAGGACGTCCGGCGTCACAGAGTCCTTTTTGCGATCTTGCTGATGCGGGCTTGCAGCGGATTGATATCCGCCGCAAGCACTGAGGCGCAGACCGGTCAGTCGGCGTGGGCGACCTCCGGCACGGCATAGATCAGCGGCGCGACAATCAAGGTCGTGCCGCCCTTGATGAGAATGTTAGAGAGCACGATACTCCAGACCACGGCTGCGGGCATCAGCCCGCCAAAGGCGATCCAGGAAAAGAGGACCGAGTCGATCGGCTGCGAGACCGCGTTGGTCACCCAGACCCGCGACCACTCGAAGCGCTTGGTCACCCGCGTCACCCACACTTCGTAGGCCCAGGTATCCACTAACTGCGAGATCACCTCGGCGATGATGCCGCCGATGGCGATCCGCCAAAGCGGCGCCAGCACCTGCACGAACGCCATCTGGGGGCCGACCTCGATATCGGGCGGCAGCGCCGAGACCAGCCAGAACATCAGGAACATGACGATGTTGACCACGGCGGAGGCATAGATCAGCACGCGGGTCGCCTTGTCGCCGATGGTCTTGTGCACCAGATCCCGCAGCGTGTGCATGATGGGGTAGATGAACGTCCCCCCGTCGATCGAAAAGCCCGCGACCCTCACAATGCGTAAGCTGGCGACATCGGCCACCAGCGTCACCCCTACCAGCGCGGCTGCAAGGGCTACACCGCGCCGCAGGACGGCATCATCCTTCTGCATAGACATAGACCTCCTGAGGACATAGACGTTCTTGTCAGTCCCCGGCACTCTCGTGAGCTCCGAGAGTGCCGGGGACTGACCAAGATGAAGCTTATTCCGACCCTAACTCCCCCCACAGCGTGCGCACCCGCGCCTCCAGCTTATCCAGATGCGGGCGGGACCGCGTCTGTCCCCCCTCCGTCACCCGGTGCCACGCGAAGGCCGCCTCGGTGACCGCGCGCTGGTATCGGCGCAGCGTCCGCCATCCCACCAGATCGCCGGCCATCAGCCGATTCAACCGGGCGATACGCCGCCGCACCGTCGACTTCAACACGTCCACCTGATCCGCGGGCAGCATCCCGGTCCGCACCAACGCCTCTGCATAGCGCACGATGCGCCGGCGCTCCACGAGATAAGCCCCCAGTGCCACGCCGAGCAGCACGAGAACTCCCGTCCAATCGGCGAGCACCGCGATCAAAAAGGAGACCGAGCCCGCATAGGCCGTCATCGTCGCCAGACCGTTGTGGAGAGCGTGCGCGCCCACGGCCAGCGCAAAGCCGCCCAGGATCGGGATCGGACGAAGCCACCGCTGCCTGACCTCCAGCGCGAGCGCGACGCCTACGCCCGTGAACCCCGTGTACATCGCGTGGTTGAGCCCAAAGACCCCGGCCCGGAGGAAGGCCAGGGTCAGCACGTTCTCCACGCCTCCCTGCGAGTAGGCCCCAAAGAGGTAGAACATGTTCTCCACCGCGGCGAACCCAAACCCAATCACTCCCCCGTAGATCAACCCATCGATGGGACTGTCGATCTCGCGCCCCAGAAAGAGCAGCAGGAGCATCAGCGCCGCGGCCTTCACCGCCTCCTCGGTCAGGGGGGCCACGACCGACGAGCCGAGAAGTTCATAGGTGAGCTGGTTGGCGCTCACCGCCACGACCGGGACGTCCAGCACGATCTGCATCATAAGCGCCAGGAGGATGGAGGGCACCGCCCCCCAGACAAAGGCAGCGATCACCAGGAGCGACGGCTCCTTCTCGTAGCGGTCCAACCCCCAGAGGATCAGGATGTAGAGGAAGACCGGCAGAAAACTGAGCACCAGGATCAATAACGCATCGACGAGCATTTTCCATCCTCCTCACCTCAAACGACCGAGCCCCGGGCCTGCACGGGCGGCGCCGTTTGATCGTAATCTCAGTCGCGGCGCTGTGTCAGGGCTTGAAGCGCCGCGATGCCCCCACCGACCGCCGCCGCCAACCCGGCCAATCCGGCCGCGCCCTGGAGCAGGGTCTTGGTCTCTACGCTGGGCAGCACCGCCCCCTCCAGCCCGGCCTCGGCGCCGTACTGTCGAAAGAGCTCGCCCCACGGGGTGTCCAGCGCGGCCTCGACCCGCTTGCGGCCCACGACCGGGTACCAGTAGACGTTATGGTAGAAGTTGCTGGCGAAATAAGACCACGGCACGATCGGCGACCGCAGGAGCAGGGCCTCGAAGGGCTTGAGCGCGCCGTGATAGATCATCTTCTGCCCGCGGCTGGCAAAGGTGTCGTCCACGGAGAAGTTCCACCGCTCCTCCGTCACGTCCACGTCGCCGACGAACTCAATCCCTCTCGGATCCGCCACCCCCAGGCCCATCTCGTGCGCGATGCGCAGGAAGGGAAGGGTCAAGGGATCGAAACCCTGGAGCATGGCCGACGTGGCATCGATTGCGACCTGATCGGCCGAGGCCAGCAGCACGTTCTTCTCGTGCCAGTGCATCGCCCGGGGACCGGGTCCGTCGCCGGCAAAGGTGCCGTCCATCACAGCCAGGAGTCCGGGGTGGATATCCTGCTGGATCATCAGGAGATCGACCAGCGTCTCATGGATCGCGCTGTGCGTCCAGTGCCGCTTCCGGCCCAGGAGGCCGCCGAAGGCGTTCTTCATCGCGCCGGTGATCGTGGTGAAGACGTGGGTCTTGACCGTGGGCAGTTGAATGATATTGTTGCCCGGCAGGATTGCCGGGATCCGGACACCATCGGGATAGATGTCATCGAGCACCAGGAAGGGACGCTTGGGCTGGTAGCGAATCCAGTCCACCTCCGGCTTGTAGATATAGGCACAGGGCACGTCGTACTTATCGGTGACGTACCGCTGTTTGTTGTTGGCCTCCCCATCGCCGGTGTCGACCACCACGGTGTCGTTATGCACGCCCATCAGGTCGTAGCCCGCGCCTTGCAGGGTGCGGATGACCCCTTCGAGCTGCCACGGGGTCGTCGAGCACGCCGGATACCACGTCTGCCAGGAGATGTTGATCTTGAGCAGCGTCTTGTGCGCCTGCGGAAGAATCTCCCGATACCCTACCAGCTCCATCAGACGAGCGTAGTCGTCCAACACCGTCTCCGGACTCGTCCGGACGACAGCCACCTTGCCCCGTCCCGGATACGTTGCCTTGTCCATTGTACTGACCTCCATCTCAAGCGACCGCAATGCGCGATCGCGTCTCTTTTCCGTATATCGTCGAAGCAAGTATAGATTGGAAGTTCATCAGAGACAACCCTCAATAACCCCCGCTTTCCCTTTGGCCCAAACCCCAGGATGTGGTACAGTGGAGCCGCAATCCGCTTTCCACTCACGAGGAGACGAAACGATGAAGATTCTTCTGACCGGACACAAGGGCCAGCTTGGCAGCGCGCTCCTGCCCAGGCTGCGTGCGGTGGGCCACCGGGTCCAGGGCATCGATCTGCCGGAGCACACGATCACGGACCGTGCCGACGTCACGGACCTCTGTCAAGCGCTGGAACCCGATCTGATTCTCAATGCCGCCGCCCTGACCGACGTCGATGGCTGCGCGCGGGACCCACAATTGGCCTACCGCGTCAATGGCTACGGCGTGCAGGTCCTGGCGCAGGTGGCAGCCGAGATGGACGCGGAGTTCATGCAGATCAGCACGAACGAGGTTTTCGACGGCGCGGCCTCGAAGCCTTACCACGAATGGGCCCCGTGCAATCCCCGCAATCCCTACGGCGTCTCCAAGCTGGCGGGGGAGTTCTACGCCCGGAGCCTGCTGAATCGCTTCACCATCGTGCGAACCGCGTGGCTCTACGCCGTCGGCGGGCGCAACTTCCCGCACCGCATCCTCGAGCTGGCCGACGAGCGGGACCGCCTCCGGGTGGTCACCGACGAGGTCGCCAGTCCTACCTACGTGGCGGACCTGGCCGACGCCCTGGTCGCGCTGATCGGCACGCACGCCTACGGCATTTACCATCTCGTAAACGAGGGGACCGCCTCCCGTTTTGAATTCGCCAAGGCGCTGCTGAAAGCCAGCGGGCGCGGGGATGTGCCTGTTGAGCCCATCACCTCGGACGCGTTCGAGCGGGCCAGCACCCCGCCGCCCTACGCGCCCCTGGCGAACCACGCCGCCGCCGCGCTGGACATCCGCCTGCGCCCGTGGCAAGACGCGGTCGCCGCGTTCATCGACGACGCCGGCTACCGGCGAGATTGATAGAAAGTCCGGAGCCCTATGAACCCCGCCGAACGAGCGACCGCCCCGCCCAGGGTCTCGGTGATCATCCCGAACTGGAACGGGGCACATCATCTGCCTACGTGTCTCGACAGCCTGCGGGCCCAACGCTGGACCGACGCCGAGATCATCGTCGTCGATAATGCCTCCGAGGACGGGTCGCGGGCGGTGCTGGCGCGCTATCCCGAGGTAGCGGTCCTGCCGCAGGAGAAGAACCTGGGATTCACCGGGGCGTGCAACGCCGGCCTGCGGGTGGCCCGGGGGGAGATCCGGGTTCTCCTCAACAACGACACGGAGGCCGATCCCCACTGGCTGGCGGCGCTGGTCGATGCCTTCCGGCGCCATCCCGAGGTGGGGATGGTCGCCTCCAAGATGCGGCTCTTCGACCGGCGGAACGTCCTGCACACCGCCGGGGACTACGTCACACCCGACGGGATGGCGCACAATCGGGGCATCTGGCAGCGGGACGCGGGACAGTACAACCACGAGGCCTATGTCTTCAGCGCCTGTGGGGGAAGCGCCGCCTACCGGCGGGCGATGCTGGAGGAGATCGGCCTGCTTGACGAGGCGTTCTTCTTCTCATTCGAGGACGTGGACCTGGCGTGGCGCGCCCAACTTGCCGGATGGCGCTGCCTCTACACGCCCGATGCGGTCGTTTATCATAAGCTCAAGGCCTCAGGGGGTGGGGCAACGGCTTCGTTCTACGACGGGCGCAACCGCATCTTCACCTTGATCAAGAACTACCCGGCGGACCTCTGGGCGCACCATCGCTCGGACGTCATCCAAGCGCAGTGGACGCTGATCAAAACCGCCGCCCAGGCCTGGCGCGGGCGTGAGGCGCGGGCCACCCTCCGGGGCGTCACCGCCGGTTTGCTCAGGCTGCCGTTCATGCTTCCGCGCCGTCGATCCATCCAGGCTCAGCGCAGGGCGAGCCTCCTCTACCTGGAGCGGCTGATGAATCCTCCCTACGAAATCCGCACCCGCTTCCATCCCTGACGCTTCCACCCCCGGGCCGGGGGTCGTAGATGCCCGGAAGGGTGCGTCGGCGCGGGAACTTGTTCTAGATCCTACGTGCCGCTCCGCCTCTCGGTCAACCTCTCATGCATCCCGCGGCAGCGTGCCAGCCACAACCGCTGATACGCGTCCGGGCTCACAATCCGGCCCGCGAGATCCGCCATCGAGGAGATCCCCGCCTCCAGGCACCACTGCACGCAGATCCGGTAGGCTTCCCAGTCCAGGTCATCCTCGTCCCGGATCACCCACGACTCCTCGTACCCGGCGCGGACCAGCGCCACGCCCCGTGTGTGCCCATCGGTCGCCACCAACTGCCCGTCCAGGCGCTTGATGGGAATGGGCGGCAGCGCGTCCGAATCGGCGGAATTCCACGACGACTCGATCGCTGCCAGCTTCGCCGCCGAGATATAAAGCTGGCTGGGCTGCATCGCGTCCAGCCGCAAGCGGAACCGATCACCCACCGGCTGACGCACCGTCACGCGCGGGCGAGGGGGTGTGTTCCCTCACCTCCCACGCCAACCCGACCATCCCGGCCTGACGAGCCAGCCGCACGCCGGCGCCCAGCGCCTGGATCCCCTGCTGGA
>CAYMAQ010000190.1:0-7737 GCA_964388385.1 uncultured Anaerolineales bacterium | reverse complement strand
GGCGCTGGGCACCGAGACGCAGCCTATCACCTTCACCTCTGCGTCGGATAGCGGCAGCGACCAGTGGGCCGGCATTGCAGTGGACGGTGGGAGCGGTCATCTACGCCATGCCACCATTCGCTACGCCGGTGATCGTAACGATCTTACCGACGCACTGGTTGGCCCTCACGACTGCAGCAATCTGGTGGTGCGCGATGGCATGCTGCGCCTGGAAAACACGACGGTGCGCGACATCGCCACCGGTGGCTACGACTACGGCCTGATCGCGGCAAACAGCCACCTCATCATCAGCGATACCCTCTTCACGGGTATCGGCGATGGCGACAACCGGGACGTGCCGATGCGCCTTCAGGGAGTTGACACGGTTCTGGACATGAGCGGGTGCACGTTTACCGGTAACACGACCAACCGGGTGTGGCTCGACACGAATGCGATGATGGGCCACGATACGACGCTCACCGCTCAGCTGATGCTGGAGGGTTATGAGTTCCGGGAGGACTTTACCGTGCCGCCGACCGTCACACTTACGGTCGAACCGGGGGTGATGGTTATGGGAACCGGTAGCCGGGAGTTGCTTGTTCGAGGACACCTGGACGCCCTGGGCACCGAGACGCGCCCCATCACCTTCACCTCGGCGACCAATACCGGTGCTGCCCAGTGGTCGGGACTTGTCTTCGACGGCAGCCAGGGCGTGGGCACCGGCCATCTGCGACACGCTACCGTTCGCTATGGCGGTCACGGCAACAGTGTGTTGGCCGCGACGGGCGACTATCACAGCGGTAGTAACGTCACAGTCAGCGACGTGTTGACCGGCGAGGTGCGCCTGGAGTACGTCACCCTGGCCTCGGAGTACCACTGGGATGGCTGGCACGCCTTTGGAGACCATGGGCTCTATGTCGGTGACAGTCAGGTTGTCGTCACTGACTCGATCGTCGAGGATAGTTGCGACGCTGGCAGCGATGACAGCGGGGTCTACGTGACGGGTGACAGCACGGTCTGGATTGAGGACAGCCTTATCCAGTCGAACGCTGCCCCTGGACTGGTCATTGCCGGGGACACGGCCTTCGTCAACGTGAGTGGGTCGTCCATCGTCAACAACGCCGGTGATGGTGTGCGAAACGAGGACGCCGCCAACGTCGTTCTCAGCGGCGATGCGGAGAACGGCAATGCCATCCACAATAACACGGGCTTCGGCGCCAACCAGGTCGGCGCCAGCGGTCAGATCGTCGCTACCTACAACTGGTGGGGCGATGCTTCCGGCCCGACCCATACCGGCAATCCTGCGGGCACCGGTGAGGGGGTCACGGACCGGGTGCTTTACGATCCCTGGCTCACAGAGCCGCCAACGCCACCTGCGGTGGCGACGCAGTTGGTGCAAGCCTCAGGGCCAATTCACGTCAGTCCGGGCGACATGGTCAACTTGGGCCTTTACTTCAACAACTTCCTGACCGAGACGATGACCCATACCGTAGTCGTCGCCCAGTTGCCCGACGATGTTGAGTATCTGATGAGCACAGGGGGCGGGCAGTATTGGCCTCAGCGCCATCAGGTGGTATGGTCACTCGGTGATGTAGCGCCGAACACCATCTGGAAAGCCGCGGTCATCGTCCGACCGTTCTGGGGATTGCCCCTGCATCTCCATATGGATTTCTCTGCCATGGTTGCCGCGGATAACCGGCTCCACGCTGCCATTCAGCTGGCGGACTATCGAGTGTATACAGAACTCGATGTGGTCTCGCACCGGGACGTCGGTGAATCGGAGCTCAACGCGATCCTCGCCGGGAATCCGGATCTGGCGACCCTTTATCATGAGTCTGAGACCTTGGGATTCCTTGATTACGGTTCGGCTCAGATGGAGCAGCTCAGTGATGGTCGTGAACGCCTGATGCTGGTGATGATCCATACCGGGAAGCCGGGCGAGCGTATCGATCTCTACAATGACAGCGGTACTGCGGTGGCGGTGCATACGACACCTGCGTATGAAGAGATCTACACACCGGAGGCCGGGCTGCGATTCATCTTTGAGACGGGTGAAGTCGAGTCGTGGGGGACCTTCCCTGACGTGCTGGTCGCGCAGCTTCCCATCGTCGCTCCCTGCGCAACGACCGGATGTGACTACTTTGGCTACAATGACTGTCTGCGTAACTGCATGATCCACTCGATTCCTTCTGGACAGTTCAAATCCCAGTACTCAAGCGCGTGTGGAACGTGCTATGCATCCGGAGAAAGGTGCCAGCAGTGCGCCTGGCATATGTACTTGCTGCGCACCGATACCATCAGAAACAGCCTCGATTTCTGCTATGACACCTGTGATCAGAACGTGGATAACTGGAAATGCGACGAATCGACCCGGGACTGTGTTACCAGTCACATGTATATTGAGACGCCGTGCATTGACTGTGAGTACAGAACCGACCTCAACACCTGGCAGACGTGTGGCCCCAACACCCGTTGCATCAACAATAACTGTGAACCGATTGACGACCCGCAGACCGATAATCACGAGCTCGAGATCCTTGTCGCTGGCGATCCGAATGAAATGGTCGGACCGGCGACTGTGACGCTGGGACAATGGATCACCTACACGATCGCCTACGAGAATATGGGTGCGGGCAATGCGCACGGCGTCTACGTCATCAGCCACCTTCCGGCAGAACTGGATCCAACGTCGCTGCGGCTCGCCCAGGGGGGCAGTTACCTCTTGGGGAGCCGGACCCTGATCTGGGATATCGGAGACCTGGGGCCCCGCGAAAGCGGTGAGGTTCACTTCGAGGTGCAGGTGCCTTCCAGCGTGCCCAGTGGTACCGTCATCATTGCTAACGCGACCGTCTACTTCCCCAGCGTGCCGGAGACGACGCCGACCAACGACGTGATCACCGTCGTGGGCGACGTGGTGGCGTACGCTCAGCGGGTGGAGACCATTGAGGGAACGCCGGTCGCCATAACCCTGAGCGGCACCTCACCGACGGGCAATCCGCTGATCTACACGGTGGCGGACGAACCCATAAACGGCGAGTTGAGCGGCACGGCGCCCACTCTGACCTACACGCCGGCGGATAACTTCGAAGGACTGGATACGTTTGCCTTCTCCGTGGAGGACAGCGTGAACACCAGCCTGCCGGCGGAGGTTTCGATTCAGGTCAAACCGGGGGAGGAGACCATCCCGCCTGAGGTTATCCTCACGGTGCCGGCAAACGGTGCGACCGACGTCAAGGTGTATGCCACGGCGGTCTACACCGGCACCTATTATCCGACCGTCTGGGCGTTGTTCAGTGAACCGATCAGCGCTACCACGGTGACCACCGAGACCCTGACGGTGACCGATCACGAAGGACGACATCTCGCCGGGGTTACTGCTTACGACGGCACGGCAAGCACTGCTCGTTTCATCCTTGCCGAGCCGTTAGCGAAGAATGTCACCTACACAGCTACCCTAACCTCCGACATTCGGGATACGTCGGGCAACGCAATGGCCGTCGACTATGTCTGGAGCTTCCGTACCGCGGGCAATCCGATCTATCTCCCACTCGTGGTTCGGCAACAATGATCCACTTGACAAATGCCGGGTTCTCCTCACACTAGGGGCGAAGTGGGGCGAATTAAGGAGTCATCGACCTGAGGAGAGAGTATGAAAACGCGGTTTCTTGGCAGGACCGGGCTGGAGATCAGCGAGTTGGGACTGGGGGGACTCTTCGTCTCATCATTTGGCGCCGAGTACGAGGAGGGGCGCCGGGCTATCCTGCGGGCGCTCGATCTCGGCGTTACCTACATCGACACGGCGCCGGGCTACGCCAACAGCGAGGAGGTGATCGGGAAGGCCCTGGAGGGCGTCAACGCGCCGTATATTCTCTCCACCAAGCTGGGCGGTCGTCCCCAGCCCTTCCGACCGCAGGATCGTGATTGCCTGATGCGGTCTGTGGAGACGAGTTTGGATCTGCTGGGACGGGACACCCTCGACATCCTGATGATCCACGAACCGGATCGTCCGGGTCAGTACGACTGGTGGCCCGACTTTGATCGTTACGAGGACGCCCCGGTGATGAAACTGCTGCAGGACCTCAAGCAGCAGGGCGTCGTCAAGGCGATCGGGTTGGGCGGCACGACCGCGTATGAGATTGTGCCCATCATCGAGACCGGGCGCTTCGACGTGCTGTTGACTGCTTTCAACTACAGCCTGCTGTGGCGTGAGGCCGAGATTGCGGTATTGCCCGCCGCCAAGGCGCAGGGGATGGGTGTTGTCATCGGGTCCCCGCTGCAGCAGGGCGCGCTGGCCCGCCGTTACGAGGAGGTTGACACGGGTGCTCGCTGGCTCAGTCCCCCTCGTCAGGCGCAGTTCCAGGCCCTGTATGCATTCGCCGAGGATCTGCAGATGCCGCTCCCGGAGCTGGCCCTGCGGTTTGTCATCTCTAACCCCCACATCACGACGACGCTGACCGGTGCCCGGTCGGCCCGGGAGGTGGAGCTGAACGTGGCATCGGTGGAGCGGGGGCCGCTTGATGAGGATGTCCTGGAGCGTCTCGACGAGATCGCGGCCATGGTCCCGTTCCGACCTTTCGAAGAGCCATTCGGACTCCCCTTTGGTCGTCAATACCGCGGCCCCGGCATCGCATAACGAATGAACGGAAAGTCCCCGGCACTTGCGCACTTCGCAAGTGCCGGGGACTTTCCGTTGGCTTAACGCTACCGCATCACCACCGGCAGGAAGGCCCGCCCTGGTTCCCCTTCCGATGAGTTGAGATTCACCGTGACGACCTGGACCCGACCGAACGTGCCGGGTGGATCCGTGACCGTCACGGTCATGACCGCGGTGCGCGTGATCTCGGTCTGACCCGTGATCGCGTCCGGTTCCACGGTAAACGTCGCGGGTGTGGTCCCGCTGGTGGGTACCACGGTGAACCAGTCCTCGGAGTGCTCGACGCGCCACGTGAGCGCGCTTCCCGTTCCCGTGTTCTGGGGTTGAACGCTGTGGCGTTCCGGGATGAGTTCTTCGACCTCCGGGAAATAGACGAAGTTCAGCGCATCCGCAAGACCGCCCATCCTGGGGCCCTCGATAGTGACGCCCAGGTCTACGCGTTGGACGGCGTGTTGGGTGTCGGGTGGATCGGTGATTGTGACGGTGAGGGCGCCGGTATATTGGCCTTCGCCGAGTCCGGCGAGTGCGATGGGCTCGGGTAGGAGGGTGGTCGTCGGATCGTCCGGTGCTTTTCCCTGAGAGGGGCTCGGTGTGAACCAATCCCCGTCCTGGGTGATTTGCCAATTGAGGGCGTCCGCGCTTCCCACGTTCTCAATCGTCAGCGTGGAGTTCCCGGACGTGAACGTCTCGGTCCCCGTGTCGTAGATCAGATCGAGAGCGGTTGGTAGGGGACCGAGTTCCGGCAGCGACTCTCGCTGGAAAACGTAGGTGGGGATGCCGACGAACGCATCGCTCCAATCGCCGGTGCTGCCGCTAAGCCATAGGTCGTATGCCCCCGCCGCACTGTAGTCCAGGTCCCGAAAGTTGCTCGCCTGGAAGGGATAGACGTTCTTGAAGATCTGCCCGACGGAGTCGCGTTCGCTCAGGGGCGCAAGCAGTTCGTAAATGTAAGCAGTGGTCGAATTGTAGTAATTGTTCGCAAAATACGCCTGCAATCCGATGTCGACGAAAGATGCCGCATACATCTCGACCCGTCGTTTGGCCTCCGCCTGGTCGGGCCATCCCGCCGGATCGCAGGCGGTGTTGCCCGCGGAAAAGCATGCGTGGCTGAGGATGACGACCGCGTGCGGCGCCATCCGTCCTGCCAGGTCGTCGCGGATGTCGTCCGGCGTGACGATCGGGCCGTAGCCCAACGCGAAGCCCCCGACCTCCGCCGGCTGTGAGCAGTTCTCCCACGAATCGTAGAAGACCCCGTGGCCCATATAGAGCAAAAAGTGAGCCCCGTTGGCAGCCGCGACGATGTCGTCCCACGTGAACGAGCCCTGTCCGTAGTAGAAGGTCTCCACGCTGGCGCCGTAGCTTTCCAGCGCCGTCACGGCCCCGTTCATGTCGCTGATGAAATTGTCCGTATAGTCTCCAACCTCGCCGACGATGGCGACGGCTTTCAGTCCGGTCGTGGATGCGGGTGCCGCCGGCTCCGTGGTGGGATCTATGCGCTTGCGTGCGGTCTCCTTGGATTGATAATCTTCGGGCCCGCGTATGGGCGGGGCCATGACGCTTCCGGTCGCATGGGATGGGGTGTGGGTGTAGGCGCGTTGAGCGGTCGGGGCTCCAAACAATCCGGTGATGAATAGACTGCCGATCAGGGTAAGCGTGACGCACAGGTGTACGGTATGTGTACGTCTCATCGTCTCTATCCTCTCATTGACTAGGCTTCACGTGCACTCTCCTAACTAAAATCTAACATAAATTAGCGCTTAATGCAAGCCCCTGAGGCCCGAGATTTCTTAAATCTTTGGGGTTTGGGGCATATTCCTGATTGAGGGGACAAACGACGCCCAGCCCCGGCAGCACTTGCCGGGGCTGGGCGGGACACTTCGGGTTGTGCTTGTGCCTCGGGAGCTTATGCCCCCGAGTTGCTTCGGTGACTCCTATTCGTCGAGCTGACCGTGTCTCAATCCCAGCGGCAGCGGGGCCGGACGCTCGCAGGTGCTCTCCAGGACGATGTGCTCGCCCTCCCGGGCGGAGTCCAGGGTCGCGTGCATCGTGTCGAGGACGTGGTAGGCCATCGTGCCGTTGGCTCGGTGCTGACGCCCGGACTGCAGGGCATAGGCCATGTCCGCGACGCCGATCCCGCGGCTGTTCTCGGTGTACCCGTGGGTCAGCGGCACCTCGTGCCACGCGTCGTCCCCCGCGCGGCGGACCTTCACAGGCCCGTGGAAGGTATTCGGATCGGGCACGCTGAGGGAGCCCTCGGTGCCGTAGATTTCAATCCGGGGCAGCTGGTGGGCCCAGACGTCGAAGCTGGTGATGATGGTGCCGATGGCGCCGCTGTCGAACTGCAGGGTGCTGGCGATGTGGGTGGGGGTCTCCACCTCGATCTCCGTTCCGTAGAGCGGTTCGCTGGTGATGGTGCGCGTCGGAAAGGTCACGCTGGCCTCACCGGAGACGCGCTGGATGGGGCCCATCAGGTGAATCAGGGCGGTCAGGTAGTAAGGGCCCATGTCGAACATCGGCCCGCCGCCGACCTCATAGTAGAACGCCGGGCTGGGATGCCAGCTCTCATGCCCGTGGCCCAGCATAAAGGCCGTCGCGGCGATCGGCTCTCCGATCCACCCGTCGTCGATCAGCTTGCGGCACGTCTGCAGACCGCCGCCCAGGAAGGTGTCGGGCGCGCCTCCCACGCGCAGCCCCTTTTCCTCCGCGGTCTTCAGCATCGTCCGGCCCTGCTCCCGCGTCAGGGCGAGGGGCTTCTCGTTGTGTACCGATTTTCCGGCGCCAAGGGCCTGCATCGCCACCTCGAAGTGGGCCTGGGGGGTGGTGATGTTGACGACGATCTCGATTTCGGGGTCGTCTAACAGCTCCTCCACGGTGCAGGCGCGGGGAACGTCGTGTTTTTCGGCCTGCGCGCGCGCTTTCTCCATGATCAGGTCTGCGCACGCTACGGTCTCCAGGATTTGAAATGTCTTATCGGCCTGCAGGTAGATATCGCTGATGTTCCCGCAGCCGATAACGCCGATCTTCGTTGTCTTGATCATAGGTCTAGGATCTCCTTAGGATTGGCTATCAAATAACTTCCGCGAAATCAAGCTGAAAGCGGTGCA
>CAYMAQ010000189.1:5661-7766 GCA_964388385.1 uncultured Anaerolineales bacterium | reverse complement strand
CCGTCGGGCAGCAGCTTCACAATCGCGTTCGCCGGCGGCCCACCGCCGCCACCCCAAATCTGGCTCGCCATCCCCCAGCCGCGCCGCCAGGGGCCTTCCTCCTTCTTGATCTCCTCACGGTTCCGCCAGCCGAATCGATCGGCGCCCATCTCATACGCGTTACGCAGCCCCTTGAACGTGTAGGGCTGTTCGCGCAGCGGACTGGTCTCTGCGTAGTTCTTCATCCGCAGATCCAGCGGGTCCATTCCCAGCTCGTGGGCGAGGGCGTCCATCGCACTCTCCAGGGCAAAGGTCCCTTCCACGTAACCGGGAGCGCGGAACGCCCGCGATTTGTCGGTATTAGCCCGCGCAGCCCGGACCGCAGTTCGGACGTTGGGACAGAGATAGAGGTCTTTGGCGGGCCCACCGATGATCGAACCGCTGCCGCCAAAGGCACCGGTCACAATTCGCGCGGTGTGTTCGATGAACGTAAGGGTACCATCTTGACGGGCTCCGATGCGGACACGCTGACGGCTGCCCGGACGATACCCCGCCGCCAGATGCTCCTCCTCACGGTCGAGCATCGCCTTGACCGGATGCCCGGTCTCCTGCGAAGCCAACACAGCCATCAATGAAAAGTTCTCCAGACCGGTCAGCTTGCTGCCGAAGCCCCCACCCATATAGTCGCAGATCACACGAATCTTACCCATTGGCATATCCAGCGCATCCGCGACGCTGCTCCGCGTCCTGAACACCGCCTGGGTGGAGTCCCAGACCGTGACCTGATCCCCCTCCCAGGCCGCAACGCTGCCGTGCGGCTCGAGGCAACAATGGGCGGCGATGGGGGTCGCGAACGCGAGATCGACGACGGCGTCGGCGTCCTCGAACCCCTTCTCGAGGTCACCACGTTCGTAGATATCCCCTTCGGGGTTGATCAGGTTCTCCTCGCCCAGCAGCACGCTGGGCGCCTCTTCCGACGTCGCCGACTCGTAGTCATAGGCGAAGGGGAGTTCCTCATAGGTAACGTCAATGGCTGCCAGCGCATCCGCAGCGGCCTCCGCACCGCGGGCGACCACAAACGCCACCTCGGCGCCCTCATAGGCAAGCTCCTCGGGGAAGATCTCGCGCCCCTCCAGGTGCGTGACCGGCGGGGGTTGAAAATGATGCCAGACGCCGAACACACCGGGCATCGCTTCCGCCTCCGTGCTATCGACAGCCTGCAGTTTCGCGTGGGGATAGGGAGAGCGCAGGAAGCGCCCGATCAACATCCCCGGAAGCTTGACGTCCTGGGTATAAACCGCCTTGCCGGTGACCCGGGCGACACCGTCAACCCGGGGCGTCGGCTTGCCGACGATGCGCAGGTCGACGTCCCGATCCCACGGCTGAACGTGCTCCTCCTCAACGATGACGTCCCGTTCCTCAATCCGGCCCTCAAATTCGACCTTCGTCTTCTTGATCGTCGGCATCGGCTCAGCCCTCCTCCTCGCCTATCATCATCCCGGATGCAGCCGCGACGGCTTTAAGTATGTTGGGATACGCCCCGCACCGGCAGACGTTGCCCGCCATCTCGTGCCGGATCTCCGCCTCTGTCGGCTCGGGATTGTGCTCCAGCAGCGAGACCGCGGACATCACCTGCCCCGGCGTACAGAACCCGCACTGATAGCCATCGTGGTCGATAAAAGCCTGCTGCACCGGATGCAGCGCGCTACCCTCCGTGATGCCTTCGATCGTCCGGATCTCCCGCCCCTCACAGTCCACCGCCAGGGTCAGACACGCGTACGCCGTCTTCCCGTCGATGATCACGGTACAGGCCCCGCACTGCCCCTGCCCGCATCCCAGCTTGCCGCCGGTCAGCCCCAGTTCTTCCCGCAACACAGAGAGCAGCGTGCGCCGGGGCTCGACAAACACCTCCGCCTCCTCGCCATTCACGTGAAGGGTCATCGGCACGCGACCGGGCCCTCTGAATACGATGCTCATCGGTTACCTCCCCTGATAGAAAGACCGCACACCCAGCGTTCCTCTATGCTACTCTCGATGGGAGGATGATGCAAGTGCGCGATCTGCACTCAGGACGCGGTGGGTTCGAAAATGGGTTCGTTTCGCAGAGCAGCTGGCGCGCAGGCCGA
>CAYMAQ010000189.1:0-5561 GCA_964388385.1 uncultured Anaerolineales bacterium | reverse complement strand
GGAAAGGCTTTGGACGGCGATGCGTTCGGGATGCGGTCATACGAGGACGCTCCTTGTTGTTGATCATACGTTCTATCTTCAGTATAACGATGGAACGGGGTGATTCAAGGGAGCAGGGGTAGGGAATCTTGGAGGGGGTGAAGCGAGATCGCAGGCTACGGCTGAGGGGCCGACCACGAATGGGAAACGAATAAACGAGGCGGGATTGTAGGTGGCGGCTGTCCAGCCCGACCGGGGGCTCAACACCGAACTCGAAGGACGGGCCAGACAGCCCATCTTACCCCGGTTATGTTATGCGCCGTCTTCCTCCTGAATGTGAATATCGTACGCGTCCCGCAGCGCGTCGAGTGCGGTGTCTACCCGCTCCCGGTATCGTCCGGGCACCACCAGCATCTCCCCACTGCCGTCGATACGGACCGGGCACTTGGCATCCAGCAACGCCTCCTGGAAAGCCTGCAAGAACCGCTCGTCGGCGCTGTGGAACATGATGCTCGTGGACCGGGTGAGGGAGACCGACGGATTCGGCTCCGGCTCGTGTTCGCCCTCGGGCAGCACCCTGGCAAAGCGGGTGTGACTCCCCTCCGGCAGCGGCGTCAGCTCGGAAGGCGCGTGATGGATCCAGAGGGGTGCCCATACCTCCGCTTCCAGATGATCAAAGACCCCGTCGGCCGAATGCAGGAGGCGGACGCCGGGCGATATCCGCTTGACCGTCGCCCTATCAATGACCGGATCCGAGGCGAGTACGTCCTCTTCTCCCTCCAGCAGCGCAAACCCGCGATAGAGGGTGAATTTGTCCGCGCGCGTATTCCATTCCTGCAGTTCCCGCACGATGTTGTTCGGCAGGGGACGGTCGCTCAACTCCTGAAGGAGTGCGACCACGTCGATCTCCACCTGGGCCACCACATTCATCACTTTGTCCCGATCCAGTTTCAAAACGGTCAGGACATCCTCCGAACGGACCTCTGTCAGGGGCGTCAGCGCGTCCAAAATGGACGCCGGGTAGAAGGCCGACTCCACATAGATCTCGAAATTAGGCTGCACCGTCACCTTGGGCTCTGGGATCTCATTTCGCTGGGCCAGGACCAGGCGACGGTTCACCCGAAACGCCTGGAGATAGCCGCGAGAGGGGTAGAGCTCGCCCTCGGGCTCCTCCCCATATGCCACATCCAGGTATCCAAGGGTGAGAGGCGCACTCTCGAGAAACCGCTCCACGTACCGGCCCTCCACCCGTTCGAAGCCATCCGGCGCATCGTCGGGGATGGGTTCACCCCGCCCATACCATCTCTCGCGCTCCCGGAAATTGCCATAACGGCTCCTTGACGTCTCTTTCCAACCGAGTTGGTACGCCGGCGGCTCCTCGGGGATCAGGAAATAAGGATGATGCTCCTTAAGATACGCGACCCATGAAGCAACGCTCAGCCACTGCCCCACCTCGCACTGGCTGAGAAGGTCCAGCAAGCAACGTCGGGCCTTGGGGAAATCAAGATGCGGGACCACCTGGGTGTCACATCCCCACGATGCGAACGTGCTCAATCGCCCAAACCAACCGGTCCAGAAGAACTCACTGCTGCAGCCGCGGGAATTGTCAATCAAGAGATCCCACAACTGCCGTTCCTGCTCCATCAATGGGGCATCCAGGAACGCCCGGTACGCCCGCTCGTTGAGGATCACGTAGTTATCGAGATAAGAGGGGCTACGACTCGAGTAACTGCGGTAGACGCCCTCCGTATCGTAGTCAACGAAGCCCAACTTCAGGGCGATCTGGTCCACGTAATCGACCCACGAGGATCTGCTGTCGGACTCAATCTCCGACTTTGCGTGAGGGTCCGACAGCCGCTTCGCGAGGCGGCGGTAATCGGCCACGCTCAATGCATTGTCCCGCACCAACCGCTTGACCTCGTATTCGCGCACATACTGCACGAACGCGTGCAGGTCGCGGCGCAGATCGAAAGGCGTGCTGATTGTCTCGAGATCCGAAACACCGATAGGCTTCAGGTTAACCATCGTTTTTCACCACCTTGATCACGTTTCCCGTCCCCGTGACGATCCGTTCGACCTTGCTCAGCAGATCCTGAGAGAATGCCAGGACGTTGTCGGATAAGAAGACCACGTCCTTGGAGCCCTCAAACGCCCGTTCCAGTTGGACCTTCAGACCCAGATCGTCAACCTGGGCGACAAGAAGATTCTCATGCACAATGTGGCTACCCCACCGCGCCTCGACGCGCACCAGCACCTCCCGGAAGTCCGGAACGTGCTCCCGCAGCCACGGCGTGAGAGAATGCGCCCGCACCGCCTCCATCTGGCGGCCCATTTTGACCGCATTGGGGATCGCGACCAGCGCGGCATCCTCCCCCTCCGCAGCCCGATAGTCGACGATCGAATCCAAAAACGCCAAATCGTCATACGGAACCCGCTCCAGGTCCACCCGCAACCGTTCGCCGTCCCCCTGCTCGGAAAGGTGGAAGTAAGCGTCGGGAGGACAGGAGCCCTCCCGCTCCAGATGCTCAAACACCAAGCGATAGGTGACGAGGCCGTTTTCCTCTCTTCGGGCCAACGCACCCCAGCGCCAACCGACCCGACAGATCAACGCACTATCCACCTCTCTATTGTAGAAGATCCGCAGAGGCGCCGCCAGCTGATCGGCCCGGACCCACGCGTCGCACTCCAACTGGGAGAGACAATAGATCACGGTCTCGACGGGCGGAACGACGGGACCCTGACGGCCAATTCGGACTAAGTCCGAGTGAGACATCCCCGACCCGTCGATCGGGATCGAAGCCCGCCAACATGCACGCTGCCAAGCCTTCAGTCGCTCGACCCGAAAGGGCTCGGCGCCCATCCACAGGTCTCCATCCACCAAGTCCATCGCGTATTCCTTGCGGATGCCCTTCGGCTCATCAACGATCGAGCCATCCGAGGTGAGTTCCCCCAGCTTCTCGCGGAGGATCTCCATTCGATGATCCCCCGCCCCCGGGAACCGCTGGACGTCGCGTACCGGTGGGGGCAGAAATCGCTCGAACGCTGACGGAAAACGATATCGGCGCCGCTCGTTCTGGGTATCGGCGTTTGACGCGGGATCCTCGGCAAAGAGAAGGATTCCCTTACGGATCAAGGCGCGCCTGACCTTCTTGAAGATCGGATTGTAGCGCTGGGTGTAGGTGCCGTATTCGGGCCGATCGACGTCCGTGTAGAGGCGGGCGAAGGCCGGAATTTCCACCTGATCCCCCAGGCACACCAGCAGATGGAGAAACACCACCTCCTCATCCGTCAACGTGCCCATCACCTCGTCAACGCCCGTCTCGGAAAGATAAAAGTTCTCCAGCAGCGCCCGGGTCGCCGTCTCCTCCCGGGAAAATCCCCGGTTTTTCCGGATTGCGCTCACGTCGGCGTTGCTCAACTCCTCGTGGCACATCTGGTGCAACATCGCGATCGTATCCACATCTCCTCCTTGCCGTCGAACCTCGGTACAGTACAATTATATATGATATGGCCTATAACCCACAAAACCCCGTGATCGTCCAGGGGGACAAGAGCATCCTCCTGGAGGTCGATAGCCCGAACTACCGGCAGGCCCGCGACGTCCTGGCGCGCTTTGCCGAGCTGGAGAAGAGTCCGGAGTACATCCACACCTACCGGATCACACCCCTCTCCCTGTGGAACGCAGCGTCATCCGGCATGGGCGCCGACGATATCCTGGAAGGTCTCGAGCGCTACAGCAAATATCCCATCCCGGATAACGTCCGAGTCGATATCGAGGACTACATCTCCCGCTACGGCCGGGTGAAGATGGTCCGGCGCGACGGCGACCTGCTGCTCGTCTCTGACGACGCGGCCCTGATCGCCGAACTGCACCATCACAAAGCCCTCAGCCCCTATATCGAGGACCCCCTGGATGCCACAACGCTGCGCGTGGACGCCGCGCGCCGGGGGCACATCAAGCAAGAGCTCGTCAAAATCGGGTATCCGGCCGAGGATCTCGCCGGATACGTGGACGGTGAAGCCCTCAGCCTCGGCCTGAAGGCGCTCACCACGGACGGTGAGCGCTTTGAACTGCGCGACTATCAGCGCGAGGCGGCGGAGGTCTTCTACGCTGAAGGCGCATCTCACGGCGGGTCGGGGGTCGTCGTCCTGCCGTGCGGGGCCGGGAAAACGATGATCGGCATGGCCGTGATGGACAAGATGCAGTGCAACACCCTGATCCTCAGCCCTAACACCGTGGCGGTCCGCCAATGGATCGACGAACTGCTCGACAAGACGACGCTGGACCGGGAGCAGATCGGGGAATATACGGGCCATCACAAAGAGATCCGCCCGGTCACCATCTCCACGTACCAGACGATGACCTACCGCAAGCGCGGCACCAAGGGGAAAGACATCAGTCTGCTCAAGCAGTTCCCGCACTTCAAACTCTTTGACGAACGGAATTGGGGCTTGATCATCTACGATGAGGTGCACCTCCTGCCGGCCCCGGTCTTCCGCATCACCGCCGAACTGCAGGCCCGGCGCCGCCTGGGCCTGACCGCGACCCTGGTGCGGGAGGACGGCCGCGAGGAGGACGTCTTCTCCCTGATCGGGCCCAAGAAATACGACGTACCCTGGCGCGACCTGGAGCGCCGCGGGTGGATCGCTACCGCCGAGGTGACCGAGATCCGGATCGAGATGCCGGCCGACCTGCGGATGGACTACGCCGTCACCGACAAGCGCGGCAAATACCGCATCGCGGCCGAGAACCCCCACAAGTTCGACGTCGTCGAGGCACTCATGACCAAGCATCCGGACGACCAGATTCTCATCATCGGGATGTACCTGGATCAACTCGAGGCCGCACGGGAGAGATGGGACTACCCCTTGATCACGGGCGAGACGCCGGTGGACGAGCGACGCCAGCTTTACGAGAAGTTCAAGACCGGGGAGGAGCCCCGATTGATCGTCTCCAAGGTGGGCAACTTTGCGATCGATCTGCCCGATGCCAACGTGATGATCCAGATCAGCGGGACCTTTGGGAGCCGCCAGGAGGAGGCCCAGCGGATTGGCCGCATTCTCCGCCCCAAGCAGAACGGGGACAAAGCGTACTTCTACACGGTGGTGAGCAAGGATACCCGCGATCAGGAGTTCAGCGCCAACCGCCAGCGGTTCCTCACCGAGCAGGGGTACCGTTACCGGATCCTGTATCAGGATGAGGTGCCCGCGTACGAGCCCAAGGGGTAAGCGTGGCTCGTACGCGGGCCGACTCGAATGGGAAACGAATAAACGAATGGACGGCGGCGCAGGTTGCGATTGGCCGGGGCGAGTGCCCCCCTTTGTATTTCCCCCCGGTGGGGGGAAAGGGAAAGGAAAGGGCTGACGGGTCAGCAGCAAGTCCAGCCGGGCCAGGGCTTCCGCATCATCCCCATCACTCACCTTGACCAGCACATCGAAGATACCTTTGGCGATATGAACATGCGTCTCGTTATACATCGAGAGCCACCAGCCAAGTCACAACACGATGCATCGTCACAAGAATTGCCTCGGACTGGCGCCACAGAGAAGATCTGCTAGACTCACCGGAAGTACCTCCAAGC
>CAYMAQ010000188.1:0-7824 GCA_964388385.1 uncultured Anaerolineales bacterium | reverse complement strand
TTGCCGACCGTCAGATCGAGACTGCGGATGGAACGCTGGTTGTGGCCCTTACCGGACAGCCTAATGTTGGTAAATCGACGATCTTCAACCTACTGACCGGACTGGATCAGCATGTGGGTAACTGGCCCGGTAAGACGGTGGCGCGCAAGACCGGATTTTGTTCCTTTGAGGGGGTTGAGTGCGAAATCGTCGACTTGCCGGGGACCTACAGCCTGACGGCTAACTCGGTCGAGGAACGGATCACGCGAGATTATATCATTCACGAGTCACCGGATATCGTGGTCGCCGTGGTTGATGCGGCTATTCCAGAGCGCAGTCTCTATCTGCTTGCGGAACTGATCCTCTTGCCGGCTCCGGTTGTGTTGGCGCTTAACA
This sequence comes from uncultured Anaerolineales bacterium, assembly GCA_964388385.1. Lineage (GTDB taxonomy): Bacteria > Chloroflexota > Anaerolineae > B4-G1 > SLSP01 > PWVB01. Next base: position 7,449 of record CAYMAQ010000188.1, on the reverse strand, counting down.
TGATGGATGTGGCCGAACAAGAGGGTCTCCAAATTGAGCCGGATGTCCTCGAAGCTGCACTTGGGATCCCGGTCATTCCGATGTCCGCCACGCAGAATGAGGGCATTCGCGAGATGTTGGAAGCTATTCAAAGGGTCTGTGAGGGCACTTATCCGTATAATCCACGCCGCCCGACCATTCGACCCGACCATCAGGCGGTGTTAGCCGATCTGATCGCGCTGGTAGCCGATTATGTCCCGGAGAATTACCCCGTTGATTGGGTTGCCCTAAAATTGCTGGAAGGAGATGAGGAGATCGCCGATCTCATCCGCAAAGAGATGCCGGAGGAGCAATGGCAGACGGTTGATAGGTTGCTCTACACTCACGAGGATGCAATCTTGGACATCGCCGGGGCTCGTTATGAGTGGATCGCCCGAATGATCCGGGCTGCGGTGGTACGTCCCAGAGTTGGGCAGGTAGGACTCACCGCCCGGCTGGACTCCGTGTTGACTCATCCGATATGGGGTACCTTGATGCTCATCGGGGTGTTAGGGTTCGTCTTTTGGCTGACGTATTCCATCGGCAATCCGATTCAGGGATGGTTGGATGGACAGTTGGGTCTCCTTGCCGAGCAGGCGCGGAACCTGCTTGGGGGACGGATGGGGTGGTTTTCCGACCTTGTTGCCGACGGCTTGATCGGAGGCGCCGGGATGGTTGTTACCTTCCTGCCGATCCTGGTGATTTTCTTTACAGTACTCGGCTTCCTGGAGGATACCGGGTATATGGCCCGTGCTGCTTACGTGACCGACCGGTTCATGCATCTGGTCGGGCTGCACGGCAAGAGTTTTATGCCCCTGCTGTTGGGTTTTGGCTGTAACGTTCCCGGTGTATTGGGCGCTCGGATTATCGAGTCCCGGAGATCGAGATTGCTTACGATATTATTGGCGCCGATTGTTCCCTGTACGGCTCAGCTGGCGGTGGTCACCATTCTTGCATCGGCTCTGTTCGGGGATAATGCTGGGTGGGTCGCCTGGGGACTGGTCACGGTCAATATGGTTGTGCTCGCTGGACTTGGGATTCTGCTCAACCGCTTCGTGCTCAAGGGAGACCGCGCGGCATTTGTGATGGAGCTGCCTCTCTATCATCTTCCGAATCTGCGCACGATTTTTATTTACGTATGGCAGAATATTCTAGCGTTTCTGGAGAAGGCTGGGACCGTGATCCTTCTGGCTTCTCTCGTCGTTTGGTTTTTGTCCTACTTTCCTGCTGCGGGAGATATCTCTCAGAGCTATCTGGCCCGGGGGGGACAGTTCCTGGCACCGCTGGGTCATTTGATGGGTCTGCCTTGGCAAATGTTGGTGGCTCTGTTGGCCAGTTTTGTCGCGAAGGAGAATACCATCGCGACGTTGGGCGTGCTTTACGGTGATTTTCGGGCGATTTTACCGGAAGTCTTATCGCTTCCTGCGGCTCTGTCCTTCCTGTTCGTCCAAATGCTCTTTGTTCCCTGTGTGGCGACGGTTGCTGCGATGAAGCAAGAGTCCGAATCCTGGGGGTGGACGCTTTTCGGTTTGGTTATGCTTCTTGTGGTATCCGTGGGCGGGGGAATCCTGATTTATCAACTCGGTACGTCGATGATGGGAGGGATCTAGTGCTACATCAGATTTTAGATGTGATTGCCGAAGGTGAGGCACGGACCTCTCAAGACATTGCCGAAGCACTCAACGCGCCGGAGCCGCTGGTGTCACAAATGGTGGATCATCTGGTCGAGGAGGAGTATCTCACGCAAGCCGGGCAGTGTGCGACCGGATGTCAGGGGTGCGCACTATCGCAGGCGTGTGGGGGTGGTCGGAGTCTAAAGATTTGGACGCTCACCAGCAAAGGGTCGCGCGCAATCAGGGGGCGTTGAGTTCTCCATCTCGTTGGTGTGGGTGACAGGTACGTGAAAAGACGGGGCGCGAAAGCGCCCCGTCTTTGTGATCTTCTTGACGTGGTGCGGTTTAGTACATGCCTCCGCCCATTCCACCCATTCCGCCTCCAGGTCCACCCTGCGGCGCAGGTTCGGGCTCGGGGATGTCGGTGATCAACGCTTCGGTGCTCAACACCATCGCGGCTACGGAAGCTGCGTTCAGCAGCGCGCCACGGGTCACCTTTGCGGGATCAATGATGCCGGCCTCAAGCATATCGAGGTACTCTCCGGTCATCACATCATAGCCAATCTGGTTATTATCTTCACGCTTCTGCTCGCGGCGAATCTCAGAGAGGATGACCGCACCGTCCTCACCTGCATTCTCGGAGATTCGACGAACAGGCATCTCCAGCGCCTTGCGCAGGATGTTGACCCCGGTCTGCTCATCGGGATAGTCCATCGTTATGCCATCCAGAACTCCCAGAGCGTTCAGCAGTGCGACGCCGCCACCAGGCACAATACCTTCCTCGACGGCTGCACGGGTTGCGCTCAAGGCATCCTCGACGCGGTGCTTCTTCTCTTTGAGCTCGGTCTCGGTCGCAGCGCCTACGCCGATCACGGCAACGCCGCCGGCCAACTTCGCCAGTCGCTCCTGCAGCTTCTCCTGGTCGTAATCGGAGGTGGACTGCTCCATCTCAACACGGATCTGGTCGATGCGTCCGGCGATCATATCATCTGCGCCGTGCCCACCGATAATCGTGGTGTTATCCTTCGTGGTGACGACCTTGTCCGCGTGGCCCAAGTCATCAAGGGTCGCACCTTCCAAGTTGCGGCCTTGCTCCTCGCTGATAACCTGACCACCGGTCAGAACTGCAATATCCTGGAGCATCGCCTTGCGGCGGTCACCAAAACCGGGGGCCTTGATGGCCAAGGAGGTCAGGAGACCCCGAATCTTATTGACGACCAACGTGGCCAAAGCCTCGCCGTCAATGTCCTCGGCGATGACAACGAGATTGCGCGCACCCTTTTGAACCAGCTTCTCAAGGATCGGAACCAGGTCTTGGGCGGCGGAAATCTTCTTATCGTGAATCAAAATGTAAGCATCTTCGATCTCAGCTTCCATCGCGTCCGGGTTGGTCACAAAATACGGGCTGATGTAACCGCGGTCGAACTGCATACCCTCTACATAGTCGGTCTCGAACTCGAGCCCCTTGGACTCCTCAACCGTGATGACGCCGTCTTTGCCGACCTTGTCCATCACGTCCGCGATCAGCTCGCCAATCTGGCGATCCTGCGCAGAGATGGATGCAACGTTAGCAATATTGCTCTTGGTGTTGACCTCAACCGCATTATCGCGAATGAAGTCCCCTACCTTCTCGGCTGCTTCCAGGATCCCGCGCTTGAGCAGCATCGGGTTTGCGCCTGCGGCGACGTTCTTCATACCTTCCTGAATAAGAACGTGTGCCAACAGGGTTGCGGTGGTGGTGCCGTCACCGGCGATGTCATTCGTCTTGGTTGCGGCCTCTTTGAGCAATTGAGCGCCCATATTCTCGAACGGGTCCTCCAGCTCGATCTCTTTCGCGACGGTTACGCCGTCGTGGGTGATCGTGGGGGAACCCCATTTCTTGTCCAGAGCCACGTTGCGGCCCTTGGGTCCCAGCGTGGTCACCACGGCGTTCGCGAGAACGTCCATACCCCGCTTAAGACCTGCGCGTGCTTCAGTTCCAAATTTTAGCTGCTTAGCCATAGATACTTATTCCTCCAAAGAAGATGATAGTTGCTTTACCTTGTCAACGCTTATACTAGGATTGACTGTCCCTAGTCTGAACCATACCCTGAAGGATTCAGGATAACCGTTCTGTGTGCGTCAGATGGTTGCTTACGCTACCTTACTCCTCAATTACGCCCAGAATGTCGTCAACCCCCAGGATCAGCATTTCACTGCCTATCTGCGTCTTGAATGTTGTACCGGCATACTTGGCGTAGATCACCAGATCGTCAACCTGCGGCCCGATCACGTTTCCGTCATCGTCCTCCACCTCGACCAACGGCCCCACGGCTAGAACGCGACCCTGCTGCGGTTTCTCTTTAGCCGTATCGGGGAGTACCAACTGACCACTGGCGAAGGTCATATCATCCTCTTCGACGGGCTCAACGATGACACGATCACCAAGGGGGCGAATCTTTACGCTCATACCTTACCTCCATTTAGAAGATTGATTATCATCCATTAGCACTCGATGTGTTTGAGTGCTAACCACGCTTATTATATTAACACGGCTCCCAGGCTTTGTCAAGCACTCGACCGATGAGAGTGCTAACTCTTATCTTTCTCTAATCTTTGCGACGGGATGGTATCGCGTACGGCGGCAGGGAGGAGCCGGTGCTCGACCTCATGGATTCGGCTTTCCAGCGTCTCAAGCGTGTCGTCCGGCAGGATAGGCACCCGGGCTTGAGCGACAACGGGGCCCGCGTCGACGGATTCGTCGGGCACCAGATGAACCATCACGCCGGTATGGTCGATGGCTCCGGTCTGACCGGCTTTGTAGGCCCGCTCAATGGCGTGAGTGCCGGGGAAGGTGCCCGGCAGCGCCGGATGGAGGTTGAGGATACGGTTGGGAAAGTGGCGAATAAACGCGTCACTGAGCAGGTGCATCCAACCCGCCAACACGATCCATTCAACCCCAAAGCCGCTCACTAGGGCGGCAAGATCACGGTCATAATCGGCCCGGTGGCGTCCGGCTTTGCGATAGGGAAGCAGTGGGAAGTAGATCAAGGGAATCCCATGTTGGATGGCCCGCTTGACGCCAAAGGCCTCCCGGCGATTGGAGACGACCAGTGCGATTTCGACGTTGGGAAGTTGACCTGCCTCAGATGCGTCGATGATGGCTTGTAGATTGGATCCATAACCGGATATGAATACGGCGATTTTGGTCATCGCTTACCTCGTCTTCGCTTTCATAGGGTCCTCTTTGCCATTCGTCAACCCCGAATATGCACGCGGGGCCCGGAACCCTCCCATGCCACGGTCTTCCCAATGACGCGTGCTTCGGGAAGGGTATGGAGGGCGATGGGAACATCCTCCGACGCGAGTATCAGGACCAGACCGATGCCCATGTTGTAGATACGAAACATTTCTCCCTCACTGACGTTTCCGCGATCCTGAATGATTCGGAATATAGGAGGGATATCCCAGGAGGTGGTATCAATCTCTACGGCGACACCCTCCGGGAGGACCCGGGGGAGATTCTCGATGAAAGCCCCCCCGGTGATGTGGGACATCGCCTTGGGGGCCACGCCGGCGTCCCAGAGCGACTCCACCTCCTGCAGATAGGCGCGGTGCGGGGTTAAAAGCACCTCGAACAACGGCTCTCCCAGCTCAGGGAGCACAGTATCCCAGCTGACGCCCTCGAAGACTCTGCGGGCGAGTGAGAAGCCGTTGGTGTGCAGGCCTGAGGAGGGTAGGCCCAGGCAGACGTCACCCGGTTGGACCTGGCTGCCGTCGACCAGTGCATCACGATCGACCCAACCCACCATCGTGCCGACCAGATCGAAGGCGCCCGGTTGGTAGACGCCGGGCATCTCGGCGGTCTCACCACCAATAAGGACGGCGCCCACGGCATGACATGCTTTCGCACATCCAGAGACGATCGTCGCGATCTGTTGGGGATCGAGTTTGGCGGCTGCAATATAATCGAGGAAGACGAGGGGGCGGGCCCCCTGCACCAGGATATCGTTGACGCAGTGATTCACGATATCCTGGCCCACGGTATCGTAAACGCCCACGGCTTCAGCGATCATCGTTTTGGTCCCGACGCCGTCGGTGGACGCGACCAGGACGAGGTCGTGCTCATCACTGAGATCCCTGACCGATAGCGAGCCCCCGAAGGCACCGATACCGCCCAGTACGGCAGGCGTATAGGTCTGCCGGACCGCCTCTTCCATCAGGGCAACCGCTTTCTCACCCGCATTGATGTCGACGCCGGCTGCGGCATACGCGCTCATCGCTGCATCAGGATCGGGCGGGTTCTCTGTCGTCAGCGGCACCTCGGCGATATCGCGGCGGAACTGCATAGCTTCAAAGTGAATCGCATCGACAGCGTTGTAGGCCCGCGTCCGGGCGGCTGCCGGGGTGGGCCCGGTCGCGGTGACCGCCAGCACGCGTCCCCCGTCGGTGAGAACCCGACCGCCAACGCGTTGGGTTCCGGCATGGAAGACGTTGTCAGCGATGTCCTCGGCATCTTTCATACCGGTGATAGGCTTACCCTTTTCGTACGCGATGGGGTACCCGCCGGAGGCGAGGACGACGCCCACGTTGTAGGCGGGTTTCCAGATCACCCGGGTCCGGTTGAGGCGTCCCTCCAGGCAGGCCAATGCAATCTCGACGAGATCGGTCTCCAGGAGTGGAAGCAGGATCTGGGCCTCCGGGTCACCAAACCTGCAGTTGAACTCCAGGACACGGGGCCCTCGATCGGTCAGCATCAGACCGGCGTAGAGGACGCCAACATACGGGTTCCCGCGGCGCCGCATCCCGTCGATTGCCGGCTGCAGGACCCGTTCTTGAACGTGTTTGATAAGCGAGGGGGTAAGGTGAGGTGAGGGTGCATATCCTCCCATCCCACCGGTGTTGAGACCTTGATCCCCGTCAAGTGCCCGCTTGTAGTCTCGCGCGGCGATCATCGGGATCACGGTTTTGCCATCAGAGAAGGCCAGTAGCGAGGCTTCTTCCCCCATCAAACGGGTCTCAAGAAGCACCTGATCTCCGGCAGGGCCGAACGCACGCTCGACCATAATCTGCGAGAGGGCTGCCTCTGCTTCCTGTCGATTGTCGCAGATGAGCACTCCCTTTCCGGCAGCCAATCCGCTGGCTTTGACGACCAAAGGACCGGGGTGCTGTTGAACGTAGGCCCGTGCGGCCTCGTAACGGCGGAAAATAGCCGCCGGTGCGGTTGGAATTCCCTCTTCAATCATAAAGGTCTTCGCGAACGCCTTCGAGCCTTCGAGTTGGGCTGCGGCTGCAGTCGGCCCGAAGGCCCGGAGTCCGGCATCCTGAAAGGCGTCGACGATTCCGGCGACCAGAGGAACCTCGGGCCCCACGAAGGTAAGATCAACCGCTTCCCGCTTTGCAAACTCGGTCAAAGACGTGATGTCGTCCGCTGCGACAGGCACGTTTTCTGCGATCGCGCCGGTCCCTCCGTTTCCAGGTGCGACGAAAAGCTTCGACGTCCTGGGGGATCGGAGAAGTTTCCACGTTAGGGCGTGTTCACGACCTCCTGAGCCTACGACTAATATTCGCATAGGGGCACTCTCTCCTTACTGGTATTGTTTGTTTTCATTCCAAACCCGCCGGCGTCTTTCAGACGGTAACGAGCACTCCTCACATTTCCGGATGGGATCATCCCAACTCAAACGCAGCCTTTGTCAGGCTCATCTCCACCGGGACCGGATAGGTGCCGTTGAAGCATGCCTGGCAGTGTGCTTTACCCGTACTGGGCACGGCGCCGCGGAGCCCTTCCAGGGAGAGGTAACCTAGACTGTCAACGTCAATGTGTTCGGCAATCTCG
>CAYMAQ010000187.1:0-7890 GCA_964388385.1 uncultured Anaerolineales bacterium | reverse complement strand
GAACTGTCACTGGATCCATCGTACGAACCAAGTGTAGAACCCAGTAATGAAAAGAACGAGCGGACTTTTGCCCATCTGCAAGAGCTCCGGGATGCTCGCTTGCTTGTCCCCGTTGGTGAGATGCACCTGTACTATGCCGCTGTCAACTCGAAGGCGTGCAAGTTGACGACGCTCGGTCAGTTCTACTGGCAATTGGCAAGACGAGGGCGCATTTAGCAGTTAGTATTACAGAGTTGTGTTAGGCATTCAGGATTTGGGGAATCTGCCCAACCCGCGCATGCACCCGACCGCCTGATCGAGAGTCCTTTTTGACGTTTGTGCCGTTTTTGAAGCATTTCGATTCAAGTTCGGCGTCACTGCGAAACCCGGCGGCGGCTGATGCGCCAGCCGTTATACATGGTAAAAAACTCTGATGTTTGTAGGGACATTAAGACCAGCACCTATACTTCTTAACGCATCTAATGCCCATTAGTGTATAAACTTGGCTCCATGCGAACAATGCTCCGGGATTTTTGTCACCCGGAGCCTTGCGTTTACTGGAGATGCCCTGTGTTGCCCTCCATCTGCGCTAACACTTACGAAAAGCGCCCTATACGTAAGGATCAGCACTCCCCTACTCCAAAGTTTTTGTTCCTGGGTTAATCAAGGTAAACTATGACTCTCCTGAAAGAAGGTCATTTTCACCGCAGAGACCCCTCGGATTCAGTCCATCCGCGAGATCGCAGCGGTGATTTAAAAATGCCAGGAAAACAGAGAGAAAATCTTAAAAATCTTGGCTCTTATCGGTTTTTATGTGAAGCACCTCGACACTGTGTTGCAAGGGAGGCACTGCGCTTGTCAAACCTGGGTACTCATCTTGCATGATTTTATCGCAGGACGTCCGACCCGCGAGATCGCGACGGAACTGGATCTCGATTATGGAACGGTGCTGAAGTGGCGTCATATCCTTCAGGACACCGCCGAAGGCATCTGGGTCGGCCTGATTTCACTTATTCGCCCCCATGAGCCTTATGTATTTGTGCGTGTTGAGAATGCGATATTCTGTGCTATACTGACCCGGGTCAATAATGACTGGAGTCAACACGCATGACTGAAGCATCGATGAAATCCACGAACCGTTGGGAACGCCGTAAGGCCCGCACCCGCCGGCGTCTTATGGAGGCCGGTGAGACCCTGTTCCGGGACCGAGGGTTCGACGCGACCACCGTTGAGGAGGTCGCCGAGGCTGCGGATGTAGCCAAGGGCACGTTCTTCAACTACTTCGAGAGCAAAGAGACGTTGTTAGGTGCGCTGCTCATTGAGCGCATCCAGTCCATTCTGGATGCGCCCCCGAATGGGGATATGTCCCATCCGGATCGGATCCGGGCGTTATTCGAGTCTCTGCGGGAGGAACTTGCGCCCTACGTGCATCTTTTCCCCCGCATGTTCGCCTATGCCGTGACGCACCCCCAGGCTTCCCATCCGACGGAGGACCGTCCGGCATTGTGGCAAGCTCTGGCCGATATCGTACGGGAGGGGCAGGCGGAAGGCGTTTTTCGCCAGGATCTTGACGCCCAGATCGCCGGTGTGCTGCTCTCCACCTATTTTTTCCGAGTCTCGATTCTGGAGTGTCAAGAGGGGGAACCCCGCGACCTCTGCTGGATCGACCGCATCGATGCGGGCCTCGAGATTCTGTTCCGTGGATTGTTCGCTGCGGATGGCGACGACCAGGAGGATATTTGAAAGCGTTATGGCGCTCACTCAGTTACCTTAAACCCTACGTTCTATTGGCGTTGGTGGCCTTAATCGCGTTGGGTCTCTCCTCGGCGGGCAACCTGACCGTGCCGGCGATCAGCCAGCGGATTATCGATCAGGGTATCGGCCAAGGGAATCAGCAGATTGTCATCACGTTGGCTGCGGTGATTGTGGGTATTGCACTCCTTCAGGCGGTCTTCACGTTTCTACAGGGATATCTCACCGCCCGTGTCTCTCAAGGTGTGGCCTACGACCTGCGCAACGATCTTTATGAGAAGATTCAAGCCCTGTCGTTCAGTTATCACGATCAATCTCAGACCGGACAGCTCCTGACCCGAGCCACCAGCGACGTCAATCTCGTGCAGCAATTCCTGGGCTCCGCGATCCTGCAGATCCTGGGTGGGTTGGCCCTGCTGATCGGGAGCTTGACGCTGATGTTTTCAACGAGCCCGCGGACCGCCCTGGTGCTCGTCGTGATGGGGCCGATAGCTGTGTTCATCTTTGCGATTTTCTTTTTGAAGGCGCGTCCCCTTTTCTCCGAGGTGCAAAAGCGGCTGTCGGCACTCAACGTCAAGCTGGAGGAGAACCTGTTGGGCGTCCGAGTGGTACGGGCATTTGTTCGACGGGAGCATGAGACTGAGCGCTTTGCGGTGCGCAACCGGGCCGTCCGCGACGTCCAGCTTCAGATCGGGCGGGTGATCGCTATCGCGCTACCCTTAGTCTTCTTTGTCGCCAACGTCGCGACCCTGGGTGTGACGTGGATCGGGGGGATGCAGGTGATCGATGCGGCGATGACGTTGGGCGAGCTGGTCGCGTTTTCGAACTATATTCTGATGGCGATCTTTCCCATCTTTATGCTCAGCTTCTCTCTGGCGATGGTCGCTCAGGCCTCCGCCGGTGCCGAACGCGTCTTCGAGGTGCTGGACGCCTCGACGGACATCGTCGAGCGTGAGGACGCGACTCCGATTCCCTCCATTGAGGGGCGGGTGGTCTTTGACGACGTGTGGTTCCGCTATTTTGAGCATCAACCGTGGACTCTTCAAGCAATCACATTCACGGCAGAACCGGGGCAGAAAATCGCACTTCTGGGAGCGACGGGCTCGGGCAAGTCGACGGTGACGAACCTTATTCCCCGCTTTTACGATGTGACGAAGGGGCGGATAACCGTCGATAGCCACGATGTGCGGGATCTCACCCTCGAGTCGCTCCGCCGCCAGGTGGGTATCGTCTTGCAGGAGACTCGACTCTTCGCGGGCACAATCCGTGAGAACATCGCCTTTGGGCGTCCGGACGCGTCCCTGGACGAGGTCCAAGCTGCGGCTGAAGCCGCTCAGGCCCACGACTTCATCTCCGGATTCCCCGACGGATACGAGACTCAAGTGGGGGAGCGGGGCGTCACGCTCTCCGGCGGGCAGAAACAGCGCGTCGCGATCGCCCGGGCGCTCCTGGTCGATCCCAGGATTCTGATCCTCGACGACGCGATGAGCAACGTGGACTTTCAGACCGAACTCAAATTGCGGCGTGCGTTGGAGACGCTTATGGAAGGCCGAACCAGCTTCATTATCGCTCAACGGGTGTCTACCGTTCAAGATGCGGATCTTATCCTCGTTTTGGACGAGGGTCGCATTGCGGCGCAGGGCAGCCACGAGCAGCTCTTGGATCGGAGCCCGCTCTACGCAGAGATTTATTACGGTCAGTTGGAGGGAGAGGTGCAGGGAGAAGATTTCCTGATCTACCGTCAAGATGTGGCTGAGGAGGTGACCTCATGATGCACGGACACCGTGGCGCAGCCTCCGAACCCCCGCCGCGTGCTCAAAACGTCCGGGCGACCTTGAAGCGCCTCGCGGACTATCTCAAACCGCACGGCGGGCTGCTGCTGATCGCCGGGGTGATGATGGTCCTCAATTCCCTCTTTCAGATTTTGGGTCCGTACCTCACGGGACGGGCGGTCGATGAGTTCATTGGGCAGGGAGATCTTCAAGGGCTGAGTCGGATGGTGCTCCTGTTGCTGGGCGCGTACGTGGGCGGCCTCATCACGCGGGCCGTCCAGATGCTGGCAACGGTCACGATGGGACAGCGCGTCCTCTTCCGCATGCGCGAACGCATCTTCGAGCACTTTCAGCGTCTATCGCTCGATTTCTTCGACCACCGGGAGATTGGGGATCTTATGTCCCGGTTGACGAATGACACCGAGGCGATCAACAACACGCTCAATATGGGGCTCCCCCAATTTCTCGGCAACATCCTCTTCCTGATCGGGGTATTGATTGCGATGGTGGCATTGGATTGGAAACTGGCTCTTATCAGTATGAGCGTGCTCCCCCTGATGTTTGCGAGCACGATGTTCTTCTCGAAGCGGGTGCGTGCAGCGTCCCGCCGATCTCGAGAGAAGCTGGGCGAGGTCAGTTCGGAGCTGGAGGAGAATATCTCCGGCGTCAGGGTCGTGCAGGCTTTCGGGCGCGAGGAGCAGACGGCCCGGGAGTTTCGCCAGGTCAACGCCCAGAACCGGGATGCGAACGTGGAGGCCCAGACGGTGACCTCAGCGTTTCGTCCGACCCTGGACATCTTCAGTACGGTAGGGATTGCCCTTGTGTTAGGAGCCGGCGGGGTGATGGCGCTTCGGGGGGCCATCACCGTTGGTCTGATCTTTGCCTTCCTGGGCTACGTCCGGCGTTTCTTCCAGCCTGTGCGCGCGATTGGGATGCTCTACGCGCAGGTGCAGACTGCTATCGCGGCTGCCGAGCGGATCTTCGAGCTGTTGGACACCCCTTCGCAGGTGGAGGATAGCGTGGATGCGGGACGCCTCGACGGGGTCGCCGGGCGGATCGCTTTTGATCACGTGACTTTTGCGTACGAAGAGGGAGAACCGGTGTTGCGGGACGTCTCCTTCACCGCAGCGCCGGGGGAGATGGTGGCGATCGTCGGTCCTACCGGGGCGGGTAAGACCACGATGGTCAATCTGCTCATGCGCTTCTACGATGTCGATGAGGGGCGGGTTCTCGTGGATGGACAGGATGTCAGACGGGTGCAAAAGGAGAGCTTACGCGATCAAGTGGGCATGGTACTGCAGGACACCTTCCTTTTCGCCGGGACCCTAATGGAGAACATCCGCTACGGTCGCCTGGATGCGACCGACGATGAGGTGATCGCCGCTGCCAGGACCGCAGGTGCGGACGAGTTTATTCAACGTCTGCCCGATGCTTATGCCACCGAGCTCAATGAACGGGGGGCCAGCCTGAGTTTGGGGCAGCGGCAGCTGATTGCCATCGCGCGCGCCATCCTTGCGGACCCGCGGATTTTGATCCTGGACGAGGCGACCTCAAGCGTCGACACTCGGACAGAGCGGGTGATCCAGGCAGGGATGAACACGTTGATGAAAGGTCGGACCAGCCTCGTGATCGCGCACCGACTGAGCACAATCCGCGAGGCAGATCAGGTGTTGGTCCTCTGTGATGGTCAGATTATCGAGCGGGGTACCCATGGATCGCTGTTGGACGCAGAGGGGTTCTATCACTCCCTGTATATGAGTCAGTTTGGGGAAGCGACGGCTTAACGGGCTGGAGCCAACCCGGAAGCGTCGGTGGCTATGTCAGGATAGGAAAAGGAACACGAATTCCAACGAAATTTTAACTATTGCTTGACAATAATAGGTGCCTGTGGTACGCTTGACCCGAAATAGAAATGGTGTATCGTAAAGCTGGCATTCGCCGGTTTCTATGGAAGGCGTGCGGCTCACGTGCACGGATCCTGGTTGAGTCTTGGTACGAATTGGCCTTGCAGAGATTGGCGTTCGGCCTTGGTGACGCTCTTATGGTACTTTACAGTACCGCTGTGTTTATCGTAACGATCCCTTATTCACACCAGTATTTTCATAGTCGGAGGGCCTAAGATGGCAAGCAGATCTCGAAACGAGCGGATGATTGAGCGGTTGCGCGAACTTCAGGTGAGCAGCCCCGACGTTGAGGCGGCAGCGATTATCAGTGTTGATGGTCTGCCCATTGCTACGTCACTACCCCAAGGCGTGGAGGAAGACCGGGTAGCGGCGATGTCCGCGGCGATGTTATCGTTGGGTGAGCGGATTGCCAGCGAGTTGGGCCGCGGTCTCCTCGACGAAGTCTACGTAAGGGGCGAGAGGGGATACGTGATCCTGCGGGCGGTCGGTGAGGAAGCCGTGCTCACCGTGCTGGCTCGTCAGCAGGCTAAATTAGGCTTGCTTTTCCTGGATATGCGCCGCGCGGCTGATGAATTCTCGACGATCCTGTAGCAATAAGGGCTGAAAGCTCAATAACTTCCACGTTTGGGGTGCTTTCTGCACCGCTTTCAGCTTGATTTCGCGGAAGTTATTTGATAGCCAATCCTAAGGAGGCAGATGGTGGCAAATACCCTGGAACCCAGTGGCCTTTACTACCCTAATCGATTTGGTCTGATATTGTTTGACGCCCTTGAGGAGATTATGGGGCGGAATGGTCTCAACGCAATTCTCAATATGGCTGGCCTTCCGCAGTTCATTGATAATCCTCCGCCGGATAATATGGAAAAAGGCTTTGACTTCACCTATATTTCGGCGTTGAACAGAGCCCTCGAGGAGATGTACGGTCACCGCGGGGGGCGTGGGCTTCAGCTGCGGTTGGGTCGCGTCCTTTTCACCCGCGGATTGGCGAATTTTGGGGCTCTGGTTGGAGCCAGCGATCTGGCATTCAAGGTGCTTCCGCTGCAGGCCAAGGTGAAGGCCGGCCTTCCCGCTGTGGCCAAGGTCTTTGATTCCCTCAGCGACCAGACCTCCTACGTCCGTGATCCGGGCGGCGAACAATACCATTATGTGATCGATCGGTGTTCGATGTGCTGGGGGCGCGAGGTGGAGCGCCCAGGCGGTTTCATCGCTGCGGGCATTATTGAAGAGGCGCTGCGCTGGTTAAGTGGCGGGCGCACGTTCCGCGTCGATCAGATTTCCTGTATGAGTATGGGGAATGAGGATTGCACGTTCTACGTGTACAAAGAGCCGATTGGCTAAGTAAGTCCGTAAAAGTTTCTTCATCCGTTTTGGAGACCGCCCCCGAGGACGGGGGCTATGAGCAGTGTTACGATACTTGTTCTTACCTACTTAGTGTCGTTTTAGCTGTGATTTGAGGATTGAAAGCGCTCCATGACATTGAGCCGTTTCTGCTGTATCGCGAGCGTACAGGACGACTGCCGCCGCTCCTCTCTGGTCAGATAAAGGTGATGTGATGGCTTCTGTGGATGCTTCCTACCATATCATAATCGTGGAAGATGACCTGAGCACTGCTGAGATGCTCTCGGCGTATTTTTCCTCGCTGGGTTATCATGTGTCGCACGTTGGGTGGGGGTACGACGCGGTGAAGATGGCGATAGACTCGGAGCCTGACCTCGTTGTCCTGGATATTCATCTTCCGGACATTGACGGTTACGAGGTCTGCCGGCGATTGCGCAGTCATCGCCGTACGAAGGACACCCCTATCATTTTCTTGACTCAGCGTCGTGAGCGCGGCGACCGCCTGACCGGGCTTGACCTGGGTGCGATCGACTATATCACCAAGCCCTTTGACGTGCAGGAACTTCGCTTCCGCGTCCGCAACGTGCTCCGCAAGCAAGAGTCTGAGGCTTTTCTTCATCCCATCACCGAGCTTCCCACCTCTAAGGTCTTAGAGGAGCAGCTCGAAGCGGCCTTTTGCGATCCTGACACGGGTCTGATCGGCGTCTCACTGGAGGGAATGCCGGCATTTAGCGATGCTTACGGCTTCGTCGCCCACGATGATGTGCTGCGGGCGTTCGCGCTGATTCTACGGAATACAACCGAGGACGTGATGGGTGGGGGATGTTTCGTGGGACAAGTGAATCTTTACCAGTATGTGATTATCGCCCCGGTGGGAGCGGGTCGAGACGGATTGATCGATCAGCTCGAACAGCGGTTGCAGGAGTCGCTCTCTTTCTTTTATCCCCACCGTGAATGGGAACGAGGGCAGCGGAGTGACGGCTCCGATCTGCCCCGGATTGAGTTTGATGTCTCCACCATCACGAACGATCGGATGCCCTCGGCTGATGCGAACAGCCTGGTTTGGCTTCGCGAGGTGCTCTCCGCTACGTAAGGGTCTGTAAAAGAACAAGTTCCCGCGCCGACGCCCCCGAGGACGGGGGCTG
>CAYMAQ010000186.1:0-8028 GCA_964388385.1 uncultured Anaerolineales bacterium | reverse complement strand
ATGAAGATAAACTACATCTTATGAAGACAGAAAACGTCTTATGAAGACAGAAAACGTCTTATGACCACAAAAAACGTTCCGGATTATTACGCAATTCTTGGGGTGCCGCAGAATGCCAGTCTGACGGAGATTCGGCTTGCTTACCGTCGTCAGGCGCGGATGGCCCATCCGGATATGAACGCCGACCCGGAGGCGGAGGAGCGATTCCGGCGGATCAATGAAGCGTACGAGGTCTTGGCCAATCCCGAAAAGCGCAGGGCCTACGACTTTTTTGTCTCCAATGCGGAGAACGGCGGGGAGACGCAGCCCCCTGCGGGGTCTGGGTCGACGACAGCGGAGCAAGGGGCTCCGCCTCCCGAAGCCGGAGCATCGCCCCCTGTTGAGCCCTCAATCCCGGAGCAGACCGGTGCGCAATCTTCCCCTCCGGGGTCGGAACCGACAAAGACCCGCACACGACTGACCCCGCCCACCTGGGTGCTCCTGTTGATTATGATGGGGGCGATTATTATCCTGGCGATTGTGGCCAGCGGGCTTCTTTCGCTGCGTCAGAGCCAGTCGTCCGGAGGGGCCGCCTCGGTCGACGTCGATAAACGCACGACCTTTATCTCACCGCCGACCGTCCCTCGAAACCTGCCGATCATCGAGGAAGGGAACTCGCCGGTCCTCACTCGGTTCCCTAGTAGGCTGGAGGTCGATGATTTGACCTTCCCGGTCATCGCTGTGACCCCGGAGCAGGGGCGTTGGCCCTTGCCCGACACTGACAGCACGGTCGCTTTGTGGCTGCACGGGACGGTCGTCAACTACGTCTTTGGAATCCCTTACTCTGCTACGGTCGAATCCCGGCTGGCGGGCCTCTCGAGCAGCGACCGGATCACCGTTACGATGGAGACCGGCACCGAATTGGTCTTTGGGGCGCCAAAGGTTGAGCGGGTGGATGCCGATAACCTCTCGCCTACGTCCCAGGATCAACCGGGGTTGACGCTGATGACGATCGGCGGGGGTACGACGTACGTGCTGGTCCAGGCCCGCCATCTGCCCCGTGACGCAAGTTTGCTCGACGATCAGCGGGCCGGTGATCTTTTCGTGGAGGTGTTGGAATCCGGCATCATTGAGGGAGAAGACCCACCCTGGACGTTTATCGTCGAGTACCGGATTACCAACCGGGGAGAGAGTGTCATCGATCCAGTGCGCTTCGATAGGGTACTCGCGGACGATACAGGGCAACGCTTCAGCCTGAACGCCGAAGCGACAGCTCTGGGCCTCTACGGACGTCCGAACGCTCCGCTCCAACCTGGTACGGACGTGCGGGGGAGCGCCGGATACGTGCTGCCGTCGGATGTCGCGCTGCCTCTCACCTGGATCTTCCGGGTGGATGCGGCTTCCGAGGATCCGGCCCGGCACGTGCTGGCCTTCGAGAAGCCGGCGCCGGAGCCGGCCAGGCCTTTCGTCCAGCTAATCGACGCCTTCTACGATGCCGGTCGGGACGTGATCGTCCTCTCCGGCGCCATCGAGAACAGGGGCGAGACACGTTTCGAGGTGACGGCCGAGGACATCTCGCTGACCAGCGGGGCCGGGGAGAGTTCGCTGCTGGCGGCCTCACCGCTGCTGTCCTGGAGCATCGAACCGGGCCAGGAGCAGTCGTTCGAGCTGCAGTTCGATCGACCGTCTGATACCGACACGGCGCTGCTCACCCTGATGGGCTTCTCCTTTGAGATTGAAGGGCTCGATTAGGGGCGTCACGCCCGGGACTTGTCAGCGGTCGCAGCGCGCCGGGCACCCGCCTCTCACGTTTCCGCAATCCACACCATCACGCCAAAGCGTCCGGTCTTGCCGCCCTCGGCGCGGTGGGAATACCACTCATCGGTGCGGCATGCAGTGCAGATGCCCGAGGTGACGACGCGCCCCACGCCCAACCCATCGAGTTGGGCCGCGACCGCACCGGGCAGATCGAGATACCATCGCTCGCCCTTCCGCTGGGCGATGGTGACCGAGTCCGGAAGCGTCGCGCGAACGGCCTGGACGACCTCGAATCCCACCTCGTAGTGGTCCGGCCCGATGGCGGGCCCGATCCCGGCCTGGAGTGCGCCCGGACGCGTGCCGAACGCCGCGGTCATCGCGCGGACAGAGGCCGGGATCACCCCGGCCGCGGTTCCCCGCCATCCGGCGTGCGCCAACCCGGCGGCCTCGTGCTCCGGGTCGTAGAGGATAACCGGTACGCAGTCCGCGAACCGGAGCAGCAGGCCGAGGCCGGGTTCGTCCGTGATCAGGGCGTCGGTCTCCGGTATTACCCGACCGCCGTGGGAGCCGTCGACCCGGGCCACGTTGCGTCCGTGGACCTGGTAGGGACTCACCACCCGGGAGGGCGCGATCCCCAGCGCGCGAAAGACCCGCCGGTGATTGTCGGCTATGGCCTCGGGATCGTCACCGACCGCGCCCCCCAGGTTGAGGGCCTCGAACGCTCCGCGGCTTGCGCCGCCCAGCCGCGTGAGCATCGCGTGCCGGAAGCGTCCGCTCGAAAACCTGTCAAGGTTCGAAAACCTGTCAAGGTTCAGAAACCGATACCAGACCGGTGAGTCCTCCGGGGCGCCGACGCGTTCGAGGCCGGACGTTACTGTCACTTACGCGGACTGAAGAGCGCTTTCAGCACGACCGCTAACCAGCCGACGGCCCACGCGCTCAGGAGAATGCCGGCTAACGCGATCTTCTGCTCGTCCATGATGGATTTCACGGAGACGCCATCCGGCCCGACGTCGATATAGGCCAGCGGACGTGCTTTGGCGCCCGCGCCGCCGCCGGCGCCCTGCGCAGTCCCCCCGTGTTCGCAGCACGCTGTCTCCGTCGTTTCGGTTTCCTCCGTCCCCTCCTCCGGCGACTCCGTCCCCTGGGCGGTGCCGGAGCCGACGCCAAATCCATAGTGCAGCTCCGCCACCGGGATCAGCACGTGGTCCCCGACCTCTCTGGGCTCTCCGAAGACGGCGTCGACGTTGACCTCTTCGCTCATCGCGTCGATACGTTCGAAAATTGAATCAAGCGCTTCCATTGTCGTTGCTCCTTTCGTTTGTCCTTGCATTGTCGGTCGTGACGGATAGCCTACTCACCCAAGTAACACACCAAGCGGGCGATCCCGATCACAAGCACGCCAACAACGGCGATACCCGCCGCGATGGCAGCCATCACACTGAGCGTTTGACCGGTCTCGTTTGGAATCTCGTGCCACCGAGTGCCCTCCGGACCCTGCGCCACCACGGAAACCGGGCGCATCTTCATCATCCGAAGTCGGCCTGACTCTGACTTTGCCTCCACCGTATTGACCAGAACCGACGGCAGCAGGCGGTACTCCCCCGCGTCAAGGGGGGTCCCGGCCATAATCCGGATGCGCTGACTGGGCAATTTCATACGTTCACCTCCGTTCTTTTCCGGGCAACACATCGCCCTGCCGGGTGCGCTGAAGGGCGCGGCCCGCGCAGGATGTGTTTGCCCCCATAAAGCCCCAGCCCCGTTAGCTTTGGGTGCTCAGGGACTTATCGCAATAGCTGGGCCAGCCGTGCGGAAGGTCCATCTCGCAGACGTCGGAATCGGCCGGATAACGCACCAGCTCCATCGCCATATCCAGGCCGTTGGCGATGTCCTGGATCGTCTCGGCCAGCACCTCGCTCTCCTCCCTGGCCTCCGGAATTCTCTCGTGCAGCCATTCGGAAGTCCGGCTCCGGTACGATTCCGGCACTTTGAGCAGGATGACCTCACCCTGCCCGATGGCCTCCAGGATATCATCGATGCTCTCGTACCCCATCATTTCTGCAATCTCACGTGCTCGCTTGATCATCAACCCTCCCTTGAGTTCCAATGGACGGCGCCTTACGAGCCGTCCACAACGTTGGAGACAGTCTCCTACCCCTATGCGTCCTGGCACGATGCTGAAGCAGGCGAATCCAATTCCTCGGCCCAACCAAGCTGAAAGTGGGCGTAAAAAGCCTGCTAACTCAGTATACATTGAAAGTCCCTCATAACCACCCCGGGATGAAAACTGAATGCGGGTGAGGGTTAAAAAACCCGTTGAATGACGCGCGACCCGATTCATAACCCATGTCGTCCTGCAAACAAAAAGTGGACGTGATGGGTTGACATCTCAAACCTATCACGTCCACCGGTCGATCTCGCCGGCGCCTACATCAGGGGGATCAGCGACTCGTAGTCGTGGACGGTCCCCTTGTCAAGACAGCACTCGATGATCTCTCGACCCTTCGGATCCAATCCATCTTCCAGGTAGAGGTTCACCTGCTCGCGGAAGAAATTGTAGAGGATCTCCGCGCCCCGATCGTAGCCCTCATTGCCCACCTCGGGTTGGGTGTTGACCTGGAGGAACCATCGTGAGACGAAGCGCCCCTCGATCTGAAGCTGGTGGAGGGCGTAGCCGAGCAGCGGACTGCGCGCCGCCCGGATCTGATCGGGCTTGAATTTGGCGCTCCCCCGGCGGGCCAGATACTCGCGCATAATCCACTCCGCCATAAAGCCGACCCGCCACACGCCCACATATTGATTCGGGCAGAGTACGTACCGGGTCTCCGGGTTATTCCGGAACTGGGAGAGCAGCAGGTTCGCCTGATCGACCCGCAAGCCGGTGGCAAAGGGCCAGTAGGAGCCCACACCCTCACTCTGCATGCCCTGGGTGTCGATGATGCTGGGATTTCCGTGCCCACGCGGGGCCGCCAGCCGCCAGAGCCACGCCAGGGCCGGCGGGAGCAGGTGGAAGAGCCCGATGATGCCGTACGTGGGGTGCTCCTCCGTGCAGGGCGGGGTGCGAACGCCGTAACTCCGGATATCCACCTGGACCGGTTCGTTGACGACGTTGGGATAGATGCGGCGGGGCAACACCACCCGGGGGTTGGGACAGGGCTTGTCCGGCTCGTCCTCAATGTGCTCCCAGATCAGGGCCCGGCTTCCGGGCACCGCATAGATATTCAGGAAGAGCAGCGGCTCCGGCGGCTCCGCTGTCAGACTCTCCAGGTAGACGTCGGTACCGTAGTGGTCGATGTGATTGACCCGCAGGAACCAGGATTCCTCCGCGTCCGTCAGGGTCAGTTTGCCGGAATCCGTCTGCAGCGAGGGATGGCACATCGCCATGTCATCTGCGACCGGATGAAGCTGACACGAACGCGGGATCTCGAGAAAGCGCTTCTCACCGGTCATCATATTCTCCCCCAACAGGCAGCGGCCGTCGTCCTCGCGGTGGATGTGCTCGAGCAGCTCGCTCTTGCCGCCGCCGCTCGCCGCTTCGTGCATCATCGTGGTCACGTTGTCGTACGGCGTGACCACCCGGACCGCCGAACAGTGGGTCGTCACCCATCCCTCACGCTCGCCCTGGGTGAGTAGCATCCCGTAGACCCCCTTCTTGGCGCTGGGACCCGGATAGAGGTTGTAGGAGAAGACCTCGTGGAGGTTGTCCAAGCGGTTGTGGACCACGACCTGTTGGCCGTCGTAGTGGGTGTGTCGGAAGGTCGGCGCGACATAGATGATCGCCCGGGGGTTGAAATCGTCGGGTATCTCGCTCTCGGGAATCAAACCCTGGAGCAGCGCCAGGCCCAGGGCGAAAAAGCCGGCGTTGGCCGGGGCGATGACAAGCGCATCCATCCCCATCCCTTCCTGACCGGCGATGTAGCCGAACATAGCCAGGGCCTGATTCTTGAGCCATTCGAACGTCGCCTCGCGCATCTCACGGAAGTCCTCCCCGAACCGCTGTTTGTACGTGGGCTTATCCGTGGGCTTGTCGTCGGCGATCACCATACACTCGGGATCTCGCCGGCGCATATAGGACTCCGGGTAATTGACCGAAACGCCGTTGCGAACGCGCGCCACGATGGCTTCGACCATGGTGCCGTTCTCAGGTACATCATAGGCCACTTCATAGTGGCTGCTACCCACCCCCCCGCAGGCCAGATCGATCAGTTGATCGATTGAGCTGGCGATGGTGAGGCTGGGACACGCAGAGACAACTTGAGCTGCGTCCTCAGGCAGGTGATACTTTTCCCAATCCATCTCTCATATCCTTCCTTGCATTGGCTGAATGCGTACAAAAACTACGATCTGACCATACACCGCTGAAATTTTCTGCAATACCCCTAGACGCGCAGAATCACTCCAGTCGTTGATGACAGATCCATCAATAATGCCTCCCCCGTCACGTTCTCCCCCGTTGCATCGTGTATGCTGACGGATCCCCCCTCAACCGGGGGGTGTTTGCGCCGATAGGTCCTTCCCCTCTCCCATCACCGCCGGAGGCTTTCCCCCATCCCTATAACGATAACAGGAAACGCCTATTGTTCCATGTGGGCCCTATATGGGCCCGAACCCCGCACGATGGCGAGCCGGGCCACGAGCCGATCCTCCCCCAAAAGGCCGAAGGCGGCGCTCCTGGTTCTGCGCCGCCTCCGGTTGATCTTCCGATTGATCGCTGCTTATTCGGTTGCCCCCGGCGGCGCATTCGCGGTTCGCGCCTGCGTATTCAACGCGTGCCAAAGTCGCTCCGGCGTGACGGGCGTCCGCTTCATCATCACGCCGGTCGCGTCGTGGATCGCATTCAACACCGCCGGCGTGACCCCGTTGACCACAATCTCCGCGACGGACTTCACCCCCATCGGATGCGAGGGCTCGTAGCTCTGGACGAATAGCGTCTCCATCGGGGGCGTCTCGTCCGCCCGGAAGATCCGGTAATCGTCGAATCGGGGGTTCAACGCGCGCCCCTTCTCGTCGAAGCGCAGCTCCTCGGTCAGCGCATATCCCAGCGCCTGGTGCATACCGCCCTCCGCCTGCCCCTCGGCGGTCAACGGGTTGACGATCTGTCCGGAGTCGAGGGCGATCAGCAGGTTATCCACCACGACCTGTCCCGTCTCGGTGTCCACCGTGACCTCGGCGAACTGGGCCGCAAAGGGCGGCGGACTGACCGGGCTCATGAAGGAGGCCTGCCCCATAATCTGGTGCTGATTGTGCTCGTGCAGCGCGTGCAGCGCGATCTCGCGGAAGCTGACCCCACCGCCGTCCTCGGTCCAGGCCCGCCTCTCCCGCAGGGTCACGGCGTCGGGCTCGACCGCCAGCATCGAGGCTGCCACCTCTCTGACCTGGTCCGCGACGTGTGCGGCTGCGCGGGCCACCGCGCCCCCGCTGATGTACGTCGTGCTCGACGCGTAAGCGCCCTTATCGAAAGGGGTCACGTCGGTGTCCGACGAGCGGACGATCATATCGTCGAGCGCGCAGCCCAGCACCTCGGCGGCGATCTGTCCCAGCACCGTGTCCGAACCGGTCCCCAGATCCGCCGCACCGATCATCAGGTTGAAGGTGCCGTCGTCATTCATCTTGATCGAAGCCGTCCCCATATCCAGGTTGGGAATTCCCGAGCCCTGCATCAGGAAGGCGACGCCGATGCCCCGGCGCCGGTGGGGCTCGCCGGGCACCTCGTGCCATGCGGGGTTCCCATACTTCCGGTTCCAGCCCACGGCGGTCGCGCCCTTCAGGGCCGCTTCCTGGAGGGCGTTGCTCTCGATGGTCTCGCCCTTCGCCTCCCGGCCCTCGCTCCAGGCCCGGCTCATGATATTCTCGGCGTGGGGATCGATGATGTTCTTGAGGCGGAAGGTGAGGGGATCCATCCCCAGCGCGACAGCGGCCTCCGTGACCAGAGTCTCGGTGGCCACGACCGCCTGGGTCACGCCGTAGCCCCGGAACGCGCCCGAGCGCGGGAGCGTCGTGTAGTACGTTTCCCCCTGAAAGCGGACGTTCTCGGTCTTGTAGAGGGGAAGGGTCTTATGACCGGTGTTGCCCAGCACCGTCAGGCCGTGACCGCCGTAGGATCCGGTATCGCTCAGGGCCTGCAGGTCCTGGGCCAGCATCGTCCCATCGGATCGAACGGCGAGACGGAAGCCCAGGCGCATAGGATGGCGGGTCGTCGTATAGGTGAACTGCTCCTCCCGGGTGAGCTGGAGCAGGACCGGACGTCCGGTCGCCAGCGTGAGATGTGCGGGAATGTCCTCGTAGATCTCC
>CAYMAQ010000185.1:0-8073 GCA_964388385.1 uncultured Anaerolineales bacterium | reverse complement strand
CGCTGGACCCGCAGGGCCAAAAACGTGAGCCACGGCGACGGAGTTTTCTTGTCGGTAGACGACCCTCCCTTCCAGACACGGCACATCGACGCGGCCGTGTAGCGGTCCTCATCTCGCTATCTCCTTCCACAACACCCCAAAGCCCTTACTGGGTATACCCCAGTCCTGACAACCTTCAAGTCTCGGATCCGCGCTATTCCAACGCGGATCGAGTTTACCTAAAGGGCATAACAGTGTAAACTCCCTATACGCAGCGTGTCCCCCGAAGATCAAGGCAGTCGCTGGAGAAGAGAACGCCCATGGAAAAAGTCATTCTGAACTGTGATAACACCTTATCCGTCCACCGTTCGGACGTCGACGATGGCCTCACGCTGATGTATCTCTACGCTCACGAAGACGTCGACCTGCTCGGCGTCACCACCACGTTTGGGAACAACGAACATCACGTCGTTTACGCCAATACGCTTCAGACGCTTGAAGATCTCAATATTCACGACGTCGATGTTTACGGGGGAGCAAGGACCGCGGACGACATAGAGAGCGAGGCAGCCGCCTGATCGGCGCCCATCTGGATGAGCTAAACTTCTCCAGCGCCCCCAAAGCGGCTTACGAGGTGCTAAAGCACGGAAGGAATATCAGCCTCTTATCCACCCAGGTAACACTCCAGGCCTGGTTCGGCGACATGGAGAGATGAGTACCCGCTCCCAGGAAGGCCAAGATTCGCAGTCTCGATCAAACGAGGTATCCTAGCATCAGTAAATTAAAAACCTTGACATTTCCCTGATTTATCGAGGCTTTGAAGCGTTGGCGCTTTGCAAAGGCCGTCCTCGGGGACTCGGAGCTTTTTTAGAAGACTGAACATCGTCCGCAGGGAAAACAGAGAGCCAGAATCCGGTGAGGTGGATAGTGATCAATCGCGAACCCAATGGCAGCAGCCCCAGTGTGCAGGATCTTCACGAGGCCTATGGCGTTCATCTCAAACTGGCCCAATACCCCATCCTGGCCGGCAGGATTCGGGAGCTGATGCGACGGGAGCTCTTCTCCCGAGGCGTCCTAACGGTGGATATGTTTGAGAGAGAGGTGCGGCAAAAAGCAATCATCTCCCAGCACCGCGAGGGGCTCCAAGACCCCTTTGCACAGGAGCCCGAGAAAGTGTGGGCCCGCCGGCTCGCCGTCATTCGGGATCAACTGACCGACTACTATTTCGCCAACAACATGCCCCACGAGCGGCTTGACGAACTGATCAAACAGGTGATGGCCAGCCGTTCCGCGCCCTCGACCCACGAATTGGACCTGACGTTCAATCCCGAACTGGCCCCCCTCGATCTCCTCTTCGCACAAGGTGAGGCCTACGAGTCGCTTCCCCCCGAAGACCGCAAGAGTGTTCGACACCATCTCCAGGAGATCATCGTCGTCCTCATCAAGAGCCTGTTAAGTGATCAGCTTGAGTTCATCGGCATCGCGAAGGAGGTCTTCACGATTCGGGATCTGATCGAAATTCGCCGCCGGTGTATCGGGCGCGGCAAGATCGGCGGCAAGGCCGCGGGGATGTTGCTGGCCCAGAAGATCCTCCAGACACCCGATCCCCAGGATGGACTCGCCGTCCACGAGCACGTCCAGATCCCCGACTCCTACTTTCTGGGCGCGGACGTTCACTACGACTTCCAACTCGTGAACGACTATACGCACTATATGAATCAGAAATACCGGTCGCGGGAGGACATCGAGAACGATTACCCGAAGATCCGCCAGGCCTATATGGACGGTCACTTCCCAGGCGAGATCATTTACGGCCTGCGCCGCATTCTCGAGGAGGTCGGAAAGACACCGCTCGTCGTCCGCTCGTCGAGCCTGCTGGAGGTCTACTTCGGCGCAGCCCTCGCCGGCAAGTACAAAAGCGTCTTCTGCCCCAATCAAGGCACCTTGGATGAGAACCTCGAGTTCCTGATGAACGCGATTGCTCAGGTTTACGCCAGCACGCTCAGCCCTGACGCACTCCTCTACCGTCAACATATGGGCCTGGTCGATTACGACGAGCGTATGGCGGTGCTTATCCAGAAAGCCGAAGGGCAACGCTACCACGATTACTTCTTCCCCACTCTCGCCGGGGTGGGCTACAGCCGCAATCCCTTTCGTTGGAGTCCAAAGATCCGCCGTGAGGACGGCTTCCTGCGTCTGGTGGTGGGATTCGGCACCCGCGCCGTGGATCGGGTCTCGCACGACTACCCCCACCTGGTTGCGTTGAGCCATCCCCAACTTCGTCCATACATCGGTCTCACAAACGTGCGAAAATACTCCCAGCACTACATCGACGTGGCCGACCTGGAGCGCAATGCCATTGTCACCCTGCCCATCCACGAGGTGATCGAGGGCGACTTTCCAGGACTGCGCTATTTGGCTTCGGTGGATAAACGGGAGTACATCTCACCTATCGTGGCACGGCTGCGCCCGGAGGAGGCCCGGCAGATCATCATCACTTTTGATAACCTGATGCGGGACCGCCGGTTCATTGACCTGATGCGCACCATCCTCGACAAACTGGAACGCTATCACCATTGGCCCGTGGATATCGAATTCACCGTGGAGATCACGCCCCGTTATCCGCACGCCGAGTATACAGTCCACATCCTTCAGTGTCGTCCCCTCAACAGTCGGACCCAGTCCAAACGCATCTCACTCCCGGAGGACGTACCCGAGGAGGACCTTATCCTGCGCACTACGCATCTGGTACCTCAGGGCGCGGTGGAGGATATCCGCTACCTTATCTATGTCGATCCCAGGGCGTACAGCCAGGCACCCAGCTACGAAACCAAGACCGAGTTAGCTCGAGCGATCGGAAGGCTCAACAAGCGTCTCCAGGACGAGCGCTTTATGCTTATCGGCCCCGGGCGTTGGGGCAGTTCCGATCCTGACCTGGGGGTAAAGATCTCCTATGCCGACATCTTTAACACGCAAGCGCTGGTGGAGATCCCACTGCTGCGCGGTGGATCCATTGCCGAACCATCCTACGGCACCCATTTCTTCCAGGACCTCATCGAGCAGGATATCTACCCCCTTTCCGTCCCAATAGGAGAGGATGGTGCAGAGCTCAACATCGACCTCATCCGCGACGCACCCAACAAATTGGCCGACATTTCGCCGGAGGACGCGGACTTCGAAGACACGATCCAGGTTATCGATCTACCCGAGGCCACGGACGGACGCACGATGAGCCTCGTGATGGACGACGAGGAGGAGATCGCCATCGGCTACCTCAAACCAAAATCCGAAACTACAGATCTGGGCACGAAACACTAAACTTTCCCGTGACACCTAGGGAAACGCAGAAACGCTTTAGTTGTTCATAACCCGATCCAAGCTCGACCGGTTCACAGAACCAAAAGCAGACAGCGCGGGGAAATCACTCAGTCCCCGCGCTGTCGTGATGACGACGTTCGGATTCAGATCGACCCGAACCCCTTCTCCGATTACACCCAACCTCGCAGCTTACACGCCTCCGCCACCCGTCCGACCGCGACAATATAGGCCGCGATCCGGTTGTTAACGTCATAATCCTTGGCTGTCTCGGCCACATCGTGGAACGAGGTTGACATCTTCTCATCCAGCAGCTCGTGAACGCGATCCTCTTTCCAGTAGTAGCCGTAAGCGTTCTGCACCTGCTCGAAGTAAGAGACCGTGACGCCACCGGCGTTACATAAGAAATCGGGAATCACATAGACACCATTATCATAGAGGATCTCATCGGCGTCCAGAGTCGTAGGCCCATTGGCCAACTCGGCACTGATCTTGGCCTTGACGTTCTCGGCATTGTCGGCTGTAATCTGGTTCTCCAGCGCCGCTGGTGCCAGGATATCGACGTCCAGTTCAAGCAACTCTGCATTAGTGAGGGCCTCAGCTTCAGGGAAATCCACCACGCTGCCCGTCTCGACCTTGTGATTAATCAAGGCTTCCGGGTCCATGCCATTCGGGTTATAGACCCCTCCACGCGAATCGGAGACAGCCACGATCTTGAGGCCCAAAAGCTCCTCACCTAACGTCGCCGCATACTGCCCGGCGTTACCGAATCCCTGAATCGCCATCGACGCACCCTCCGTATCGAAGCCGAGCATCTCGGCGGCCTCCCGGATGCAGAACATACCACCGCGCGCCGTGGCATCTCCGCGCCCGGCCGATCCCCCGAGGGGCAAGGGCTTTCCGGTGATCACACCGGGGACGTTGTGGCCCCGGAGGAACGAGTATTCGTCCATCATCCAGGCCATAATCTGCGGCGTGGTATAGACATCCGGTGCGGGCACGTCCATATCCTCACCAAGAATGCGACCGACCTGGCGGATGTAAGCTCGACTCAGGCGTTCCAACTCCCCGGGCGACATCGCCTTCGGATTGCAGACCACCCCGCCCTTCCCCCCACCGAGGGGAATATCCATTACGGCCGTCTTCCAGGTCATCCAGGCCGCCAGCGCACGCACCGTGTCGATCGTCTCGTGGGGATGGAAGCGCAAGCCGCCCTTCGTCGGTCCCCGCGCGTCGTTATATTGGACCCTGAAACCGTGAAAAATCCGGGACGAGCCGTCATCCATCTTGACCGGCAGCGTGACGTGCAGCTCCCGGATGGGCCATCGCAACAGTTCGTGGAGGGCCGGATCAAGTTGCATCATCTCTGCGGCCATATCGAGCTGTTTCTGAGCAATTGCAAACGGATTCAGTTCCTCTGGCATCTCTCTTCTCCTTAATGTAACCCACACCTTGGCTGTGCCCCGAGGGCTCGGGACAGGTTAACCATCAATTATAGGTCAGTTGAAAAAGCACACAACTCACACCCAGCAGTGGATACCAACCAAGAGTTCATGAGAAGGTATGGACAAGGCTTCAGCCAACTTGACGATGTCACACACGACAGTATAATTTCAGTACACATTTCAGGTAGTGTCGTCACCTTACACAGGCAGTCACAATAGCAAGCAGCATCTTCGAATTCCGCTCCCTAAGGGCTCGATGGATCCAAAAACCACCGGCTTAAGGGAGGGAATCGATAGGGTATAATTGGAAACGGTTATGCCTCCCGCGTTTGGAAAGGAGATGCAGCGGCGCATAGTGAGTCTTTAAGACTCTACGCGGCGTCCCTTTCCGGGACGTCGTTTTTCGTTTACCCAACCGATCTGAGCTTCCAGGAGGGCATGTGAGTCGAGACGCACGGTATTATTTCAGCACCCGCGACCTGTTGATGATGGCAGCCCTGGCAGCCCTCGGTGGCATTACCAGCACCGCTGTCAACGCATTCAGCGACTTCGTGCAATCCATCGTGGGGTTCGCCGGGACGACCCAGTGGGCCGCCGGCCTGCACGTGCTCTGGCTCACATTAGCTGTGGGGCTGACCGGCAAGCAGGGTGCCGGCACGGTGACCGGTCTGCTCAAGGGGGGCGTTGAACTCCTCACCGGCAATACTCATGGCATCCTGATCCTGCTCGTCGACCTGGTCGCCGGTCTGCTCGTCGATCTGGGATTTATGCCGTTCCGGCGCAAAGATCGGGTGGTGATCTACGGACTGGCGGGCGGACTGGCAGCGGCGTCCAACGTCCTGGTCTTTCAGCTCTTTGCCTCGCTACCGGCCGATATCCTCACCTATGGAGCCCTGCTCCTGGTCGCGCTGCTGGCGTTTCTCTCCGGCACGATCTTCGCTGGCGTCCTGGCATGGGGGTTGCTCAACACCTTGCGCCGCACGGGTGTAGTGAAAGACCAAGCCCCCCAGCCGATGCCCCCCCAGGTCCAGCGCTGGTCGCTTATCGCAGGGGTCACCCTCGTCACCGCACTCTTCATCTTTCTCCGAACAGCCTTGCAGGGCCCTCCGACGGTTGAGATCGGCGGTGCGACCGACTCACCTTACACCTATCCAGAGGGTCAGGCCAACCTGCCGACCCGCAAAGGCGAGGGCACCCTCAACGACGTAACACGAACCTTCACCGGCGTGCCCTTGAAAATGATCGTTGATCAAGCGGGCCCGAGCGCCTCCGTCGGCCTGGTTCTGGTTGAGGCCACGGATGGTTATGCGTTCTTCATCACGATGAAGGAAGTCCGCCGGAACGAAAATCTGCTCCTGGTCGCAACCGGCAGCGGAGAGGGCACCGCATACAACCTTATGGGCGCTGAAAACAGCAAGGCGTGGGTGCGAAATGTGAGCCGCATCACCCTGGTCGGAGCAAATCCGCTCCCCATCACCGGTGCCGTGACAAACACCAACCCCTATGATCCGGCAGACTGGCAGTATGAGATGGACAGCACAGCCCTCAACCTCAGCGATGGCACGCAGAAAGTCCAGGGCGCGCCCCTAGGCAGCATTGTGAAGGCAGCACGGCCTACGGCAGACGCCGATCAGATATCAGTAGAAGGTAAAACCGAGCAAGTATCTTTTGCCCTCAATGCGGTGATCGACAATGACCGGATCAGGCTGTTCGCCGTTATCAAAGCGGAGGCAATCACCTATGCCCTGGGCCAAATGAACGGCGAGGTTCTTGTGGAGAACGTCCAACGTCTGGATGTGCAATGAAGAAAAGGACCTCCTATCCCCCGTCGGTAGCACAAAGAGACGAGACAGCACCGCTTGTCGACATCGATAGACTTACCTATGCGTTCATCGGAACCGACCCACCCGTGCTCAAGAACGTGACCGTGCGGTTAATGCCGGGCGAGTTCGTCGTGATCACCGGGCCCTCCGGATGTGGGAAATCAACCCTGGCCCTCGCAATGGGCGGCTATCTCTTTCACCAACACGAGGGCAATGTGGATGGCAAGGTGCGGATCGGCTCGCGCAACCCTTATGAGACCCCCATCTACGATCTGACCGACGTCGTCGGCATCGTCCAACAGAATCCCGAGGCCCAGTTCTGCACGCTGCGGGTGGAGGACGAACTCGCGTTCGGTCTGGAAAATCATCGCCTATCCCGGCAAGAGATCAAGAGACGGATTGATTGGGCGCTGGATGTGGTGAGTGCCGCGCACCTCCAAGATCGGGAACTGGCGACCCTCTCCGGGGGCGAGCAGCAGCGCATCGCGATCGCGTCAATCCTTGTGACCGAGCCCCGCGCCCTGATCCTGGACGAGCCGACGTCGAACCTGGACCCAAAAGGAACAGCCGAAGTTCTGGACACATTGAACCGGATACGGAAACGCACCGAGATGGCAGTCGTCGTCATCGAGCACAAGTTAAACGCCCTGGCACCGTTTAACCCTCGTTTGATCCGGATGGCAAAAGGTCGAATCGTCAGCGATGGACCGTTTGAGCTCCCCAATCCGCCCTACGAGCGGACCAGACCCAAGCCAGACAACCAGACAAAGAACGAGGGTCACCCCCACCTGGAGGTCGATAGGCTCACAGTCAGCTACAACGGGAAGCCTGTACTGACCGACATATCGCTGGCAGCGCATCCAGGAGAGTTCATCTCTGTCATGGGCGATAATGGGTCCGGCAAGACCACGTTGCTTCAAAGCGTAATTGGACTGGTCCGACCCCAGCGAGGCAAGATCGTCACAATAGGCAAGGACATCACCCAGACAACTATTTCAGATCTGGCCCGCCAGATAGGCATCGTCTTTCAGAACCCCGATCACCAACTCTTTGCCGCAAGCGTCTGGGAGGAGGCGGTTTTCGCCCCACGGAACTTCGGGTGCTTGGACGGCAGGACGAAACAACGCACCCGATTATTGCTCGAACGGGCAGGGCTTGCCGGGCGTGCCCCCGATCATCCTTACCGGCTCAGCTACGGCGAGAAACGCCGTCTCAACCTGGTCTCTGTGCTGGGCTACGACCCGAAACTCATCCTGCTGGACGAAATTCTTATCGGACAGGACCCTACCAACGTCAGATTCCTGATGGATCTGCTCTGGGACGCGGTTGACCGGGGAAGCACCGTGATCATGGTCAATCACAGCCCTCAGGTAACGGCTTGCTACGCGACGCGCTTGATCTTCCTCGAGGAGGGGCGAATCGCCGTAGATGCCCATCCGCGGGAGGCGTTCCGCCAGCTCAAAGCCCGCGGGCGCGCTGCTTACTGTCCGAAGGAGAATGCATCTGGAGAT
>CAYMAQ010000184.1:6125-8076 GCA_964388385.1 uncultured Anaerolineales bacterium | reverse complement strand
TCCAACACCGCCGGCACCATCACGGTCATCCCATTGACATCCGCGATGATTCCGCGCCAGAGCGCGCTCTTGGCCCCCCCGCCGACCACCGCGATTTCACGCAAAGGCTCTTCGGTCAGATGATCGAGGATCGATCGGATGTGGAGAGCGCAACCCTCCAAGACGGCCCGGGTGATCTCGGGCTGCTTGTGGGCCAGGGTCAGGCCGAACAGCACCCCTTTCGCCTGGGGGTTGTTCTTCGGCCCCCGCTCGCCCATCAGGTGGGGGAGGAAGAGCAACCCCTTGGCGCCGGGTTCCACCGACTCCGCCGCCCGGAGAAGCGTCTCATACGCCCTTGCCGGGACCTCCCCCGGCGCCGGATCGAAGAGATCGACCAACCAGCGCAGGGTCGCGCCCGTCGTCGCAGTTGCGGAGAAGCATCCGGTGCGGCGCTGCGGCACCGACATCCAGGCTGCCGTACCCAGGTAGAGGCAGGCGCGCGATGTCCCCTCCGCGTGGGTGCCGATACGGGTGCAGAGCGTGTCGCCCCCGCCCACCACAACAGGCGTCCCCTCGACCAGCCCCGTCAACGCAGCAGCATCGCGCGTGACGCCGCCGGCGACCTCGGTCGACGGGCGTATCGGTGGAAGCTTCTCCAGGGGAAGGCCGATCACCTCGAGCAGCGGCCTCGACCAATCCCCGCGTTCCGCGTCGAAGAGCATCGTCCCCCCCGCATCCGAGGGGTCGGTGGCGACCGTCCCGGTGAGCTGAAGACGGATGAAATCCTTCATAGCCAGGAACCCAGACGCCCGATCCACCAGGTCCGGATCATGCTCTACCAGCCAGCGGAGCTTCGGCGCCGAATACGTCGTGCTCACCGACCGGTTGCCGGTCAGCGAATGGACGAGATCCCCGTGCTCGCGGGACAGCCACTCAGCCTGCGGTTGACAGCGCTGATCCATCCACAGCATCGCGCGGGCCAACGGGTCTCCCTCCGCGTTCACCGGGATCAACGCGTGCAGCAATCCCGAGAGCCCGATCGCCAGCACATCCCCGGGGGATTGCGCGGCTCGGCGGAAAACTTCGTCGAGTACCTCCAGCGTGGCCCGCCAGCACGCTTGCGCGTCCAGCTCCGCCCAATTCGGGTGGGGATGCGCGACATCGACCTCGCGGTAAGCCTCCGCTACCGGATGCCCCGCGAGGTCGAAGAGCAGCGCCCGGGTGGTCGTCGTCCCGATGTCCAGCGCCAGGATCACGCCGCCGGCGGCCCCATCCGCCCTACGGGGCCCCGCGCGCGTATGCGACCTATTCTGTTCGTCTGTCATCGCGTGAATTCGGGCCCCCTTCTATATCTGGATACTGACTTTGAGCCCCTCCAGCCCGGCGACGATGTCAAACCCCTCCTTGACCCTGTCCAACGGCAGGTCGTGACTGACCAGCGGATCGACCTTCACCAGGCCCAACTCGATAAAACGCATCGCGTTTACGAAATCATACGGCCCATAGTCGTGGGTGCCGGTCACATTGATCTCGTTGTAGTGGACGAGGTTCGGATCCAGGGGAATTGTCGTCGGGGGATAGGTGCCGGCGAAGAAGTTCACCGTCCCACCGACCCCCACCATCTCCAACGACTGCTGGAGCGGCTTGGGCGCCCCGACCGCCACGATAACCACGTCGGCGCCGCGCCCACCGGTCAGGTCACGCACCTTTTCGACGGGATCACCCTCGCCCGCGTTGATCACCACGTCGGCCCCCAGCTCCTCGGCCTTCTCCAGTCGGTCCGGGAGGAGGTCGCTGACCATCACCCGCGCCCCCGAGATCTTGGCCAATTGCAGGTGCATCAGCCCGATCTGCCCCGCCCCCACGACGACCACGTCCGCGCCAAAGCGGATCTGGCTCTGCTTACTCCCATGGGTGCAGCACGCCAGCGGTTCGCCAAACGACGCCTGCAGGTAGGAGACCGAGTCGGGGA
>CAYMAQ010000184.1:0-6025 GCA_964388385.1 uncultured Anaerolineales bacterium | reverse complement strand
TATCCCCAGTCACGATGCGGCTCCCGGACCCCGGTATAGGCCCGCAGGTCGCTGGGACAGATCCCACACGCATGAATCCGAATGAGCACCTCATCCGGCCTCGAAATCGCAGGTCGTTCGACCTCCTCGACCCGTAAATCCCCAACGCCATGCATCACAGCTGCTTTCATCCGTATCCCCCTGTCTTTTCACGGAAGCCCCTGTCAGGTTCCCTGAGGCTTATCCACGATGCAGAATGTTCCATCATTATAGCCAGCTTATCGAAGGATGTAAAATCGCATAAGCGAAAGACAGGCTTTGAGCCCTCTCTCCCATAGAGTCGAGACAATAATAGCACAGGCTCAAAGCCCCGTCGGAACAGAACCGGGCACGAAACAGAGAACTTGCTATCCACGCCCTGCGGGAGTACGCTGAAACGGCTATGGCGTTTGCGCATCCATAAGAAAGGGGAATACAGATGGACGTCGATAAGGACGCGCGGACCGTCTCAGCCGTACGCGAGTATGCAGATAGCTGTTACGACGAGGAGGCGTGTGCATCCAGAGGTGAACTGTTCGGGATTCTTCGCTACGCTCAGAATGACAGGGTCGATAAGGGTCCTGGTTACTATTTTCGGAGGTGTGGAGAGTCTACGATCATCGACTTATCAAAAATCCTGCTTGAGAGAGGATCCAACTCTGACTTCGGCTTGAACTTAGGTTGTCGGTTGCTGCGCCAGACGCTTCGACCTCAGATCCTGAAGGGCATAGGGCAGATAGAGGAGACCGATCATCAGCAGCGCCAGTAACTCCAGGATGGGCAGGTACCATGGCCAGGGCGGCAGTACGTCCATCAGACTCGCCGTCTCCGGCTTCCGGGCGATATAGAGATAGTTACTGCCGATGAGCGCGTTGATAAGACCCACGCCGATCGCATAGGCGTTGCCCCGGATCAGCACCCGCTTGATGGACCGAACGGTGGGCCTGTATCCTTCCGCGGTCGCCATATAGACGGCCGCGGTGACAATCAAGCCGTGCGAGATCATCACCTGAAAGAAACGGAAGTGCGGGAATCCGTAGGGACCGGCATCCGGCGTGAGGAGCGCCTGGAGGGCCCCCGCGATGCCGAGCAAGTAGGCGAACTCGAAGATCGCGTAGCTCTTCGTGATCAGCATCACGGCACTGAGAAAGACCAGTACGCTGCAGAGGTGCAGGGGCAGCATATTCACAATCGACCACTGTCCTGTTGACCCGTTCCACCAGTGCCAGAGGCCCTCGTCGACAAGCAAGACAGCGGCGAGGCTGTAGCGAATCGGTGCCCGCCAGCGGTCCGGCAGCCGGCGTCCGACCGCAATCAGCCCCAGGTTGATCAAGACGACGATCGTGAGCGCTACGAGATGGGGAGTGC
Organism: uncultured Anaerolineales bacterium; assembly: GCA_964388385.1. Taxonomy (GTDB): domain Bacteria; phylum Chloroflexota; class Anaerolineae; order B4-G1; family SLSP01; genus PWVB01. The sequence goes on along the minus strand of CAYMAQ010000184.1, from coordinate 4,639 downwards.
CAAAAAGCTCGAAGGGTTCACCCTTGTAGTTACCTGCGAAGAATGGGTTCATCGGCTATGGGCTCCTAAATTGTCGGAGGATTATCATACCTCAGAAGGGGAGGCAGTATTGAGAAGGGTCACTGCTCCAGATACGCAACGACCTTCTCACGATCAAAATCAGGCATTTGATCTTTCATAATGGAACTTATTGTAGCGCGTCGGACTCTTAAGGACAAGCTAAAGATCGATCTCGGTTCTCTATCAGCGTGAGTCGTCCGATCCCTTCCAGGAAGATCTTGCCCCTTGGAGACAACGGTGTATCCTATAGACGAACGCTATTCGCTCTCTTGGGGGACCGATGATCATCAACCTGCGCAAAATCCTGTTCGATGGTGCCATCCTCTCGCTGGTGGCGTCCGCATTTCTCATTGTCACCTTGAAATTCATCGTGATTCCGGGGTCCAAGGGCGCTGCGGGATACAAGAACACCCGATACCACTTCCTCGGCTTTCTCATCGGGACGGGAGTCTCGATGGCAGGCGAACTCGCACTTGAAGCCATCGCATGAGTATGCTAGGACGGTCGCCGTAAGCAGGTGAAAGGCTGGCGTTTTTAGGGTTCAAGGGTATCCAAGCGAGTGTACGACGAGTCCAAAGGAGGGACACGATGGAATACCGTTATCTGGGCAGGACCGGTATGCAGGTCAGCGAGCTCTGTCTGGGCGCGATGACCTTCGGACGGGAGACACCGGAGGACGAGAGTTACGCATTAATGGATCGGTTCTTCGACGCCGGGGGCAACTTCATCGACACGGCCGACGTCTACTCACGGGGCACCTCGGAGACCATCGTCGGGCGCTGGCTCGATCAGCAGCGCCGCGAGGATCTTGTGATCGCGACCAAGGTCTTTGGCGCGATGGGGGACGGCCCCAACGACCGGGGGCTCAGCCGGAAGCACATCATGGCCTCGGTCGAGGCCAGCCTCCGCCGCCTCCAGACCGACACCATCGACCTCTACCAGATCCACAGTTGGGATGCAAACACCCCCTTGGAGGAGACGCTCGATACGCTGAATACGCTGGTACAGAGCGGCAAGGTCCGCTACATCGGCGCCAGCAACGTCACGGGATGGCAGCTGCAGCGCGCCGTCGACCTGAGCCGCGAGCGGGGCTGGGAGCCGTTCGCCTGCCTCCAGCCGCTCTACAACCTGCTGGACCGCGCCATCGAGTGGGAGCTACTGCCGGTTTGTGCCAACGAGGGCATCGGCGTGATCCCGTGGAGCCCCCTGCGCGGTGGCTGGCTGAGCGGGAAATACTACCGCGGGATGGAAGGCCCGCCCAGCGGCACCCGCGTCGAGGAGGCCAGCAAGCGCGGATGGAGCGAGTCCTGGGAGGCCTACGGCACCGAGCGAACGTGGACCATTTTGGACGAACTCTTTGAGATCGCCGACAAGACGGACAAAACCCCGGCGCAGGTCGCGCTCCGCTGGCTGCTGGAGCAGGAGGCGGTCACCGCCCCGATCACTGGCGTACGGACAATGAAGCACCTGGAGGACAACCTGGGTGCGACCGGCTGGTCACTCACGGACGACCAACTCGCGAAGCTCAACGAGGTCAGCGAGCCGGACGCCCCATATCCGTACTGACGTTAGATGCGACCGGCTGCGACTTTGTCGCAGCCGGTCTTTTTAATGGACCTCCGCGGGACTTCGGGACATATGAGATAGTCCATTCGTTTGCCCCTGTTCAGAGCGGGTTTACAACCCACGGCTTCCTACATAAAATAGAGTCAATCAAACATAGTCCAAAGGGAGCAACCATCAAATGAAGACACAGACCTCTGAAGTGATAAAAGGCATCGGTGCATTACCGGCCTTCCCGATCGTCTTGGTAACTATCGGACATAATATTATGACTGCTGGCGCGTTTCACTTCTACTCGTTGGAGCCACCCTCCGTTATGGTGGGGATTATGCCGGAGCGGTATACCTACGAACTCATCAATCAACAACACGAGTTCGGCGTCAACTTTCCCACCACCGGACAGATCGAGCTAGTCCGCACCTGCGGTTCGGTCTCCGCGCGGGACGTCGATGACAAATACGCCTATGCTGGCGTGACACCGTTCGGGGGTACCGAGATCGAGACCGACCTGATCCTTGAATGCCCCGTCAACCTCGAGTGCGTTGTCGTGCACGAGGTCGACTTCATCGGCACGCACCGCTGGTACGTCGGCGAAATCAAGACCGTCCACATCGACGAAACCTACAATCGAGAAGAGCTCCTGATGTTCTGGAGCGGCCAATACCGAAAGGTCGGCGCGCTCCTCAAAAAATCCTGAGCCTTGTGGTGAAGATTGCCGAATCCGACCCAAGGCACGCTCACATCCGGGCGAGAATCCCCCGAGCTAACGCGGCGTACTCGTCGTAGTGGGCGTCCGCCAGGCCGAGGATATCGTCGTTGTGCACCCCGGCTTCCGTAACACCAGCAGCCATATTCGAGATAAATCCGAACGTCGCCACCCGCATCCCGAGCTGCCGGGCCGCGATCACGTCGGGCACGGTCGACATCCCGACCGCATCGGCCCCGATGATATCCATCATCTTGATCTCCGCCGCGGTCTCAAAGGACGGGCCCAGGACACAGCCGTAGACGGCCTCGTGCAAGGGAATCCCCGCGTCATCCGCAATCTCCTTCAACATCGCGATATACTCCGCGTCATACGGATAGCTCATATCAAAGAACGTCGATCCCCACTCCCCGTTGGGCTCTCCCACCAGCGGATTGCGCCCGGTCAGGTTGATGTGGTTCGTGACCACGATAAATTCCCCGGCCTTGAAACTGGGGTCGATGGCGCCCACCGTATTGCTGTAGAGCAGCTTTCGGCATCCGAGGCTGTAGAAGAGGCGCACCGGCAGCGCGACCACCTGCGGCGGCGCCCCGTCCAGTAAGAAGATCTTGCCCCGCGCGCAGGCGACCCGCCGCCCGGCGAGATCGCCGATCACCAGCTCTTCGATGTGCCCCTTGACGTTCAGCGGGGGCCACAGCGGCAGATCCTCATAGGGGATCGTGACAGCGTTTTCGATCTCCTCCGCAAAGGCGGCGAATCCGGTGCCGATAATATAGCCGATCTCCGGCGCAGGTCCGGGGTTGCGCGCACTGACGTCGCGTGCCAGATCCTCGACATCGCTGCGTGTGTAGACGTGGCCTTCCAGTTCGTACGGTTGTTCAGTGTGCATAGGTATCTCCTATCCTTCCTCAACGTAGACTTCAAACTCATCATAGGGGTCACCGTTTGCGCAGCACTTGACCTCAACCACGCGGACCGGCTTGCCCAGGACATTCTCCAGCGCACCGGCGGCCGTGCCCGCCTCGTAGGGACAGATCTTCATCCCGATGTCGGGCATCCCGTAACAGTCGGCGCACTCGTAGGTGCGATAGACGGCAAAATCGTCCTCCACCTTCACGATCTCCTGACGTCCGTAGTCGAACGCTTCGGCGACGCCGATGGCGCTCTCCAGCGCCTCCTTGAGCGTCACGCCCTCCCGGCGCGGAGCATCGAACGCAAGACCAATCATCCGCCCGATCTGATACGCAATCGGGATAAGCTCCGGGATCAGCGCGAAGCTGAACGTCTGGCGGTCGCGCATATAGAGGAATTGCATCGTGTTCGGGAGATGGGGCCGCAGCGGCTCACCGCGCTCGTAGCGCGCCAGGAAATCGTGCATGCCCTCCAGGAATTCACCACCCCCGAGCTCCGATAAGCGCTGCTGCATCTGCTCGAACAACTCCGGATCGTGCTTATCCAGCGGGACGTCCAACGCATCCCGCAGATCGTCAAGGTTCATCTTGATCTCCTATCCGCTACGCTTAAGCCATCACGCACCGCGTTCGTAGATCTCACCCACGGCGCCGGGCGAACGCACCCGCCGCACCACCCCGGCGACGATGAAAATGACCAGCACATAAGGGATCATCTGGATGAACTGGGTTGGGAAATCCGTCGCCTGCAGCCGGATCTGAAGGGCTCCCAGGAAGCCAAAGATCATGCTGCTCCCCAGGGCGCCCAGCGGATTCCAGTTCCCGAGGATCGTCGCCGCCAGGGCGATGTACCCCCGTCCCGCACTCATACCCCGGCTGAAGAGACTCAAGTCGCTGAGTGACATGTAAGCCCCACCCAGACCGCTCAACGCGCCGCCCACAGCCACAGCCCAGATTTTGATCGGGTCGATCTTGATGCCGACCGAATCCGCGGCCCTGGGGTTCTCACCCACCACCCGCAGCCGGAGCCCGAGGGTCGTCTTGAAGAGGACATACCACGAGACGACGGCGATCAGCAGCATCAGATAGACGATGATCGTATGACGGTTGAGAATCGGGCCGAGTACCGGAACCCGGGCCAAAGGCCCGAAGTCGATCGGGGGCAGACCGGTCACCGAATCGGATTTTCCACGATTGCCCCAGAAGGTTTGCAACCCGATGGTCGTCAGTCCCAGGGCGAAGATATTCATCCCGACGCCGATCACGATCTGGTTGGCGCGGAACTTGACGACGAAGAGCGCGTGGAGCAGTCCCAACAACAATCCGGCTCCCATCGCAGCGATCATCCCGATGTAGGGATTCCCGGTGAGATAAGAACCCAATACCGCCGACACTCTTG
>CAYMAQ010000183.1:0-8092 GCA_964388385.1 uncultured Anaerolineales bacterium | reverse complement strand
GAGTTTATCGATGATACGCTCAAGACGCCGGATGAGGTGGAAAAGCTTACCGATCTACCTGTGTTAGCGTCGATCGCCGATATGCAGAAGGGGAAGGGCGAAGGCAAACTGGTGACGGATCGCTATCCTCAATCCCCAATCACCGAGTCGTTTCGCGCGCTTCGTACGAGCTTGGATTATTACAGTGTGGACAATCCGATTAAGACATTGGCGGTTGTCAGTGCTGGGCCGTCGGAGGGCAAGAGTTTGATCCTGGCGAATCTGGCCATCGTGATGGCTCAGGCTGGCAGGCGGGTGGCCATTGTCGACGCCGATATGCGGCGCCCGATGCAGCATAAGATCTTTGGCTTGGTGAATGATCACGGGTTGAGTGATGCGATTATAGCGGCGGGGGCTGATTTATCGGTGTGTAATCACGAACTCAGCTCGGACAAGCTTGCAATGAGAGGGGCGGACTCTTCCCGACCTGAGTTGTCAGTGGGTCGGCAACCTATTGAGATGGGAACGCTGCATATTGTGACGACCGGCCCATGTCCTCCCAATCCTGCGGATCTGATTGCCTCGAAACGTATGAAAGCCCTGATTGGGGAACTCCAGGAACAGGCGGATCTTGTGCTCTTCGATACGCCCCCTGTGATGGTTGTGACCGACGCGATTGTCCTTTCCCGGTTGGTCGATGGTGTGTTGGTCCTTATCGACGCGGGTCATACGAAGCGGACGGCTGCACGGAAAGCTATCGAAAAACTTCGTCAGGTTGATGCCAATTTGCTGGGCGTGGTCCTCAACCGTGTCTCTCGCCGCGGGGATTCCTACTATTCGTATTCATATTATCAGAGCCCGGATAAGGAATAAAAGTATAGGCAAGCTGGGAGAAGGTCATAGCCCCTGTGATCGGACTCAGATCGGTTCGCCGATCTATATCGGAGGCATGTATGGATGGATTTAGCGCTGATTATCTCGCCGGCCTCACCTCTTCACTTACGGATCGGGTGCTTGAGGCCGGGGGACGACGGGTTCGTGAGGCTTACGCCGGTGCCGAGGCGGCTGGCGCCCTCCGTCGTTGTTTTGAGGCGGGGATCATTGCACTCTTCACCAAGGCATCGATCGATGTCCCGGAGGAGACGCCCCGATTGGCTGGACTCTTCACAACATTTTTCAGCGATCTCTTTGCTGCCGGAGAGTTAAGTAAACTTCTGCGCGGTCGTGTGCCGGATCAGGAGGAGTTGAGTTATCGCTTTGAGCAGATTGGGTTCGACGCTAAGACGCTGCCGGATTTAGACTTTAGAACGGAAATGGCTGCATTCAGAGCTGCCTTCGTTGAGGCTGCACGTACCGAGCCTCTCCTGCAGACTTTGATGCGACCTGGGGATCTTTTGGAGCAGGCCCCGTTGAGGCAGGAGTCGTGGAGCGAAGCTCACACCTTGGTCAAGAAGCTGCGTGCGCAGAAGCATAAACGCGTGGGGGTCTATGCCGGCCGGGTTCTGGATGACAATTCTTCCGATGGCATCCGGGTGATCTATCACTGGGGCGAGGCTCTGCCCCCGGAAGATCCGATTATGTCGCCTCAGAGCGCTTACCTTCATCATGTTTTTGAGATGGTGGGTCCTCTTTCTCTCACGGGTATCGATCATGGAACGTCGTGTGATTTAGAAACACGTGTCGATCTTCATGCTGTCTATACGGCGTTGCTTTCCTCGACGCCGGTTGACTCCGAGCCGTCGTCGGATAATTATGGTTTGCCAGATCCAGAAGCGGAGATGCGTCACGCCTCCGCGCTCGCCCATCTGGATCGCTACAGCCGTTTGGTGCTGCTGGGTGATCCGGGCTCAGGGAAGTCAACCTTTGTTAACTTTGTAGCACTCTGCCTGGCGGGGGAGCGATTGCAGCACCAGGAAGCTAACCTGAAGCGGCTGACAGCGCTGGTGCCGGTACCGGACGAAGATGAGCTGGTGTTTCAGTCGTGGTCGCATGGTCCCTTGCTTCCCTTGCCGGTTGTCCTAAGCGACTTCGCTGCACGAGGATTGCCGGAGCCAGAACAAAGAGGGACAGCTCAGCACCTGTGTCGTTTTATCGATGCGGAGTTGATGTCGGCAGGCCTGAAAGACTACATCCATCCCCTGTGGCGTCACTTACGGGAGGAAGGGGGGGTGCTCTTACTCGACGGTTTAGACGAGGTGCCGACGACCGGCATGCAGGGGGGACAGATCAAACAGGTGGTGGAGGACTTCGCTGCGAGCTTCCCTTATTGTCGAATCTTGATCACGAGCCGCTCTGCTGCGTACCGCAAGCAGGGTTGGCAATTTGATGGTTTTAGAGAGGCTGTCTTGGCACCCTTTGAATATGCACAAATCTGTCACTTCATTGATCGCTGGTATATGTATGTAGGATCTATCCAGTCTATGAATACCGAGACGATTCACCGACGTGCCAGACTGTTGAAGCGTGTCATTTTGAGCAGTGATCGTCTGCGTGGTTTCGCTCAATGCCCACTGCTGTTGACGTTGATGGCCTTGTTGGATACCTGGCGAGGGGGGAGCTTGCCGGAGAAGCGCGAGAAGCTGTATGCGGATGCCGTCGACCTTCTTATGGATTGTTGGGAGCGCCAGCGTGTGGTGCGCAAAGATGCAGGCCGGATTGTGCTGGTCTTCCCCAGCTTGATTGAGTGGCTCAAGGTGCAGAAAAGGGACGAGGTGCGATCTTCGCTCAACCAACTTGCCTACGAAACTCATGTGGAACAAGCTGCACCTGGAGAGGTGACAGGCATATCTGGCGCAGCGTTGGTCCACAGATTGCTGGCTATCAGTCAGAACCCTGATGTTGAGCCGCTGCGGTTGGCGGATTACTTAAGCCGCCGCGCTGGTCTGCTGGTCCCCCGCGGGATGAGCTTTTACGCCTTCCCTCATCGTGTCTTTCAAGAGTATCTAGCAGCCTGCTATCTGACGGACCACGAATACCCTGATAAAGTGGCCAGTTTGGCGCGTAAGGATCCTGCCCATTGGCAGGAGGTGGCCTTGCTTGCCGGGGCTAAGTCAGCGGGCGGCAGTGACTTTGCACTCTGGGCGCTGGTCGATGCGTTGTGCTATCAGGACCTTGCAGAGGACGAACCGCAGTGTGCACAGGATGGCTGGGGAGCTTTGCTGGCTGGCCAGATTTTAGTGGAGAACGCCGATATAACCACCCGCGTATGGGATCATAATTGCGAGAAGCTTGCTCGGGTAAAGCAGCATCTGTTGCGGGTGATGGAGGAGGGCAAATTGCTCGCATTGGAGCGGATCGAAGCGGGTCGGGCTCTGGCGAAGCTGGGCGACCCGAGAGGTGGGATAGGCTTACGCGGCGATGGGGTCCCTGATATCCTATGGTGTGAGGTGCCGGCCGGTCCCTTCCTGATGGGTAGCGTCAATGCGGACGCGATGGCTCGCAAAGACGAGAGGCCGCAACATACCTGTGAAATTGAAAGCCCGTACGCTATTAGCCGATATCCTATCACAAATGCCCAATTTGCTGCGTTTGTGGAAGCGGACGGTTATCGTGATAAGCGGTATTGGTCCCAAAGGGGGTGGATCTGGTGTGAAAATGAAGAGATTACAGGGCCCCAAGAATTGGGGGAACCCTGGAATCTTCCCAACCATCCTCGGGGAGCGGTGAGTTGGTATGAGGCTGTGGCATTTTGTCGCTGGCTGACCGACGCCTTACGGGAAAGTGGGAACCTCAGAGCAGATCAAGTAGTTAGCTTGCCGACAGAACCGCAGTGGGAGAAAGCTGTCCGGGGTGAGGATGGGCGATACTATTCCTGGGGATCTGATCTGGATCCGAACCGCGCCAACTACGAGGGTCTTGGGATCGGTACGACCAGCGCGGTAGGGTGTTTTCCGGAAGGAGCCAGTCCTTATGGTGTGGAGGAAGTCAGCGGCAATGTGTGGGAGTGGACCCGGAGTTTGTGGGGTAAGGATTGGAATGAATCTGAGTTCGCTTACCCTTACGATCCCGAGGATGGTCGGGAGGATCTGAACGCTGGCGATGAGGTCCCCAGGATACTGCGGGGAGGGGCGTTCTACAACGGTCCTCAGTTTATGCGTTGCGCTTGTCGCCTCAGAGATATCCCGCTGATCCGTATAAAAAGTTATGGGTTTCGCGTGGTTGTTTTTCCCTCTCCGTAAGTACTGCCACGAACCTCTGTTCTTAGGATTGGCTATCAAATAACTTCCGCGAAATCAAGCTGAAAGCGGTGCAGAAAGCACCCCAAACGTGGAAGTTATTGAGCTTTCAGCCCTTATTTGTGTCACTTTTCTTTGGTAGTGTAAGCTTTTGGAGTTCCCCATTTCTCTTGTACCTCGAACTGTTTCTGCTATAGTTTGAGTGTGCGGATACGCGGTGAGGGGGAAGCGGCCTCTTTCCCGATCGTCGCGTAATCCGACCTCGTCTGCCACTGAGATGACCTTACACACGACAGAAAAGGAGCGTTACGGATGGAGATGACATCCAAACAACGGATGGTGACGGCGTTGGAGGGCGGTGTTCCCGACCGCCTTCCGGTGACGACCCATCACGTGATGCCCTATTTCCTCGATACCTATATGGGGGGCATCAGCAACCGTGAGTTTTTCGATCATTTCGGCCTTGACGCGATCCGTTGGACGACGCCGACGCGGCCTGACCCATCGACCGGTGAATATATCTCCGAACCCTTTGAGGAGGATGCGGGCCGGACGTATATCCTGAGCGATGAGTGGCGGATCTCCGCAGAATCCCTCCCCGATCCCGAGTATGAGACCACCCGCTATACGATCGCCACGCCCAAGGGTGAGCTGACGACGGTCGTCCAGCGCAACGAACACACGGGGTGGGTGACCGAGCACCTGATCAAGGACAAGCGGGACATCGATCTCATTGGGGAGTATGTCACCGCCCCTCAATGCGACGTCGCGCAGGTGAACGAGGAAGCCGAGGAATTCGGCGAGCGGGGGTTGATTCGGGGGAACGTCATCCCGTTCGACATCTACGGGCAGCCCGGGACCTGGCAGGACGCCGCGTGCCTGGTCGGGATCGAGCGGTTGATCCTGTCGACCTACGACGACCCCGAGTGGGTTCGCGAGTTGTTGGGTATTCTTTACCGTCGTAAGGAGATTTTCGTGCGCTCCCTTGCGGGTGCGCATTACGATGTGTTGGAGTTGGGCGGTGGAGATGCCTCGTCGACCGTTATCTCCCCTAAGCTTTTCCGGGAGTACGTGGCGCCCTACGATTCTAAACTCATTGCGCTGGCCCACGAGGCCGGGCAGCGGATCGCCTATCATACCTGCGGAGGCATGATGCCGATCCTCGAGGATATCGCGGCGATGAACCCGGATGCGATGGAGACCTTTACGCCGCCGGATATGGGTGGCGATACGCGGCTGGCGGAGGCCAAGGTGCGAATCGGCGATCAGGTGTGCATGATCGGTGGGTGGGACCAGCAGCACTACTTCACCGGTTGTTCCGAGGAGGAGACCCGCGCAGCGGTCCGCCGCTGTTTCGAGGACGCCGGCGAGGGTGGGGGCTACATCCTATCGCCCTCGGACCACTTTTTCGATGCCGATCTCGACTTAATCGCGGCCTTTGCCGACGAGGCCCGTAAGTGCACGTATTGATCGTGGGGAGTTGGAGTTGGCTGTGACCAAAACGTACAAGGTTCGTATTTCGGGATTGGTGAGAGCTGCACGACTGGCCCGGGAGCAGATGGCGGTCGGTATTCCCCCCGAGGATACCACGCGCTTTCGCGAATGGGTCCGGCGTAATGTGACGCAGGCGGAGGCTATCTGCCGGGAGTCCCGCGCCACGCCGGACGACCTGCCGGCGCCGTCGCGCAGGGCCTACTACTTCCTCAAGGATATCGATCTCGATGACCTGCCCGAACGCGAGGGACCTAATCCGCAGGTCGTCAAAACAGTCCGAGTTTCGGGGGTCGTTGCGATACAGAATTATATCAATGCGCGGATAGATCAATGGGCCTCGTCCAAACCGGAGGCGCCCACTCAGGAAACCCCCGAGGTTCAGGCGCTGCTGGAGTGGTTGGTGAATCGTACCGGTAAAATCGAGGCGCTGGCGAAAGAGCAAGGTGGGTTGCCCGGTCATCTGCCGACCCGCTCGCGACGTGCTTACCAATGGCTCAAGTTCTTGAGCGATCCCGCCGCGCTGGTGACGCATATGAAAACTGTGCGGACGCTCCATCGGAGGCTTCAGGCGCCGCGCTTACGGAAGCGTGCCGATCGCCGGCTGCGTGATGCGCTGGCGGAGGTTCACTTTGGATATGGCTCGTATCTCTACAAGGCTCGAATGATCGACGCCGTCCTGGAGACGAAGGTGCACCAGGGATTTATGGGTGCACCCCCGGACGTGTTGGAGGCGTTAGCGCGACTGCTGCTCTCCAGTGATCGGGGCGTTTCCCGAGAGAGGGTGGATCGCTACGCTGCCGGTGAAAATTTTATGGACGTGGTGACGGCGCTGGAGATGACCACGGCTGAAGCCGACGACTTCACCCAGGGGCGCCATTTTGATCTCGAGACGATCTTTGATCGGGTCAACGCTGCTTACTTTGATGGGAAGCTTGCATGTCCCCGTTTGACGTGGAATACCCGGATCACCCGCGCCAAGATGGGACACTACGACCGCTTCCGCGATGCGGTGATGCTCAGCGTGACCCTTGATGACCCCGACGTGCCGGACTTTGTTGTGGATTACGTGATGTACCACGAGTTGCTGCACAAGGTCCTGGGCACGGAGAGGATCAACGGACGCCGGTACGTCCATACGCCGGCGTTCCGAGAGGCGGAGCGGGCGTTCCCTCACTATGAAGAAGCGGTGGCCTTTCTCGAGGCCACCGCTCGTGAGATGTAACCTTGCCGCGAGGGATACGGATCGCTTGAGTGTCCCTTACCGAGATGTCGTGCGGGCGTACTCGGGCCATGCCAGCACAAACCCCAGCGTATCGACCAGCATCGCCTGGAACGCCTTGAGCTGCGCCCGGTCGTTGCGAACCTGTCGCGGGGTCAGATCCTTCTCCAGGCAGTAAGCGGCCAATGCACCGGCGGCCTCCCCGATGTTCCACTCCACCGGATGCAGCCGGTAGCAGCCGTTGGTGATGTGAGTGACGCCGAGATTCTTGCATCCCGGAAGTAGATTCTCAACGCGCACCGGGATCAGCGCGCCCAGTGGGATTTGGAACGGCCAACTGCTGATGTCCACGTAGGTCCGTTGCGCGGTGCTGGGATGGAGATCGATGCGGTAACTGCCGACCCCGACGCTGTCGTCGAACGTCTCCGCGCCCACCAGGTCACCTCGCTGCTCGACCCCGACGTGCTCCTCTAAAACCGTGAACTCCGCCTGAATCCGTCGTGATTCCCGGACGTAGACGGATTTCGCCAACCCATCCGTCGTACCCACGACGTCGTGGCGCAACCGCAGCCCCGGGTATCCATAGCCCTCGTCGTGGCGCGGCGCCTCCGTCTGCATCCAGTAGAGCAGCGAGAGGCTGAGCTGGCGTGATTGACGCAAGGCCTCTGCCCTCTCCTCCTCCGCAACCCCGACCAGGGGCTTGAGCCAGTAGTCGATCTGCGGCCAGTTGACCAGGGTGATGTCGCTGGCATAGGTACCCGGTGGGTAGTAGTCCTTGTAGAGAATGCGGCGGTACGTCCAGAAGGTCGATCTCCGGGATCTGTCGCTGTCGAAGATCGCCAGATAGCGAGGTTTCAGCGTGATCGGGTTGACGTCCTGCCATCCAAGCTGCGGGCCGGGCCAGAAGTCCGCCTGATAGTTTTTCCAGAACTCGTAGTCCTCCGGTTCGTCGATCACGTGGTTCGCGCCGGGCAGATGGTCGACGGCAAAGCACCACGTGACGGCCTGCTGGTCGAGTGGATCGGGATCGCCGTCCAACGCGTGCAGCTCGCCGGTCTGCGCCTGGCTCTCCGCGCCGATGACGTGCTCCACCTCGGCCAGGTCAAGCAGGTCGCCCAGCTCGGTCGCATCGATCACGTAGGGCGCTTGCAGCACGGTTTCGTCGCCCTTGTCGTCGACGACGGTCACCGACCGCACGACGTCCCCGTGGGTCTCCGCCGCGACG
>CAYMAQ010000182.1:0-8114 GCA_964388385.1 uncultured Anaerolineales bacterium | reverse complement strand
CCACCCGATCGGGTGGAAGACCACCCTGACTTTCTCCTCGGCTCATCGCACCGCGCGTAGCATGAAAGCGGATACCGATCTCCTGAGCCGCCCGGATTTCGTCATCCAGCCTTACATCGTTGGGAAAGATATAAAGATGGTCCACAGCAGTGGTACAACCAGACATCATCAACTCCGCCAAACCGACGAGTGCGCTGACGTAGATCGCTTCGCCTGTCAGACGCGACCAGATAGGGTAAAGCGTCTTAAGCCAAAGAAAGAGGTCCACGTCTTGGGCCCCTGGAAGCGCTCGTGTCAGGGTCTGATAAAGATGATGATGGGTATTAATCAAACCCGGCAAAATCAACAGATTGTTCGCACGGACAACACGATCCGCAGTCTGAGGAAGGGCTTCGGTTTGACCCACCTGTTGGATAAAGCCATCCTCAATGAATAGAGCCCCGTCGGGTATGCGCCGTCGCTCGTCGTCCATCGCAGCGATAAGCGTCGCATGCTGAATCAATAAACTGGTCATATCAGCTCTCAATCTGTTCTATTTGTGGTATAGTGCGTGAAGAAGCCAATGATCAGGAAATCTGATGTATCCTTTAGTATACCTCGCTTACAAGGTCTGTGACAGTTGAAGACCTTTATCCAGAGGCTATCCATAGGTATACGCACAAAGCTCATGACAGGGAGTTTATCAATGCCAAATCAAAGATGGCTTCATCATCTGCTGATCTTGTTTCTTGCCGGTATAAGCTTGGGGCTACAACCTACACCGCCCAATCGAGTTCGACAAGCACAGCGCGTGCTAACAGAGGAACTTGCCCCCTTACTTGATGTGATGTGGGTCCGGGAGCAAGAAGAGGGGGACTTCGCGGTCTGCCTCACCATCTCGGAGGAGATACTGGCCGCGGAGGAATGGATGGGATTGGAATATACCCTGGAAGCTGTGCGCCGGGCTATGACCTCGATATCGTGGTCTTCCCTCACGATCCAGCGCTGGGATTCAGACAAGGGACGTTGCCGTCCACTCTCCGACTTTGCCCCTATCTCCCAATCCATCCGTGACAACCCGCTCGAGCGCCAGGTTCCAGTGCCCGCGGTCTCACTTCCCCAACAGACAAGCATCAGGGAGGTATTCCCCGATTCCCTGGTCGGAAAGACCGTTTACGTCAGTGCCGGACACGGCTGGTTATGGAATGGAAGCCGTTGGGTGACCCAACGCCCCCCGTACGAATCCGTCATTGAAGACCATAATAACGCAGAGGCTGTCGATCAATATCTGATCCCTTATCTGGAAAACGCCGGCGCAACCGTCATTCCAGTACGCGAACGGGACTGGAATCCATCACGGGTGATTGTAGATAACGACGATGGGGCGCCCGAATTTACCAATTCGACGGGCTGGTACGCCACCGCCGCTTCCGGCTCCGGATACAACGGTACAGACTATGACTACGCGCTCACGGACGGCCCAACCGCCGTCTGTACGTGGACACTTTCGGTACCAGAACCGGGAAACTATGCGGTATATGCCTGGGTGCGACCGGGGGCTAACCGGGCGCCGGATGCCCACTACACAGTGCACCATGCAGGGGGTAGCGATGACGTCTGGATTAATCAGCAGATACGAGATTCGACGTGGCGCTATTTGGGCAATTATCCATTCTATGCGGGTCCAGCATCGATAACGCTGGACTCGGGTTCTCTGGCAAGTGAAAAGGTCGTGATCGCTGACGCAGTGCGACTCGGGGGAGGAGTGTTTGATCGTCTGGATAACATTTCAGATCCTGACTTTGGGGTGGGAACGCCACCTCCCGATAAACCCTGGTGGGAAGCCGCAACCTATTACTATAGTCAGTGGATGGGATATGAACCCGATAGCTACTTTAACGATGTCATATCAAGACCGATATTTGCTCGATGGAATCACGCCGGGAGTGGAGAGGACGCGGTCTACATTTCGTGGCACAGCAACGGCTGGAAAGGCATGACACGCGGCACGGAATCGTACGTTCATAACGGGGAAACACACCCACGTACGCAAGGCAGCACGGATCTCCAGCAGTTTATCCATCAGGAACTCATCCACGACATCCGAACCGGCTGGGATGCAAGTTGGATCGATCGTGGCACAAAACAGATGAACCTGGGTGAACTGCGTATGCTTTACGATGAGAATCCACACACCCGATTGCCCGGCGTGCTTCTGGAGATCGCATTTCACGATCAACCTGAGGACGCAGCAGCGTTGAAGAACCCACGTTTCAACCAACTAGCTGCACGGGCAGTCTATCAAGGTATCGTCCACTATTTTGAAGATCGAGATGGGATAGATCTTATGTTAGCTCCGGAACCGCCGACACATCTCCGGGCAGAGAACATCGGCAGTGGTGCGATCCGCGTTTCTTGGACGCCATCCCCAGTCGACACCCTCGACCTGGGAGGAGAGGCAGCAACCGCCTATCGAATCTATACCAGCACCGACGGTTTCGACTGGAAGCCCCCAACCACGGTCATTGGCACCCATTACGATATCACGGGATTGACTGAGGGATCAGATGTCTATATTCGGGTGACCGGGATCAACCCAGGTGGGGAATCGTTTCCCACTGAAGTCCTGGGGGCCAGGGTGGGGGACCCGAGACTCCTGATCGTGAATGGATTCGATAAGCTCAATCACTTTGGGCTCGTCTATGAGGATGACTCTGTGATGGGCGTTAACGAGCGGATGTGGGTCGGTCAAATGAACAGCTTTGCCTATACTGTCATCCACGGACAGTCTGTGCCGGCCTCCTATGGATATGGTTGGGATAGTAGCAGTAACGAAGCTGTGGCATCCGGTCTCATCGATCTCAACCGATATGCCGTTGTCGATTGGATCCTGGGCGAAGAGTCAACCGAGAGCAGTGGAACCCTATCCACTGTCGAACGCAACCAGATCAGGACCTATCTCGGCAAGGGGGGAGGGCTCCTGATCAGCGGGTCCGAATTGGCGTGGGACCTGGAAGCAGAAGGCAGAGATCCAGACTTCCTACACACCGTGCTGCGGACTGCGTATATCGCCGATGACGCGGACACCCTGATCGCAGAGTCCATCTCCGGTACTGCCTTTGATAATCTCGGTCCTATCGCGTTCAACGAAGCGGATACGTACCTGGTCGACTATCCTGACGTGCTGGCGCCGGCAAACGAGGGGAAAGCTGCGCTATCGTATGTAGGAGGCGTCGGGGGGATAGCCGCCGTGCAAGCATCTGGATCAGGCGGAGGGGGATGCGAGCGCCTTATTGTTATGGGCTTTCCCTTCGAAGCCATCGCATCCCCCTCCCGAACATCAATCATGGATGCAGCCCTCAACTACCTAGACGGATGCAAGTCAATCGGAGTTCAGATAATCAGTCCGGTAGACGAGACGTACTACCGGATCCTGCCCGATTTTACGGGCATTGCCTTCGGTGAAGGACTCGTGCGTGTCGAAAACCAACTGAGAAGAGCCAAGGATGGATATTATTGGCATGGGAGTAGCTGGGACTCAGCACCCGTGTGGCTCATCGCCACCGGGATTGAAACTTGGTCTTACCCAATGCCGTCCTTAAGTGATGGGGTCTACACTGTCCAGGGCCGCGCAGTTGGAAATGGTATCAATGCAGAACCAGCAAGAGCGAGTTTCACGCTTGACACCAATCCCCCTTCAACATCACCCGTCGTCATCACACCCACCGGTGGTATCACGCTGACCGCCCCCTCCGTTGCGCTGCAATGGGAGCCTATCGATGACGACGGCTCGCCCGTGGCTTATGAGGTTGAGCTCGATGGCGGCATTCAGATGACAAGCAATTCGATCTTCAACACGAGTATACATTCGGGATCTCATCAATGGCGTGTTCGTGCTTACGATTGGGCCGGAAATATCGGGCCCTGGACAAGCTTGCATCACTTCAACACGGATCCGATAGAGATCTTCCTTCCAATCACACTCAGATCCAACTCGCTTAACTAAAAAACGTGTCCACATTATACTGAGTGATTGTCACAAAAACCTGTATGTGCGGGAAACTCAGCCGAGTTTCCCGCACATACAGGCAATTCCTGTCACTCATCAGGATCGTGAACTTACTTCAGGCCCGCCAGTTCGAGGCCCGCATCCAGCACAGGGGAGATCAGTGATCGATCCGTGACCTCACAGTAGACCCGGATCACCGGTTCGGTACCTGAGAAGCGGATCAAGAGCCAACCGTATTCTCCCAGCTCATACTTATAACCATCAATCGTCACCCGATCCGTAACGGGAAGCCCGGCAATGGTCTCTGGCTTAGCAGCATCAAGCCGTGTACGGGCTTCGGGACGTTTTTCCGATGGAAATCGTGTATCGATGCGATCATAGTAGTACGACTGCCCCAATGTCTCAAACAACATTTGTACGAGCTCAGAGGGCTTTTTCCCAGTCCTCACCATAAAGTCCAGGAAATACAGGTTCCCCAAAATCCCATCGCGTTCGGGGACATTGCCTTGGAAAGCATAACCGCCACTTTCCTCCCCACCTATCACCGCATTGGTTTCCAGGAACTTGGGCGCGATATACTTAAAACCAACGCCCGTCTCGTAAATATCCACGTCATAGCGTTCGGCCAAGCGATGCAGCATAGACGTCGTCGAGATAGTCTTAACGATGGGACCGCGCTCACCGCGAATTTCCAGCAGGTAATAGGCAAGCAGCGCAAAAGCTCGCAGTTGATCAATATACTTGCCATTCTCATCCCCGATCCCCATGCGATCGGCATCCCCATCATTGATTAGCAGAACATCCGCCCCGATTTCCGGAGTCCGCGCCAATGCCGCATTGATATTGGGCTCGATCGGCTCCGGTCGTTCGATATTCGGGAAAAGTGGATTGTGTTCGGCATGCATCTCGATAATTTCGTTGCTGCCCCCTCCAAGCAAACGGGGAAACCAACCCGCACCACTACCATACATAGGTTCGACCAGGATCTTCAGCCCGGCCTGACGCAATCGATCAAGATCAACCAGGGTCTCGATGTGGGCAATGTATGCAGGGTCGGGATTCCAGCGCCGCACAATACCCTCATCCTCAGCCTGCGCAATGTCCATCCGCCGCACGCCCTCAACGGACCCGGGCATCTCATTCTCGATCTTCCTCAGACCCTCCGGCGCAATTGCACCACCAGCTGCATCACGCACTTTGAAGCCGTTGTCAGCCGGTGGGTTGTGGCTTGCCGTGATGTTAATAGCACCCCCAGCTTTTCGCTCCACAACACTATAGCTAATGACCGGTGTAGGCGTATCGTGGGACGTGAGCCACACATCAATACCGTTGCCCGCCATCACTTCGGCTGCTGCTTCGGCGAAAAGATTGGAACCAAAACGCCGGTCATAACCGATCACAACTCCTCGATCCGCAGCGTTATGGATCTTGAGATAATCTGCAAACCCTTGCGTGGCTCGACGTACGTTATCAAACGTATAGGTCTCTGCAATTCGAGCACGCCATCCATCCGTACCAAATCTGATGTCATCCATCGTTGCCTCCACTTCGTTTTCTCAAGTCACACTTATCTTCTATTATTATATACTTGTCAATCCCGCAAGGTTGAGAAAGCCTCCCATGTAAGGAGACTCAATGATCGGGTAAACGCGATTTGATAACCTGAGCAGGAACACCGACCGCCACACTGTAAGGGGGAATATCCCTTGTGACCACCGCCCCCGCACCTATCACTGCGCCTCGTCCAATCGTGACCCCGGCGACAACGTTAACCCGACCTCCAATCCAGACGTCATCTTCAACGACGATGGGAGCATAATCCAATCCTTGACTGTGGATCGGTCGATCGGGATCCGAGAAAACGTGATTAGCGGCAATCATCATCACATGCGGCGCAATGCGGGCGCCGTTACCAATTCGAATCTGGCCTGTAGATGACTCTTCACTTCCATACCCTACCAATACAGAATATGCCTGTACCGATGCATCATCACCAAGGATAACGTTGCCCTGCACAATCGCGCCGAGGGCAATCATCGTCCGTGCGCCGATGGATATCGCACCGCTGCGGGGGTTGATATGAGCCTGGGGGCTCAACAAAGCCGTGGGATGTGCTGTGACACGGCGATGACGAATTGCCAGTCGACGACCGAACCATAGAGCCAACCGCTGTCCCCATGTGTGATGCCGGGGCATACTGAAGCCCCCGTTAAGCCAGTTCCACAGACTCATACGGATGCTCCCGGCACCTTGATCTCACACGCGACGGCATTCCGTTCAGAGAGCGTATTGACCAGCACCTTGCGTCCCTCACGATCAAAGACGGGATGGTGACATACACGATACGGGTTTCTACCCGGGGGTTCTTCACCACCGTGAACGCGAGACAGCCGATAAACCTGAACGTAAGAATCCCGCCGCGTATCGATAAAGATCACCTCTCCCGGATTATCGTGGGTATCATCTGTGACGACCAGGTTATGATCAAGCGGTGAGACGCTGGGATGACCGCCGCTCGCGTGACGACTCAAACGTTTGTAGTCGCTACCATCGTAAGCGACCTGCGCCAAACATAACTTGCCTGGATGATCAGGATCCGGCCCATAGCCAATCAAGTGCCGTCCATCGGGATGCCATGACCAATGTACACCCGGCCGACCAAAGCTCAGATCTACTGCTAAATGAATATCTTCCAGGGCTCGATCGGCCGTAAAGACGTAGGCGAGCCGGGGTTCGCCCCGGTCCTTGACGACGTTATGGTTCCCAAAGTAAAAGAGAAACCGTTGACCGTCAGGACTCCAACGCACACAGTAGATCATCAGTGTTAATCCATCGTCGTCTGAGCCCAACCGGTCTTTGACCGCCCGGTCGGCTTTCCATAGGGCGTCTCGTTGAGGATGACGCGCTAACACGTCGGCGACACTCAAGCGCAGATGGCGCTGAGGTGGATCGAACATTGTCTCAAAGAGACCATGAGCTTCCCGCCTTTGAAAAGGCACAGTCGCTGCCGCCGGCTGGTAACGACCCGTTCCATATCCCGCAGCATAGAGCATCCCCATAAGGCCGGATAACAGAGGTTCGCCATCCGGTGGTGCGCCCTCCATATCACCCTTGAGCGTGATCTCTTTTCCTGTAGCCAACTCACGCCGTGTGATCATCGGTAAAGTGAGTGAACCGCTTTGATAATAAACATAGCGCGCATCGGGACTCCACGTCTGCCAACGTCCGGTGTGGAAAAATGCCGTGTGCAGTGGCTTCTCCCCAAAGCGGTCGATGACCGTCCCTTCTTGATCAAGGATCAACACTTCGCCCACTGATCGATCCAGATCCGCGCCGGCCAAGAGCAGACGGCCCGATCCGTCAGGCGCGTAAGGACACAATGTGTAATAACTGTGAACACACCAGCGATGGGGGACAGGCAGCGTGCGAATTGGAGCACGATGATGAGACATCTAGAAATATCCTCCTCGATCCACGACTTCCCCGGTTGACAGCCCTTCTTCAATCCAGCGCTTGATCTCAGACTCGGCGCCGGCGATCTCCTCACCCCGCAGAAGTGCGTCATAAGCCAGGTCGCGAGGTACCACAATGACACCGTCAATATCACCAAACACGATATCGCCCGGCCGGATAAAGACATCACCGATTTTGATCGGCACCTGCCAGCCGGTAATCCGGAACCGTCCCAGCATCCCATTTGAAGAACGATATTTGACAAAAATAGGGAACGCCTGTTCGAGGACCCGATGGGTATCGCGAACACCACCGTCGATCACGGCACCGTGACAGCCGCGTTTTCGCGCCGCCATAGTCATGACCTCACCCCATTGAGCCGACTCATCGTCTTGACCGGTATCCCATATAACGACCGAACCGGTCGGGATTGATTCAAGCATTGCAGCGCGCTCCTTCATCTCGTCTTTGATGATCAAGCTCTTCGAGCCCTTGATAGTGAACGCCTCACCAGCAACCCGCATTTCCTCACGCAAAGGCATAATCGTATGGGGCAGTGTTTGGTAAAGGCGCTCCATCTCCCGCAGGGCATCGTTGACGATCGGTGTCGAGAGTGCCTCAAATCGCTTACACAGGTCGTGAGCGGGAATGGGCAAGGGAGTTAGGGGGCTGA
>CAYMAQ010000181.1:0-8143 GCA_964388385.1 uncultured Anaerolineales bacterium | reverse complement strand
GATGGTCAAATCGTAGTTTGAGCCGCGCTCCACATATCTCCCCCCCACCGGGGGGGACCAAGGGGGGGCAAACCGCCGCCCCCCCTACTCCGTCTTCGTCACCTTGCTCAACCGCCGCGGCGACTCCGTATTCAACCCCTTCGCGCGCGTCAGATGATAGCAGAGCAGCTGCGCGGGCACGATCGAGACCATCGGGCTCACCCACTCCGGCATCGACGCGGGCAGCTTCACCCGGGTATCCGCCATGTCGAGCACCTCATCCCGATTGGAGAGTGCCAACAGCTCCACCCCGTACTCCTCCTTCAACGACTTGAGCAGCGCCAGCATGTGCGGGAAAACCGCCCCCTCGGGCGCCACGGCAAAGACCGGGAAGCCCTGGGCGACCATCGCGATCGGCCCGTGCTGGAAATCGGCCGACGAATAGGGGCCGGCCACCGTGTAGGTGAGTTCCTTGAGCTTCAGCGCCCACTCGTACGCCGTGGCGTAGTTGTAGCCCCGCCCCAGCACGACACACTGGGTCATATAGCGGTATCGTTCGGCCATCCACCGGATGTCCGGGTCCAGCGCGAGCATAGCCTCGACCCAGCCGGGCACCTCGCGGAGGGCCGCCCACCGGTCCTCGCCGGGCGAAGCTTCCTCGCCCTCCAGCGCGACCGAGAGCAGCGCGATGGCCATAAGCTGCGCCGTGTAGGACTTCGTCGCCGCGACCGCCCGTTCCGGACCGGCACACACGTCGAGCACGTAGTCGCTCGCCTCCGCCAGCGGCGAGTCCGGCGCGTTGGTAATCGCCAGCGTGAGCTCGCCCTGGCGCCGGGCCTCCTCGATCACACTCACGATGTCCGGCGACTGTCCGGACTGCGAGATACCCACCACCAGCGCCCGGTTCAGCCGAGGCGGCTGCCGGTAGACGCTGAAAAGCGAAGGGGCCGCCAGCGCGATCGGCAGGCCGTTGTGCGCCCCCCACAGGTACTTGGCGTAGAGCCCGGCGTTGTCCGACGTCCCCCGGGCGGTGAGAAAGACGGTGTCGATCGCCCGCGCGTTGATCTCCTCCGCCACAGCCTTGACGACCGGTTCCTGCGTGTCGATCAGGTGCCGCAGCACCGCCGGTTGTTCCAGAATTTCCTCTTTGAGTCCCATTCACGTCCTCCCTTTCTGTAAGCTCCCCCGGAGACCCGGGGTTCAGCTTTCACAGATTCTCACAAAAAATCAGTGAAAATCCGTGTCATCCGTGGTAAAAATTAATACGCGTTGTGGGTCATCCGGCGAAATCCCGGAGGCCCTCCAACTTATTCCGACGCCTCGTAGACAATCCGGCCCTCCACCACGGTCCGCACGACGCGCAGCGCCTTGTCCAACACGACCAGGTCCCCGGACGCACCCTCCGCGATCCGGCCCCGCTGCTGCTCCAGCGAGAGCACCCGGGCCGGGTTGACCGTCGCCATCCGCACGGCATCGAGCAGCGGCACGCCGACGTGGTCCACGACGTTCCGCACACACAGGTCCAGGGTCGCCACACTGCCTGCCAACGTGCCGTTCTCCTGGCGCGCCTCCCCGTCCTTGACCCACACGTCGTGCCCCGTCAGCTCGTAATGCCCCTCGCCCAACCCCGCCCCCGCCATCGCGTCGGTGATCAGGACCACCCGGTCCGGACCCAGGCAGCGGAGCAGCACCCGCATCGCGCCGGGGTGGACGTGAACGGTGTCCGCGATCAACTCGGCGGTCGCGCCGTCCGAGGCCAGCACCGCGCCGAGCACGCCCGGTCGGCGGTGGTGAAAGCCCCGCTGGGCGTTGAACGTGTGGGTGACGTGCGCGAACGGCCCCCGCAGCGCCCGGGAGGCCTCGGCGTAA
Source organism: uncultured Anaerolineales bacterium (assembly GCA_964388385.1). Taxonomy (GTDB): domain Bacteria; phylum Chloroflexota; class Anaerolineae; order B4-G1; family SLSP01; genus PWVB01. Next base: position 6,295 of record CAYMAQ010000181.1, on the reverse strand, counting down.
TCGGTGTTCGAGTGGCCCAGCGCCGCCACGATTCCCGCACTTCCCAGCCGCTCGGCGACCTCGAACGCCCCGGGCAGTTCGGGGGCCAGCGTCATCTGACGGATCCACCCGCCCCCCGCGTCAATCAACGCCTCGATTTCATCGAGCAGCGGACCGCGCAGCCACGACGCGTTGAACGCCCCACGCTTCTCCGGGTTGAGATACGGCCCCTCCAGGTGGAGCCCCAACGGCACCGCCCCGGGGAAGTCCCCGGCCTCGAACGCCGCCGCGTAGGTCCGCACCATCCCCCGCAGCGCCTGGGGGTCCGGCGCCGCCACGCTGCACAGAAAGCCGGTCACCCCCGTGCTCGCCACCCACGCGGAGTAGGTGCGGAGATCCTCAACGACGTCGGCGCCGCGGCCGAACGTGATCCCGGTGCCGCCGTGGGTGTGGATGTCGATAAGTCCCGGCACGATCCGGCAGCCGGACGGCAGATCGCGCACCGCCCCGGCTTCCACGCCGTCCGGACAAGAGGCGCCGGCGTACGCGATCGTTCCATCGTCCCCCAACACGACAATCCCCGGACTGAGCATTGCCGACGGCGTCAAAAGCGCATCCGCTCGCCAAACCTTTGCCATTATTCAGCTCCCTTCAACGAAGCGGGCTCCGGCTGGGACGCCCGCGGTTCATCTTGTATGACTTCGTCCTCCGGCTTGCCTGCGCTCGTCGGACGGGGCGGCCCAGTTGCAGGAGGCTTCCCCGCTTGTCACTGTGTCACGTTCGCTCATGCCGGAATTCCTTTCCGCGCTGTTTCCATCTCACGCCGGTCGGATACCCGGTCAAGGCGTCTTGGAGAAGATCGCGTGAATCCGATCCATATCGAATTTCTCGGACCGGTCGTAGTTGTAGATCCCATTCTGCTCCTGTTCGATGTCGGTCAGCTGCGTATAGCAGTACCCGCAGATGTGGTCGAAGCTGAGCACCGCGTCCACCAGCCCTTCGAGCCGCGCGTAGAACGCCTCCAGGGTCCGCGGATCGTCCCCGTAGCCCCACGAGTCCTCGGCGAACCGCTGTGCTTCGTCGGAGATCCACTTGATCCCGCCGAACTCATCGACGATATAGGGCTCGCCGCAGTACGCGGTCTCCTGCTCCGGGAAGATGCGGAGGACGCCGCCCTGCCGTTCCGGGTCGAGGGCCAACAGCTCGCGCAGCCCCTCCGGATCCTGATCGTAGCTGTGGACGGTCCACAGGTCGGTCCTGACGTGAACGTAGCCGCTGGCGTCGTTCACCGGGCGGGTGGGGTCGAGGTCGTGGGTCAGCTCGTAGGCGTCGACGTGCAACCGGTTGTGCTGGCGCCCGTCGCCTACGTCCCGGGTCTCGTTGAAGGGCGTCCACGCGATGATCGAGGGGTGATTGCGATCGCGCGTGACGATCTCCCGCCACTCCGAGAGGAAGTTGCGGGCGCTCACCGGGTCCTTGAGGTCGAGGCCCCAACTGGAGGACTCGCCCCACGTGAGATATCCCAGGCGGTCCGCCCAGTGGTGGAACCGAGGCTCGAAGACCTTCTGGTGAAGCCGGGCGCCGTTGAACCCCGCCCGCTTCGAGAGCTCGATGTCGCGCTTGAGCGCTGCATCCGAGGGCGCCGTCCAGATGCCCTCGGGGTAGAAGCCCTGATCGAGCACCAGCCGCTGGTAGAGCGGCGCGTTGTTCAAATAGACCCGGTTGCCCTCGATGTGCACCTTGCGCAGTCCGGCGTAGCTCTCGACCGTGTCGACCGCCTCATCGCCGACCAGGACCTCGAAGGTCAGATCGTAGAGGAACGGATCGTCCGGCGACCACGGCCTGGGATCGTCGATAGGCAGTTCGCAGGACAGACCGTCGGCGGCGGCGCGGGTCACCCGACTCACCACGGTGTCGCCGGCCCACAACGTGGCACGGAAGCGCATGCCGGGCGCCAGGGCATAGAACTCCGGGACGACCACGAAGCGCGAGCCGTCCAGGTCCGGCACGATCCTGACGGCCTGAAGCCCATAGTCCGGCACCGCCTCCATCCAGACCGTCTGCCAGATGCCCGTCGTGCGAGTGTAGTGGCAGCGGCGCGAGGCGTAATCCGGGCACTGCTTGCCCCCGGGCTGTTCGCCGGACCGGGTCTCGTCCCGCACGTAGACCACCAGATCGTGGGTCTGACCGGGCGATACATGCCGCGTGATCTCGAAGCTGAAGCTCACGGTCCCGCCCCAATGGCGCCCCACCGACTCGCCGTCGATGAAGACCTCACTCTCGTAGTCGACGGCGCCGAAGTGCAGCAGGATCCGCTGCCCCTCCCATGCGTCCGGGATGGTCAGCGTCCGGTGATACCACATCATCTCGATGAAGTCCCTGTACGCCACACCCGAGAGCGCGCTCTCGGGGCAGAAAGGGACCTGAATCTCGGTGCCGAACGGCAGATCGGCAAACCCGGAGCGGGACTCGAACCTCCGCTGCCGGCCCGATTTGCCGAAATCAAACGCGCACGTCCACGTCCCATTCAGGTTCACCCACGGCTCGCGCACGAACTGCGGGCGGGGATACTCGGGGCGGGGTATAGTCTGATCAATCATAGTCTCTCCTCGGAAAGTAGTTCAGGAACGCGGGCGTCCCGCCCGCCTCACGACGGACAAGAGGTCCGCGCCCTGTCAGATCTCTGATAGCAACCAAAGTCAAGGGTTCCACCCGGCGAGTCTCGATGAGTATCAAGCGACCGGATCGGCCTTGATGAAGTCGATGATCTCGTCGACGTACCCGAAGGCCAGGGCGACCACGGTGTCAGCCCCGCCGTAGTAGACCGCCAACCGGCCCGTCTCGGCGTCGCAGAGCGCGGCACACGGGAAGACGACGTTGGGCACGTCCCCCACGCACTCGTAGTCGCGCTTCGGCGAGAAGAGATACCGCCGGCCCCGGACGATCACCTTCCACGGCTCGTCGAGATCCAGAAGCGCAGCGCCGGCGCTGTAGACGAATCCGTTGCACGAGGTGAGCACGCCGTGGTAGATCAGCAGCCATCCCTCCGAGGTCTCGATGGGGATCGGCCCGGCGCCGACCTTGGTGCTCTGCCATCCCCCCGCCGTCCCAAAGACGTGGCGGTGGTTGCCCCAGTATCGCATATCCGGGCTCTCGCTGTAAAAGATATCGCCGAAGGGGGTATGCCCGTTGTCACTGGGCCGGCTGAGCATCGCGTAGTTGTCCCCGATCTTGCGCGGGAAGAGCACGCCGTTGCGGTTGAAGGGCAGGAACGCGTTCTCCAACTGATAAAAGGTCTCGAAATCGTACGTATAGGCCATCCCGATGGTCGGGCCGTGGTACCCATTGCACCACGAGACGTAGTATCGGTCCTCGATCCACACGACGCGGGGATCGTAGCCGTAGACGAACGTCCCGATCTCCTCATCATCGCATTGAAACGCGATGCGCTCGTCATCCAACGTCCAGTGAACGCCGTCCTCGCTCCGTCCGGCGTGCAGCTGCATCCGGCGGCCCGTGTCATCGACCCGGAAGACGCCCGCAAACGCGTCCCCATAGGGCACCACCGCACTGTTGAAGATGCTGTTCGCATTGGGAATCAGGTCACGGGGAATGATCGGGTTCTGACTCGATCGCCAGATGACGCCGCGACTCCCCTCGGGGCGCGGCTCCCACGGCATATTGGACACCGGATCTCCGGTTATCTCCACACGCATAAGTCTCTCCTTTATCAGTGAAATGAAAATGAACCAATGGGCAAATCTTAACGGAACCGTCGTCCAGCGGCAAACGTGTTGAACGGCCCCGCGATAGGGTCGCCGAGGTCCCGGACGTGCGCCCACATCCGCGCCTGCATATCCGCCTTGACGATTGCATACGCCGGGTCGTCGATCCGGTTCACCATCTCGTGCGGATCGTCCTCGAGGTCGTAAAGTTCGTCGACGTCCATGGCGTTGTAAGCGTACTTATACTGCCGCGTCCTCACAAAACGCTGCTCGCACGGCAGGGGATGGTGGTGGCGCGTCATATAGACGTCATCGCGCGGCTCCGGCAGCGCCCCGCCGTGCATCAGGGGTAGCAAGCTCTGCGCGTTCGAAGTGGGAAAAACCGGCGCGCCCGCCCAGTCCAACAGCGTCGGCGTCAGGTCGTGCAGATAGACAAACGCGTCGGAACGCTGCCCGGGCTCGATGCCCGGTCCGGATATGATGAGCGGGATCCGCTGGATGTCGTCGTAGGGATAGGGGCCTTTGTCGATCAACTTATGATGCCCCACCATGCTCCCGTGATCCGAGGTGAAGACGACCAGCGTATCCTCCAGAAGATCCCGTTCCGCCAGCCGGATCAGGATGCGGCCCACCTCCCAATCGATGAACGCGCAGTAGCCCGCGTATTTCGCCACCGCCTCCCGCCAGATCGCGTCGTCCATCTCATCCACTCCCCAATAGTGAGCGCTCATCGCCGGCTGGATCCACGGCTTGTGCTCCCAGCGCTCGTCCATACTGGGGGAGAGCACCACGTCCTCCCCGGCATAACGGGAATACCACGGGTCCGGCAGGATATACGGATCGTGCGGCCCCCAGAAGTTGACCCAGGTGAAGAAGGGGCGGTCGTCACGCGCCTCGAACTCGGCGAAGTGGTCGATCAGCGCGATCGCCTCCTCCGCCACGTAGTGCTCGAAACTCGCCTCCACGGGACCGGTCTGCCGGGCATAGATCTCGAAGTTGGGGTTAGCCGGATAGGTCACGACGTCTTCCAGGGACGGCATCTCCAGGCCGCGCATCGTCAGATACTCCCGGTAGTGGTTGACGGGATACTTGCAGCTTCCGTGAAACGACCGCATATAGAGGTCTCCCGCCGGATGGGAGTACCCCAGCCAATCGTTAGCCCGGAACCCGAAGTGGGTGGGGCCGTAGACGTCGTCAACGTGCCACTTCCCGGTGTAGCCCAGCCGGTATCCAGCCTCCCGCAGCGATCCGGCGAGGTTGGGCAGATCGCGCCGGAGATCCGCGCCGTTCCGTACCACGCCGTGCTCGAAGGGATAGCGCCCCGTGAAGACCGAGGCCCGAGCCGGCGAGCAGACGGTGCAGGGCGTATAGGCCTGGTCGAAGCACATCCCGCCCGCCGCCAGGTCGTCAAGGATCGGGGTCCGGCCCAGCCCACCCCCGTAGACGCCCAGGGAATCCATGCGCTGCTGATCGGTCATAATGAAGAGGACGTTCTTGTGAGGTGCGCTCATACCGGTCGATATCCTTTCCAGGTCAAAGCTGTCGTCTCAGATCCACTGCCGGCGGCCCTCATATCCGGAGGAGAGATCGGGGACCGGGTCACCGTTGCGAATGGCATCCTGGAGGACCTTATTGCGGGCCAGGTACGCGTCCAGCGGATCGAGGCTGAACCGCTCGATGACGTCCTGCACGCTCAGATCCGGCCGCTCGGTCTCCAGGGTGAAGAGTCCCTCCTCGTGCCACACCTTGAGGGTCACGTCGGGACCGTAGGCCTTCCGGATATCGGGGATGACGCTCGCGTTGAAGTCGCAGTGGAAGAGCGCCACGTCCAGGTTGATCGTCTGCGCGACCACGTTATCGTGCCACCCCGTCTCGGCCACGACGTCCCCCATGATATCGATGATCCGCGCGTACCGGGACTGGACGGCGGAGACCACGTACGTGCGGTGATTCCAGGCCTGCACGCTCAGGTGCCGACCGCCGTCGTAGGCCGAGCACCAGAAGATGATCTCAGCACCCCGCCGTTTCAGCTCCGCCCAGGGCTCCGGGAACATAAGATCAAAACAGATCTGGATGCCGATGCGTCCGAAGTCGGTGTCAAAGACCGGCGCCTCCCGACCGGGGGTCACGCCCAGCTCCAAACTGTCGAACGCGGCCCCCTGGACCACCGGATGCACCTTGACATAGGTCCCGACGATCGCCCCATCACGATCGAGCAGGACCACCTCGTTCGTAAAACGGCTGCCGCGGTCGACGATCAAGGGACAGAGGATATAGCACCCGTGTTCGGCTGCATACCCCGCCACCCGATCCACCGTCGGCCCGGGCACCGGCTCTGCGACCTTGTCCAGGGATTCGTAATCGACCCCCTGCTGACCGAAGGTCTCCGGCAGCGCGATGATATCCGGTTTCTCGGCGACCGCCTGATCGAGCAGCCGTGCGATCCGCCGGCGGTTCGCCTCCACCGTCGGCCCACCGCGGTACTGAAACGAGACCGTTGCAATCCTGACTTGGCGGGACATATCAAACCTCCTGATTATGGATCTGATCATGAATAACTAAAACGCTTCTGCGTTGCCATGGGCATCACG
>CAYMAQ010000180.1:0-8154 GCA_964388385.1 uncultured Anaerolineales bacterium | reverse complement strand
AAGGCCCAAACCCACTGCCCCCAGAGAAAAGCCCAAGGTAACCCTTTAGTCTTGTGAGCAACCATGCACAACAGTAGGATCACCCCCACCTAACCTCCCCCTCAAGGGGGAGGAACTTGGCGTTCCCCTCCCCGGGGGGTAGGGGAGGGGGGAAACCACGTCCAGCGCACTTGACTAAACGGTTGCAGCCCAAGGTCGGGGCCGCGGGCCCGCCCTACGCGGTCAGCCGGGGCGCGTGGTCGACCAGACTCATCGCCCAGCGATGGAATTCCGGACTGACCTCGGCGATGTGATCGATGGAGGACTGCCAGCGATTGACCAACTGGGCATTGGGGTGATCGTGGATCTGTGACGCCAATTCCTCCGGCGTCTCGGCTCCGTTGAACTGGAACCCCATCGCACGCCCGACGTTAGCCCAATAGTGATAGAGCATCAGGGAAGCCAGGCGGCGCACGCGGTTCCAGAGGGTCGGCTCAGCGTCCAAAAGGTAGAAGAAGGCGAGATAATACGGCTCGGCCCCCGCGTAATCACGGCGGACCTGCGCGTACTCCCCGGCCTTGACCGACGCGTAGGAGGCCAGATACCACGCCAAATCCGCCGGCGTCGCCTGCCGCTCGCCGCGCTGCATCGCCTGCATATGCACCCGGCTGGCCTGGCAGTAGCCATCGATACACGCCTCCCAGCGGTGCTCGCGCCGCGCCATCGTCGCTTCATGCGCAAGCTGTTGCGCCGCCTCCACGCTGATATGGCCCACGTTCGGCAGCGGCGTCTCCTCCAGGTCGTCAAGCACAACCTGGAGATGGCAGCTCTCCATAAACTCGGGCAGCTCCACGTCGTGATCCAGCGGAAGGACGTCCCAATCGACCAGGTCGCTGTTCCGCTCATCGACGTCCTCGATCAGACGCTCGATATAGTCGGACTGCTCCGGATCGTTCAGCAGGACGTCCGCCAGGAGGTTCATATCGACCTCGAGATCATCCTTGAGCACCCCGTAAACAAAGCCGGATTCGACCCGTTTGATGAAATCTTCCTCGCTGCTCAACCCGGGCGTCAATGCCACCGGCACGGTAAACGAGGCGTGCCCCTCGGAAAAAGCATAGGCGCGCTGATAAAACCCCGTCTGCCAGACCCGCAGGAGCGCCCCCTCATATTCAGGATGCCCCTCCTCGACGTAGCGGGTCTTGATCTGATCCAGCAGCTCCTCGGGTGTATGCGTCCAGGGCTCGGTGTGGAGCACCTGATAGATGTCGCGCATCATCCGGCGCCTCGTCTCCAAGTCGACGTAGATCGTCCGGTTGAAGACCGCGCGGTATCGATGGCGCAGGGTATTCTCCGCCGCAGCGAGAGCGCTCTCGGCATGACTGATGACGTCCGCCGGCGAGACAAACATCTGCAATCCATCAAATCTCAGAGAGACCAGATCCCGGTTCGCCTCCAACCAACCGCGAAACTTAGCGTGACCGAGCTCGCGTTCGTCAAAAGCGTCATCCAACGTGAGAATGGTCTGTTTCAAGCGGGTCGCCAATACCGGAAGATCGTCATCCTGCGCGTGGATATCCAACGCCTTCTGGAGGAGCTGCCGGGCCTGCTCCTTCGTCGCGAAGGAGGGCGTCGAGGACGACCGCGCTTCGGGCAGCAACTCTTCCAGGTAGTGGAATTCGTTACAGGCGACAATGAGCACCCGGTGTGAGATACCCCGCGGGCCGAGACCGATCACGTACTTCCCATACTCGCGGAGCCGGCTCACCAACGGGCCGAAGTCGCTGTCGCCGGAGACGATCACGAAGGTATCAATCTGCTCCTGTTTGAAGACCTGCTCGAAGGCATCGAGCACCAACCGGATATCCGCCCGGTTCTTGCCCGGTCGCACCGTATAGAGCTGAATCAGATCGATGGCGTTATTGACCAGCTCGGCGCGATATTGGGGAAACTGCCCCCAATCCGCATACCCGCGCCGGACCACCACGTTCCCCCGGTCCTCCAAATAAGAGAGCAGCTTATCGACATCAAAAAACTCGTTGTTTTCCTGTGCCCGGATTGCAATGTTTTCAAAATCAATAAATAAAGCAATTTGTGAATCCACAAGAATACCTTTCCTTATATACGTTTTTGGTTGCACTGTCGCGCGCCGGTCCATCAGAAACGCCATTTTTCTCTGGGAGCTTTCACGTTGGCCCTCGAATCTCGGTACCTCGGAGATCAAAACCTGACGCAGGCGTCCCTAAAAATGCGCGGTGTCAATATGACGGAAGCAACCCTATGACCGGTTAGACGGCCCAAGAAGAATACGATCGACCTTTTGATCATGCATCATTGTGACCGGACCTACTATGAGTATAATGCGACCGACGCAGGTGTCAATAAACAGGACAGGATTTCGTCGATTGAGCTACGGCGGGGGCTTTTGGGTTGAGTCAGCCAGAGGCAGCGTAAACTCAAAGGTACTGCCCTCTCCCGGCCGGCTATCGACGCCCACATCCCCCCCCAGCCGGCTCACAATACGCTGAACGATCGAAAGGCCCAATCCCTCCCCTTCGACGCCCGCGTTGTGCAAGCGCTCAAACGGCGTGAAGATCCTTGCCTGCGCGTCCAATGAAAGCCCGGGGCCCTTATCCCGCACCCAGAATCGGGCCATCGTGTCCATAGTCGTCCCCCCGACCTCGATCCACAGCGGACGACCTCCGTATTTGACCGCGTTGCTGAGCAGATTCGCCCACACCTCCTCCACCCACGGTTCGTAACCCAGGGCGATAGGCCAATGGGACGGAGTAACCAGGGTCACGTCGTCATCGGTCATCTTGGCGCGGAGGGGCTCCAACCGCTCCCAGACCCGCTCCACGATGGGCGACATCGTCAACGGGGCCATCGCGATCTCGTCGTGGGAGCGGAGCCGAGCCAACAACAGAATCGCATCGATGATGCGGTTCATCGTCTGCAGTTCCTCGTCCATCGAGGCCAGATAGCGAGCCCGATGAGCCGGAGAAAGCCGACCGCCGCGCTGCATAAGCATCCGATTCATCGTAATCAGCGCCGACAGCGGATTCCGCAGATCGTGGGCCACAGTCTGGGCAAAGGCGTCCAACTCCGCGTTGCGATGCAGGAGCTCTTGACGCTGCGCCTCGAGCTCCCGATTGCTCTCGGCCAACGCCTGCTCGCGAACACGAACCCGGTGAAACGAGACCTGAATGGCCCGAATCAAGAACTGGATCAGGGCGGAGCCGATGCCCAGGATCAACAACACGGTGATCAGGTGAAAGGGGTGGAGCGACGGATAGAGGCCGGGGATCCGGTCGGAGCTTTCCATCCAATAGGCAAGGAGCAGCACAACGGCCGAATAGATGCCGACGAGCGTGACCCCTGGCGGTCCCCACACCAAACCGGCGACCAACTCGACAAGAAGATAAACACCCACCGCGACTTCACGGATACCCGTGGACACGAGCATCCACAGCGTCATCATCAGCCAGAGCGAGATCGCCCCGATCTTGCCGACCCGAATCGGGCGGCCCCGCCGCAGCAGAATCGTCATCCACACCGAGATAAGGCCGATGATCCCACACGTGATCAGCGTCGCCGGCCACTCGCGCACAGCGCGCCCCGGCCCGTAGGTCAAGACGATCCACGCCGGGACGCCGAGGGCGATGACGAAGAAACTCACGACGAGCACGGTCAGCGGCAGGGCGATCCGTAAGGCGTAGAGTTCACGCCCTTCCGCGTCGTCCATCGCGTCCGTCCCGGCGGCTCGCCGCTCTTTTGAGATGAGAGGCCGTCCGTTCTCGCCGGATGACGTCATCGCGCCCCCTGAATCGGCAGCCAGATCGTGAACGTACTCCCCTTCGAGGCCTCACTCTCCGTCGTCACCCTACCCCCGTGCAGTTTGGCGATCTCCCGGACGATCGGCAGCCCCAGGCCGGTGCCGGATATCTGCTGGTCGCGCGCATAATCCCCACGGTAAAACCGCTCGAAGATGTGGGGGAGGTCCTCCTCGGGGATGCCGACGCCCGTATCGACCACGGCCAGCGTCGCCCACTGCCGCCCTTCGGCAACCGCCGATCCCGCGCGGATCGTCACGCTGCCGCCCGGCGGCGTGTATAGAGCCGCGTTATCGACCAGGCGCGAGAGCGCGTCGATCAGCCAATTCACATCGACCTGCACCCTAGGTGGCGTCTCGGCAAGCTCCAAATCGAAGCTCAAACCTTGAACTTCAGCCACGCGACAGAATTCCTCCTCATGTTGCCGGACGATCTCATTGAGATTCCACGGACGGGCATGATCCTGCAACACACTCGACTCGATGCTGTTGAGTTGAAGGATGTCCTCGACCAATCGGGTCAGCTGCTCGGCCTCCGCGACCAACGCCGCCTGATAGGTCTCGCGACGCGCACCCGGTGCCTTCGACAGCAGATCCGCGTAGAGTTTAATGGCAGAGGTCGGCGTTCGCAACTCGTGGGACACGTCCTCGATGAAGCGGGATTTGATCCGGCTCACCTGCTTGAGCGCGGTCACATCGTGAATGCTGACAACCGCGGCCGCATCATCCGCGCCCTCCCCAATGGGAGCCGCCTGCAGCCGAAGATCCAACCCCCGCAGCGCCAAGGTCCGCTCCGCGTCCCCGGCGGCATCCCCCACCGCCATAGATTGAATCGTCTCGCGGAGGACCTCGGCATCCGACGGAGGCAGGACCTCGGTCAACCACCGAGAAGCCACCGGGTTCTCAAGCGTGATCCGCCCCTCCGCGTCGACGACGACCAACCCATCGGCCACGCTGTTGAGGATCGCTTGCAGGCGCGCACGCTCTGCGCGCAGGTCGGCAGTTCGCTCCGCAACCTCGGCTTCCAGGTCTTCGTTAAGATTACGGAGGGACGCCTCGGCCTCCCGGCGCGCCGTGATATCCAGGAAAATACCCATCGATCCGATAAAAGTGCCATCGTCCGCGGTGTTGGGCACGACGTTGAGCAGCAGATGCCGCACATCCCCATCCGGGCGCCGGATGGCAAGCTCGTAGCGGCCGGACTCCCCCCGGGCCCGGGCCTCCGTTCCCCGCCGCACCCTGGCAAACACCTCATCATCTGTGAACTCACGGACATTCCGCCCCACCAGATCTCCCGGCGGCACCCCGAAAATACCCTCGGCGGCCGGATTGGCGAAGACGAAGGTCTCGTCAGGATCGGCGATGCCAATGCCCTCCCCCAGGTTCTCCACCAACCTCCGGTATCGCATTTCGCTCGCGCGCAGGGCGTAAGCGGCACGGAGTCGATCCGTGACGTCTTGACCCAGCGCGATAATGCCGGGCTGTCCCTCCAAAAGGTCCGGGATGATGCGGACGTACCACTGGATATCGCGCAGGGAGCCATTCTGCGCAATAAGCGGCAGCACCCTCCCCTGCTCGATGGAATTCGGCTCGACCAGGGCGTCGCGCAAAAAGGTGCGGGCAATCTCACGCATATCGGAGGGTACCCACTCATGGATCCAGTCCGTGCTGCAAGCCACCTCCAAGGGATACCCGGTGATCGCCTCGGCGAACTGATTCATCCGGATGACACGCAGGTCCCGATCCAACACGCAGATCATCATCGGGGCCGCCGCCAGCAGACTCTCGGCAAAGTCCCGCTCTCGGGCCAGCGCCGCCTCCGCTCTTTCACGATGGCGAAGGACCGCCCGGATCGTCTCGGTCAGGATCACCGCCGCCAACACAGAGAGGCCGATGGTCCATACAGATTCGCGGAAATCCGAAGAGATGCGCAGCGCCAGCCAGATCGCCGCGAGGGTCCCCAGCGCAATCGTCGCCAGCGTCAGACGGCGGCTGTAAACGAAAGCGGTCAGGACGATGGGAATCAGGAGCAGCGTAAGCATGCTGCTGGTCAACGGCCCGACCAGGACCGCCCCCACCAGGGCGACCAGCAACACGAGATACACCACCAGCGCCAAAACGCACGGTAGGAACCCCAAAAACCGTTCTCGCAAGAGCCTGAGGTCATCCATTGACGAAGAAACCGCCTCGACCAGTCTAGAGCACTGCCTCACCCAGGGACGCCAATCCCTCCAGATCCTCCACATCCATCCACTGGAGCATCACCCCGTCGAGCCCCGCGTCCGCCAACGCGCCGAGCTGATCCCGCACCGCTCCGGGGGTCCCGACGACGGCACCGCTCGCGCGCGCCTCCTCGGCCGATTGACCGCGATCCTCCAATCGCGCGCGCAGGGCAGCCTCGTCCGCCCCAAAGAGGATTCCGGTCATCATCGTACGGCGGACCTCACCCGGATCCCGCCCCCGACCGGCGAGAAGGCGGTCCAACCGCTCGTTAAGCTCGGTCCACCGGGAGCGGGTACAGTAGACCGCGTTCCATTCATCCGCGAACTCGGACGCCAGCGGCAGCGTCCGCCTCGGCCCATTCCCGCCCACGGTGATCGGCGGCCCGCCGGGCCGCTGGGGCCGGGGTAACAGGACGGCCTCGCGCAGGGTGTAATAGTCCCCCGCAAAGGTCACGGGCTCATCGGACCGCAGCAGGCGCGTCACGACCTCCAGGTACTCGCGGAAACGATCAAACCGGGGCCCGATATCCAGGAGCGCCCGCCCGAACATCCGGTGCTCCCGCTCCTGCCAACCGGCCCCCAACCCGAGGCGCAACCGTCCCCTGGAGAGGTCATCGACGGCAGCCGCCATCCGGGCCGTGATGGTGGGATGGCGAAACGAGGCCGGCGTGACCAGCGGGCCGAATACGATACGGTCGGTGTGGCTCGCCAACCAGGTCAGCGACACCCACAACTCGAGAGAGGCTTGATCGGGCGGTGATGGGTTGGTGTAATGATCGGAGCGATAGAGCCCCGCAAATCCCAGATCCTCCACCGCACGCGCCAGCCGCTGCCATTTCGGCCACGTTAACCCATCCTGTCCCTCAATCATAATGCCAATATCCATGATGTATCCTCCGCATTCCTCCTGCCCCGTATAGCTTTACCCCGATGCTTGATCGAATGCAGCGCCCGCCGCTCGCTATCGATCAGCGACTCGGCCCCCGATCCCTATGGATTATTGACCGATCCCAGGGTAAGTCAAACCGGCGGACAAGCGCGCCGCCCTCAGGGGTGGAGCCGCGTATGCCCCAGGATCTCCACAAGCTGCCGTCCCATCGACGTCCACTGGCGACGGAACGTCTCCGCGTCCTGATACGTATAGACCGTCGACTGCCGGGCAGCCGGGTCGACGAAGGCCCAGCCCCGGACGGGATCCCACGCGTAGAGCACCTTGTAGTGGGCCCATCCTTGATACCGCCATCCCGCAAAGCGCAACGGCTCCCCCACAATCACGATCGTCGTGCGCCCCTCGTCCAGATTGCGCACCAGCCTCGACGGCGAGGCGCCCACGCGCCAGCGGGCGCGAACCGCCATCCGGCGCAGCGCCCGGACGACGCCCCAGGGGAAGGTCGCCCAGTTGGGAATGCGTTCTGGAATCGCGCGTCCGGTCATCGATTCGGCCATAAGCGCCCCGTCGACCGCATGGGCATCCAACAGAGCATTCGTGACAATCGCCGCCGAGAACGGCCCACAGTCGTTTGTCCGCCCCTGCCACTGATGCCAATCCGGCAGAGGATGAGGCATGCGCTTCGCCCACGCTCGCACATCGAATTTGACGCCCGGCCCTCTCTCGTTCACCGCTCCACCTCGCATTCTTCACCAGGGATCTATGGTGATGATCATACAACATATCCCCAAAACCAAAACCGACCGCACGGAGGACTTCCATGCGGTCGGTTTTCCAACACTATAACCCAAAACAGCGCACAACGCGCCGCTTAAGGACTCATCAGCGTGACGCTCACGCCTATCAGAAATCGAAATGCGGGCACGAAGGATTGGCTATCCAATAACTTCCGCGAAATCAAGCTGAAAGCGGTGCAGAAAGCACCCCAAACGTGGAAGTTATTGAGCTTTCAGCCCTAAAGACCCAGGTCGAACGGATCCTCCGGGAAGCCGGTTGGGCTGCCGGCCCGAATTTCTAACAGGCCTTCCTCGATAATCTCAGGGGCTTCATAGACGTTACGGTTATCATCCATTGGGAGAGCCTTTCTGCTCGTGATTCTCACGGCGCTTATTTACGATTATTATAATACATATATTGTTTTTATGCAAGTCCCAAAAGGAGGAAATACAGGG
>CAYMAQ010000179.1:0-8161 GCA_964388385.1 uncultured Anaerolineales bacterium | reverse complement strand
CCCACGGCGTCCGGCTGATCCCCCAGTTCCAGTGCCTGGGCCACCAGTCGTGGGACAAGGAGACCGCGCCCCTGCTCACTGCCCATCCGGAGTTCGACGAGACGCCGTGTCAGTATCCCGACAACGAGGACATCTACTGCCGAAGCTGGTGCCCCCAGCACCCGGAGGTCAACCTAGTCGTCTTCGACCTTTTTGACGAGCTGCTGGCGGCCTTTGAGGCCGATGCCCTCCACGTGGGGATGGACGAGGTTTTCCTCATCGGCTCGGAGCACTGCCCGCGCTGCGCCGGTCGGGACCCGGCGGAGCTCTTCGCCAAGGCAGCCAACGACTACTACAGCTACCTCGTCCAGGGGCGCGGCGTGGAGATGCTGATGTGGGGCGACCGCCTGCTCGACGCCGAGGCGACCGGCTACGGGAGGTGGGAGGCCGCGGAGAATGGCACCCACCCCGCTGTCGACCTCATCCCCAACGACGTCATCATCTGCGATTGGCACTACACGACGCGGGAGTCCTATCCCTCGATCCCGTTCTTTTTGGAGAAGGGATTCCGCGTCTGGCCCGCCGGATGGAAGGACGTCGAGGCGACCGAGGCCCTGCTGGACGCAGCCCTGGCCCACGAAGACCCGAATATGCTGGGATACCTCTGCACCACCTGGGGCCAGGTAGCGCCCGGCGATCTCGCCGAGTGGCCGCCCATCCGCACCGCGATGCAGAGAATGACAGCATAACCCGGACGCACGCCACATGGACCGAACTTGGGTGCCGGGGACTTCGAGCGCTTTCGCGCTTTCTCGAAGTCCCCGGCACCTTTTTACGAAGCGGGCTCCACCTTGGTCGAGTCCTCCGCGCTGGGGTCCATCCGCCGGTGCGCCTCGACCACCTCGGGATTGAGCCGGTATCCCAGCCCCGGCGCGTCCGAGAGCGTCAAATACCCGTTCTCCACAGGCTCCCGGGGCTCGATCAGCGAGGCCCGCCAGTCCACCTCGCCCCAGGCGTACTCCAGGATCAGAAAATTGGACATGGTACTGACCACGTGGGCCGTCGCCACCGTGGCGACCGGACCGGAGGGATTGTGCGGCGCGACGAGCAGGTTGCGCAGCCGGGCCGCTTCCGCGATCGCCACGCACGCCTTGAGCCCACCGCAGTGCTTCACGTCCGGCATCAGCACGTCGACCACCCGATCGAGCAGAAAGGGCCGGAAGCCCTCCATCGCGAAGACGCTCTCCGCCGATGCGGTGGGCATCGGCACGTGATCCGAGACGTGCGCCAACTGATCCGGATGCGTGTGCCGCACCGGCTCCTCGTACCACATCAGGTCGTAGGGTTCCAGCGCCCGTCCCACGGCGATCGCCTCGGAGGGATCGAACCGCCCGTGGCAGTCGACCATCACGTCGACCGACGCGCCGACGGCGTCCCGGACCGCCGCTACCCGCGCCACACCGGTTCGCCACGCGGTCTCGGGGCCGGTGCGCACGTGATCCCGCCCGCGCACCTCGTCGAACGGCGCCAATTTGACCGCCGTGAACCCTTCGTCCACCGCCTGCCGCGCCGCGCGGGCGAATCCATCCGGAGAGCGGTCCCGCACGTGGCGGTTGATGTTGGCGTAGAGGCGGATACGGTCCCGCACGGCTCCGCCGAAGAGGGCGTGGATCGGTACACCGGCATGTTGGCCCAGGATATCCCAGAGCGCCTGTTCGATCGCGCTCAGCGCCGTGTGGGCCGTCCGTCCACCGTCCGTGCGCGACAACCCCTGCCAGATCTCGGCGATCGCCAGCGGCGACCGACCGACGAGTCGGTCCCTGTAAACGTCCAGCGTCGCCAGAAGAACCGCATCATTGAGGCTGTGGCTTGCCTCGCCCAACCCCACGATGCCGGCATCCGTATGGACCTGGACGAAGACCCAGTCCCCCCGTTCGGTCACGTGAACGATAACAGGTTCAATATCGACAATTTTCATAGCAGGTATCCCATCCCTGAACGTTACGCAGCCTCGCCGCCGGAGAACGCGGCGCGGATCGTATCCAGAACCTCGGCGACGACGAACGCGATCGCGAAGCCCTTACCCACCTGGAGAAAAGATAGCGGTCCGCCGAGGAACGTCACCGATCCGGTCACCCCGGCGACCAGGAGCAGCCCCCATTTCAGCGTCACGAACCATCCCTCGTCGGACCGAATCGCGCGTACCACCATCACGCCGGAGACCACGGCGAGCGCCGGATAGAGGATGCGCCACAGCAGGGGCCACTGGTTGATCCAACGTCTTACGGACGGCAGAAAAAAGAACGCAAAGATGAGCAGGGACAGCGCAGCGATCGCCAGGGTCACCCACGTATCCCGCCGGCGCGCCTCTGAGGTCTGTTCGGTCATCATGAAGTCCTCCTTCAATCGGTACTTACGGTTAGCCCTTACGAATAAACATATATCGACGGTGCGAGGCACTCCCGGAAGCAACCATCAACGGTCAACAACTCGAAGGAACGTAAGTGCTTTCGACACAGATCACAGATCAAGTGCCTTGCACCGGGGTTTGAAAACATCCCTAACGCACAGTCGAACCCATCCTATGGATGCCACGTCAGATAAGGCTGGATCCGCGCCCACGTCCGGTCGATCTCGGCCATATCGTAATCGTCCAGGGCGCGCACGCGACTGCGCACCCGGTGATTCTTGAAGATGCCGCGGCGGACCATGACATCCTTGGCATAGGCCATCCCCATCAGCCGCTCCAGTTCCAGCGAGGGCAGCAGATGCTCGAAGAGATCGCCCGCCGCCTCCATGTCGCCGTCATCCAGCAGCTCCCAGACCCGCTGCACCACGTCGCAGTACTGGCAGGCGTGCACCGCCCCGAGGGAGCCCCGTGCGTGTTCGAGGATCATCGGCCGACCGCCGCCTCCGCCCATCACCCCGTGAATCGCGGGGCAGTCTTGGTCGAGGATCCGGCTGATGTTGCGCCGGCTGGGCGGCACCTCCTCCTTGACCCAACTCACGTGCTCGATCTCGGTGCAGAGATCGGCGATCTGCTCGGCAGAGAGCGAGGCGACGCTGGCGTTCTGAATCCACACCGGCACCTCGACCGCGTCGGAGATCGCCTGGTAGTAGCGGCGAATCGTCTCGTAATCCGGTTTGTGGATGTACGGCGGCATCGCGATCACCGCGTCCGCCCCGACCTCCTGGGCGTACTCGGCGTAGGAGACCGCCAGCGGGGTATTCACCGCCGCCACGTTCGCCACGATCGGCGTGCGCCCCGCGCTGACCTCCACCGGGACCCGGATCATAAGCCTCCGTTCCGCCTCCGAGAGGGAGCGGAACTCGCTGACCATCATCGGGGTGCAGATCCCGCCCACCCCGCTCTCGATGCAGAACTCAATCTCCGCGACCAACACCTCCTCATCGATACGATCGCGCTCATCGTACGGTGTCATCGGAATCGCAAAACTACCCCGCCATACCTCTTCCGCTTCCGCCATCGTGCGCCTCCTTACATTGAGTGCAACCCGCTACAGCCCTTTCGCCTCGAGATCTGCCAGGGTCCGTTCGTAGACCTCGAAGTGCTCGCCCTCTGCCTCGTCCGGATCGACGTACTTGAACCACATCGCCTGATTGGGCTTCTCACCGGCTAACTTACGGCGGCTGACGTTGAGGATGCTGTTCTCACCGTGCCACTTCACCTCATAATCCTGCAAGAGGATGTACCGGTGAGCATACGTGTCCACAAACGTCTTGAGATGATCGCGGTAGTAGAGCGCCTGCTCGCAGGTCGTGCGGCGCCAACTGACCATCCGCTCCATCGGATCATCATAATCGGTGAAGAACGTGCCCGCCGGTTGGGGGCTCACCTCGGACTCGACGTCAATCGCATCGAGATCGACCGTCCCATAGCCGCCGTTAGCCGCGACCAGAATCGCGTTTCGGTCGCGCCGGAAGGGCTCCTCGGGCCAGTCGGTCGTCGGATCGTGGCCCATCAGCGTCGCCCCCACAGCGTCGGTGGCAACAGGATGATCCCCGGCGAGCAGGGCGTCGACCACGCGCCCAAGTCCCTCACCATCTCCCCACTCCATGCCGGCCTGTCCGGTCAGCGCGTCGATGATGTTGAGCGCCGGATCGAAGAGACGCCCGATGTCGGCCAACATATAGGGCATCCGCACCAGGTGATGGAAATATTGGCGGGAGCGGCCGTGCGGTTCGCGGGGCACCAGCCCAAAGAGGTTCTTGAGCGTGAGCGTAATGCCCATAAACCGGTGGTTCTTCATCTTCTGCACGTCCACCAATGCGTCGGCCTCCATGATCTCGACCGGCAGGAGGTACTGGCGGAACATCTGCCCGCCGCCGGGCACCTGATAGATGTCGTGGGGCGGGCGGTCGCCGTTGACGTAGGGAACGCCCAGCTCTTCCATCAACGGGGCCAACTGCGTGGTCTCCAGTGGATTCGGATTGTCGGTCCGTGAGAACGCGGTGATGTCGGTGAAGAAGAGCTCCGCGTCCGTCTCCTCCCGGAGCAGGCGCACCACGGCCCGGGCCACCTGGTCACTCACCAACTGTTGGCGCATCCCCTTGAATCGCGGAGAGCGCTCGATACGGTAATCCTGATTGAACTTGATGCCGATGCGGCCCGCGCTGCGCAGCCTCTCCCAGGAACGTGTCAACGGCATGGTCGCGCGCCGGAGCGCCTCGTAGACGACCTCGTCATCGGCTCGGTGATCGCAGTGTACGGCACGTACGGCATACGGGGACTTCGACGTTATCTCTGACATATAGACCCTCAACTCCTTTAATGATCTAGGGTGTCGCTAAAAAACACGGGTAAACGTTCGGATTCAAATCCATCTACAATGACAAATCAATCGCCTCGATATCCGCGAGGGTTCGTTCGTAGACCTCATAGTGCTCCTGTTCAGCCTCGTCGAGGTCCACGTACTTAAAGAACATCGCGTGATCCCGATGGCGTCCCGCCAGCTTGCGGCGGCTCACCTTCATAATGCCCTCGGCGTCGTGCCATTTCACCTCGCCATCCTGCAGCAGGATGTACTCACCCTCATACTCGGCGAGCGCGTCCCGGTGGTCCCGATAGTACAGGCCCTGCTCGGCCATCGTCCGTCGCCAGGTCACCACCGTCTTGAGGTCATCCCATACCTTTGCATAGAAGGTGCCGTCGGGCTGTGGATCGAGCTCCGACTCAAAATCGATGGCGTCCAGATCGACGGTGCCGAAACCGCCCTCGGCCGCGACGAGAATCGCGTTGCGATCCCGGTGGAACGGTGGGGTCAGCCAATCCGACCGCGGATCGTGTCCCATCAGGTGGGTCACACACGCATCCGTCGCAATCACGTGATCCCCGGCGACGAGCCCGCCCACGATCCGCCCGGTCCCCTCGCCATCCCCCCACTCCATCCCGGCCTGACCGACCAGGGCATCCACGATATTCAACGCGGGGTCAATGATGCGGCCGATGTCGGCCAGCATATAGGGCATCCGCACGAGATGATGATAGTAGTGCCGGGGCCGCCCGTCAGGCGCGCCAGGCATCAAGCCGAAGAGGTTCTTGAGGCACGCCGTCACGCCCATGTACCCGTGGTTCTTCATCTTCGCCACGGAGACCACCGCGTCAGCGTCAACCACGTCCCCCATCATCACGTACTGCTCGAACATCTGCCCGCCGCCGGGGACGCCGACGGTCTTGAAGGGCGGCTTGGTCCCGTCGACAATCGGGACGTCGAACGCGTCGAGCACTGGAGCCAGCGTGGTCGACGCCTCAATCGAGTCGACCTTGTCGTACATCACGTGGTAACTCGCATCGACGCAGCGCAGTTCGGCGTCCGTCTCCTCTCGGAGCAGTCGCAGGACGGCCCGCGCCACCTTGTCGGAGACCAACTGCTGGCGCTGTCCCTCGAACATCACCACCTGATCCACGGGCCAATCCTGATTGAACTTGATCGCGATCGTCTTCGCATCGCGTAAGCGCGCCCACGCCCGGTCCAGCGGATCGGTCGCGCGTCTCAGCGCCCGATAAACCGTCTCGTCATCCGCCAGATGATCGCACCGGGCCGCACGCACATGATAGGGACCCCGTTGTCCATGCATCGTCGTAACCTCCTACACAATGGAGGGGAAAAACGCCCCCCAAAATTCTCAATTCTCTTCCTCACCCGCCGAAGGATCCGCTGAATCGCCAATCCTCCATAGATGAAACATCAACGCGCCCCCCAGCCGGATCGCACCCCCGACGAGAAGCACCCAACGAATGTCCACGATCTCGGCGAGCGCCACGCCCAACATCGGAGCAACAAATGCCCCGACGTTCATCACGGAGGAAAAGAAAGCCATATAGCTGGCACGCCGCCCCGGGGGGCACTGCTCGACGAGCAGGTTAAAGTGGCTCAGATTGACACCCGGATTCACCAGATTGATCAGCACACCCCAGATCAGAATCAGGGTGAGATCGGGGAAGAGGGCCACCAGAAACGCGTAACTCGCCGCCATCGGAACCGCCAGGCGCAGCGTGCGTCCGTTACCGTACCGATGAATGACCCGGCGCCAGATCAGGTGTCCCGCAATCCCACCCACCTGGGCCAGCGTGCTGTTGAGGCCGATCCAGCCATCGGTCGCTTGAAGCTGCTTCACGAAGAAGATGATGTAAAGCGGCATCACCAGCCACGCCCCGAAGTTGAAAACGAGCGTATTGATCACGATCCGCACAAAGTTCTGATGTTTCCCCGCTCTTGCCCAAACCTCCGTCAGCGTAGTCGTCACGCTCGCGATCACACCGGGCTTTTCCGCGTCCTTTTCCGGACGCGGCGGACGTCCCACGACCTCCGTCGCGGGAATCCGCACTCGGCTGATGCAGTAGGTGCTCAACAGCGCAGCCACGCCGCCGACGAAGTACATCACCTGAAAATTGACCGGGAACCCCGCCCACGGGATCGAATACGCCGCATCGAGCCACTTGCCCAGGAGGAGCGTGCAGAGGGCCACCGTCGCACTGTGAATGATATTTCGGTTCGCGAAGACCCGTGCCCGGTCCCGCGCCGGCACGATATCGGCCAGCATCGGGTTGAACCCGGCGCTGAAGACGTTCATCGGCAGCGCACGGATAATAAGGATGGCGATTATGATCTCGGCAGCGTGCTCGGGCGCAATCCACGGCACGAACGCGATAAGGAGAAACAGCCCGCGCCCGATGAGGAGGCTCCCCCGCAGCCAGGGCCCGCGGTCGGATTTGGACTCCAGCAACCGCGCCGCCGGCATCAGAATGACCATCGCGATGAGCGCCGGAAGCGAGGAAAGCCATCCGATCATCGTGTTCGAGGCGCCCAGCCGCAGCGCGTAGGTCGCGTTAAAGGCCATCACGGCCATGAAAATCGCCGCCCAGACCATATCGACGTAGAGATACCAGACGTTTCGCTCGACCCGCGAGCGGATGCGGGGAGACTGCCAGCGCAGCAGCGTGCTGGCCCACCGGGCCTCACTCAAACGGTAGCGAAAACTCGACCACAGGTGCTTCACTCGATGGTGTCGCAATTTGCTCATCTAGGCTCGCATTATCCAGGGATTATTCATCATTCGGTGGTGCAGAACACGGACGGGAGGGCAAAGACAAAAGGACACCCTCCGGTGTCCTTCTTCCCCGCCTACGAGGTTAGCTGC
The DNA here is from genome assembly GCA_964388385.1 of uncultured Anaerolineales bacterium. Lineage (GTDB taxonomy): Bacteria > Chloroflexota > Anaerolineae > B4-G1 > SLSP01 > PWVB01. The sequence continues at coordinate 520 of CAYMAQ010000179.1, read as the reverse complement.
CGGGCTCGGATCGAAGAAGCTGACCCTACGGATGGTGCGATGAGATGCTCGCCCACCCGATTCGCCCCAGAGATGGGTCCCCCGCTGCGATAGCGCTCCGCATTCGGCTGATGTCACTCGTCTTATCGTGCCGTATATCAATGTGCCGGTATCTCTCGACTCAGAACAGGGAGATACCGACCTTCACCACCTTAGCACAATTCAACCCGTTGTCAATGAAAAAACGAAGACTCGCATCGAAAGCTACGATGCGCTCGCACCGGGGGCCCTTCAAGAGAAAAAGGCCGCGCCAAGCTAACTCGACGCGACCTTCGGTATAAGGCACCACCCGCCGTGCCGTGGGCCGTAGGCTTTGACCCTGTAAAGTCAAGTGGGTGCCTGCCGACGACACAATGTTCTATGCCGCCGGACTACAGCTCCCTATTTTTAAGGTGTTGGCTCAACCCCGTACCGGCCCTACGAACACGGCAGGCTTATTCATAGGCTAACACAACATCGACAAAATATCAAGGGGAGATCG
>CAYMAQ010000178.1:0-8165 GCA_964388385.1 uncultured Anaerolineales bacterium | reverse complement strand
GAGAAGAAGGAACGAACCCTTCTCACCCTGAAAGAGATCCAGTCCCAGCACCGCATCCAGCGTATCGTTAAGCACCCTTTCAAGATCGAACGATCGGCTCACGATCCCGGCGATCGTGTTGAGCGCCGAAAGTTCCGCGTTCCGGCGCTTGAGATCCCACTCCGTTTTCCGCAATCTCTCGCAATCAACCGACGAGACATCACCGCGATCCCGGCGATTTCTCGTCGCGGCACAACGAATCTCAATCGCTTCTTTGCGCGCCATCGCATACTGAACCTCGCGTACCAGGTCCTCTGCTCGGAACTCACCCTTGATCAGATAATCCTGAGCACCCATCCGCAGAACCTGTAAGATGACGTCTGGATCATCTTTACCGCTCACGACAATAACCGGAGCATCTGTTACCTCCTGGATTCGGGTGAGGTTCTCCGGCCCACGGCCATCCGGGAGCCCCAGATCAAGCAGCACAATATCCGTATCGTGGCAGCTCAGATATTCAAGGGCCTGCGACAAGCGTGAGACCGCGCGGTGACGGAACGGCATCGCACTCGCGTCAAGATAGGTTTCAACCAATCGAATCAGGACGGAACTGTCCTCCACGATCAACACGTGCGTGGTCATTCTGTCACATCCGCACCCTGATCTGCAGCAGGGAGGACGAAGTAGAACGTGCTGCCTTTGCCAGGTTCACTCTCGACCCCCACGTGCCCGTTCAACTTCTCGACGATCCTCCTGACGATCGAGAGTCCCAACCCGTAACCATCGCTCTTAACTTGATTGATCTGGGTAAAGGGCACAAACAAGCGATCCTGCGCTGAATTGGGAATACCGGGGCCATTGTCGCGCACCCAATAACGCACCCCACCATTGGCATCCCGCTCGCCCCCTATGACGATCTCAGGTGAAGGGCCGCAGTATTTCAATGCATTGCTTATATAATTGAACCAGACCTCTTCAATCCACAATGCATGCCCAAGGGCGACGGGCAGCCTCTCGGGAATTTTGATATAGGGTTCGGTATCCTCAATGGGATATTTGAGGCGTTCCAAGGCCCCCTCTACGATATCGATCATATCGAGGGGATTGACCTCGACCTCTGATTTGCGGACGCTGCTCAAAAGGAGCAGCTCCTGGATAATGGCATTCGCTTTGCGACCCTGCTTCAGAATTCCCTGGACGTAATAGAGAAGCGTATCGCTCGAGATCGTATCATAACTCTCCTCGATCAACTCAGCATATCCCAGAACTACCGTCAAAGGCGAACGTAAATCATGGGCTACCGTGTGAGAGAAAGCATCCAATTCCCGGTTGCGAAGTTGCAGCTCGACTGCCCGTTCCCGCATCGCTTGCTCCGTCTGCTTACGCTCGATCGCGTACCGAATCGAGCGTATCAGGAGGTTGCCGTCAACGTCCGTTTTGACAAGATAATCCTGGGCACCGTGCCGCACCGCCTCGATCGCCAGATTCCTGTCATCCAGTCCACTCAGCACGATAATGGGTATGTCATCAGGTGCCACAGCATATACGCTGTTAAAGGTTGACAACCCCGCGCTGTCCGGCAACAGCAGATCCAGTAACACGACGTCATATAAGTCCTTCTCAAGGTGATGCAAACCCTCCGCGAGTCGCTTCGTACGAATAAGGTCAAAGGGGTGAGCGGAAGCGACACCGAGCAGCATCTCCTGCAAGAGAAACGCTTCGGCATCGTTATCCTCGATCAATAAAACACGAATGGTCTTGGTTGCCATAAGTCTATGAGTCCTTGAATCCGTATTTAGGCCTTGAAACCAATCTTAAAGAGACAATCCCGTCGCGTGATCACGACTGCAGATCCCAGATGCCAAACCCAATGCACCAAGCGCTCAATCACGGCCCTTGACCAGAGGTAGCCAGAGGATGAAGCGACTCCCCTCATCAACCTCACTGGTCACCGTAATCCTGCCGCCATGCAGTTCCGCGATTTCCTTGGTCATAGCCAGCCCGAGACCATATCCCGAAATCCTCTCGGTCGATGGTCGCGCTCCCCGGAAAAATCGGTCAAATATATAAGGCAGTTCATCCTCGGGGATGCCCATGCCCGTATCCTCTACCACAATCAGCGCCCAATGACGTTCCTGGGTGACTCGCTTCCTGATCGAAATTGTGACGGTCCCCCCTCTGGTATTATATTGGATTGCATTGCGCAAGAGGTTGTTGAGTGCCTGCAGGATGTATCGTTGATCCACCAAGACCACAAGGTCGAGATCTGTCGGTTGATAGTGCAGGGTGACGCCTTCCGTATCAGCCATAAACTGATGATTTGCCAGTGCTATCTTCGCCATATCATCCAATGACCTGGGCTCACGATCGAGATCGAGCCCTCCGGCATCCAGCCGGGAGAGAGCCATCACCTGTTCAATCAATTGGATCTCACATCCCACCTCACGCTCCATCACGTGCAAATAGTGATCCAGACGCTCCGGCTGCTGGCGTATCAATCGAATGCAGAGACGTATTGAGGAGAGCGGAGTGCGCAGTTCGTGGGAGATGTTGGAAACGAAGCGGGACCGCAAACGATCCAAAGCCCGAAGGTGCGTGATGTCGTGAATAACGACCAGGATAGAACCGGCGCCGGTATCCAAGTCCGAGATGGACGTCGTGACCAATTCCAAGCATCGGTTTTTTAAATCGAGAAGCACCTCTCCCCCCGGCTGGGGCTCCCGGGCCAGCGATCTTACCTCATCCTTCAAACGCTTAACATCCTCCGGCATCAACGTATGATTGAACCAACTACTGACCACATCGTTGGTGTGAAGGATCGTACCCTGGGTATCCATCACCACAATGCCGTCCTGGATACTCGCCAATATCGCCTCAACCTGGGTCCGTTGAGCCTGTATCTCCTCCGTTCGAGCCTCAACCTCTTTTTCCAGCCACTCCGCCCTGTTCTCCAAAGTGCGGTGGAGCTGGGCATTACGAATCGCGATGGCAGCCTGAGTACAGAAGAAGCCCAGAAGCTCCACAATCTGAGAATCAAAATCCTCGGTAGACGGTGCCATCATATGGAGCACGCCCAGGAACTGATCTCCCCACACCACCGGCATACCGAGAACTGCGCTGTGACCGATAGCGGACCGCCAAGCAGGGTCTGCCCCCGACCAATCCGCGTAATCCTCAACGAGGAGCGGACTTTCGGACTCTAGTATTCTCCCGGTCAAGCCCTCACCACGCCGAAATACCAGGCGACGACCTATGGGGTCAATTCCCACACTCGTCGCGAACCTTATCGCATCCTGATCGGCGAGGTAGAGTCCCAAAATGCCGGAGGAACATCCGGTCAGTTTCACGGCTTGCGAGGTGATGGCATATAAGAGATTGTCCAGCTCCAATTTGCTGCTGATCTCTATGCCGACTTCCTGGAGTACCCGAAGCCTTGCATTACGCCGGCTCAGAGATTGCTCCAGTTTCTTGCGCTCGATAGCATGATAAAGCGTCTGTTTCAAGAATGGGCCATTGACCTGGTCCTTAAGCAAGTAATCCTGAGCACCATGCCGTATTGCCCTGAGGGCGAGGTCCTTATCATCCATTCCGGTTAGAATGATCGTTGGAATCTGGCTTGCATAGGTATGAACAGCTTCAAACGTCGCATACCCGTGACTGTCAGGCAGCGACAGGTCAAGCAGCACCAAATCGAACTGTTTCTCATCCAACCGGCTCAGGCTATCTGAAAGCCTAGAGGTATGATCGAGCTCAAATGAAGCGCCGTTTGAACCATGCAGCATTTCATCGATCAGATTTGCATCCGCAGGATTGTCTTCGACGAGTAGGACTTGAACTGTCTCCATTACAATATCGTTATGCAAAGCCCTCCCCCTTTCCTTCTGATAACCCATATCATAGCCGGGGCTGCGATTCGATACATTCTGTTTTGATAATATCCTCAATTGTTCAAAATCGATCAGACTGAAAGGGACCGGAGAAACTGAATATCGACGCCAACTCGCCGAGGCCACGCCAAGATATCTTTCCCTGAGCCCCGCGGGCTCAAATTCACAAGAAAGCGGTGCTTGAGAGACCAATTGTCGTCACTATACTTTGATTATAATCACAAAAGCACGAGCTTGATATAGAGACAAAAACCCACCCCCCCATGGAGGATTCACCCTAGGGGGGGATGGGTAAATGACCGTACGAGACAAAAACAGAAGGGATAAGCCCCATTGAGACCAACCCTACGAACAGATCAATATGTCATATCGACCAATCCTATGCGAATTGCATAGCGAACCAAACCGGCAACATCGTGAATTTCCAGACGGTTCATCAGATGGGTGCGATGGGATTCCACAGTCTTAACGCTGATCCCCAGAATTTCGGCAATCTCACGATTGGTCAAGCCTTCTGCGATCAACTGCAGAACCTCACGCTGGCGGGATGTCAACACTTCCTCGGAACCATCGCCTACCCGCCGCACGTACTGCGCAACTTTCTCCGAGATGCTCGGGCTGAGGAAGGTCTTTCCCTGGGCAACCGACTCAATCGCCATCTCCAGCTCCTGTGTGCCGGCATCCTTGATCAAATAACCTGCGACACCGATCCGCAGCGCCCGCAATACATACTCCTCGTCAGGATGCATGGAAAGAATAATCACGCGCACGTGAGGATGGCTCTCAACCACCCGCGCCGCTACATCCAATCCGTTTAAGCGCGGCATCGTGATGTCCAGCAAGACGATATCCGGACGGTGCTCCGCGATCAAATCCAGGGCTTCGTGCCCATCCTGCGCCTCGGCGACAACCTCAACACCCGGTATATGCCGGACCAGACTACAGAAACCTGCTCGGACCAACGTGTGGTCGTCAGCAACGATAACGCGCAACGGATTCATATCCACCTTATCCTTATGCCATTAATCAAACGACCGAACGTCCGCACCCATCGGCTCTATCGTGGGCATACCGGAAGACGCAGTCAGCGGCGCACGAACCGTGATCTCGGTGCCCTCTCCAGGTTCCGACCTTACGTCAAAACTCCCCCCGATAAGTAATGCACGCTCACGCATATTCAGCAAACCCAAACTTCGCCCTTCAGCCACGCCGAGCAGCGTCCGATCGAGGTCAAAACCCACCCCATCGTCCCAAATCGTCAGGATCAATGCATCCCCCTCCCGACACAATTCGACGAAAACGGATTCAGCTCGCGAGTGACGCACGACGTTGGTCATCGCCTCTTGCACAATTCTGAAATAAGCATTCTCCAAATTCGAGGGCAGCCGCCCCTCTAAGACGTCGGCACGGAAAACGGCTTCGAAGGACGCCTGCTGGGCCTGCTGATCAACGAACCAACGCAACGCCGGGACCAAGCCCAGGTCGTCAAGGACCGAGGGGCGCAGATCTCGGGAGAGATGCCGCACGCGTTGAATCGCGTCATCTACGGCGACCAGACTCGCTTGAAGAGACTCCGCCGCCTGTATCTCCAAAGCATCGCGGTCGATCGACTGAAGGTTGAGCTTAATCATCGTCAGGACCTGCCCGATATCATCGTGCAATTCCCGGGCCAGATGACGGCGCTCGACTTCCTGGGCGCGAACCAGGCGCTTGGAAAGATCCCCCAACCGCTGCTGACTGCTCCGCAGTTGATCGAAAAGCCTTGCACTGATAATTCCCTGCCCGGCTTGATCGGCGATACCGCGCAGCAATGCAAGTTCGTTTGGACCCAACGGGTCCGACTTATCTGCGGTGTAGACAATCAGGCACCCCAAGAGCTCGTCTTTATACACAATGCGGGCTCCCACAAGGCCCCAAACCCCTTGCTCACCACAGAGGGCGCCATCGACTGCATCGAGACCCAGGGTCGCATCTGAAATGACAAAGACCTCCTCACGCGTTAAGGGGCGGAACGCTTCGTATGTTGCGGGTCGCAGTGCGTTCCTACACGAATCTGAGAGGCCACTGGATTGCGCCAGCGTGAATTCCCTGGATTCAGCTTGATGTAAGAGAACCACGCTGCCGGGCAGACCCAGCGCTTGTCGACTCTCTTCACAGACTGCGCTCAGCAGCTCGTCGAGGGTAGAATAACCGCTCAATCGATTCGCCATCCGCAGAAGTACCTCAGCCCGTTCTGCCTCACGTGCTGCCTGAGCCTCTGCGCGCTTACGATCCGTGATATCCCGGACGATGGAGATCACCGCAGGCTGTCCTTCCAGTTCAAAGGATTTCGCGTGAATTTCAACCGGGATGGGGTGTCCACCCTTCGCGATGTGAACCTGTTCAAACGTGACGTCCTCACCCGCAGCCACCCGCTTCGTTAAGCCGACGATATCAACGTCATTGTCCGTTTCGTCAATATCGGCCGGCGTCATCGCGAGCAACTCATCCCGCGTATAACCCAGGCGCTGACATGCGACATCATTGACCTCAAGAAACTGACTTACCGATCCGTCATCCCCCACTTTATGGACAAATAACGCATCCGTAATCCCGTGATAGAGCGCGCGGAAACGATGTTCGCTCTCCCTCAACGCAGCCTCAGCCTGCTTCAGAGGCGTGACATCCGTACATGCGCCGACAAATCCACCCACGCTGCCATCCCGCCGAAAACGGGGAGTCCCTTTGTCCAATATCCAACGATAGGAGCCATCGGCGCGCCGCAAGCGGTACTCCATCTCAAAGGCGGTCTGAGTTTTGATCGCGGCACGATATATCCGCAGACACGCCACGAGGTCGTCGGGATGGACACCCTCCGCCCAACCATCCCCAAACTCCTCCTGAAGCGTGCGGCCCCTGAATTCTAACCAGGGTTGATTAAAATAGATGCACCCACCTTCTGCATCCGACATCCAGATCATAATCGGGGCCGTATCAGCCATTCGCCAGAAGCGCAGATTGCCCTCCCGCAATGCCCGATCCAGCGCGATGCGGGGGTCAAGATTATGGGCTGCGACATCACCCGCCACATGACGGGCGTCAGATTGAGGGAGGATTAACGCGCTCAAAGCCAGCCGAATGCCCCTCACAAACACTGAAAAAGTTTGAAAGCCCACGAGCAAACGCGCCAGAATGCCAGAAGCCATAGGAATTCAACCCTAATTTTCAAAGTCAAACCCAACAAATACAGACGATCGTGTCAACAGAAAACACGCGTAGCGAACACCCCTCACCCCAATTATACGGAAAACAGGAAAAATGCCGAATGAGGCAACGACTTGATAAGCCCTTTTACAGGGGTGAGCTGTCCTTCAGAATTTTGTAATGTCGTCAGATGCGGGCTACAATAGTGATCGAATCAGCAATATCTTTGGGGTCCCCCACCAACCCGCACCGGAGTCGTAGCAAGCGAGGGCATATAGATGAGTGTCAACACCACGCCTTGGGAGCGAGAGCTTCTGCAGAGAGCCTACCAAGGCTATGAGAACAGTGAGATCAAGGCGGATCAAGCATGCACGGAACGGGCAAACGACGAGATCGCCCGTTCCTATCAAGCGTGCGAGGGGATGACCTACCGGCACAGCCGCACCTTCCATATGGCCTCAGGGCTTTTAACCCCGGCGAAGCGTCGTGCGGCCCGTGCCCTCTACGCATTCTGCCGGACGAGTGATGACCTCATCGATCGACTTGGCGACCAGACCCCACAAGAGGCGGAGGCAGCCCTGGCAGATTGGGCCACAGCAGCAACCGATCCTTCACCGAACTGTGACGATCCCCTTGTCCTGGCATGGACCGACACGCAAGCTACGTACAATATTCCATATATCTATGCAAGACAGCTGATCGAAGGTGTGGCGCGAGATCTGCATCAGACCCGGTATCAGACTTTCACAGAGCTCGCAGCTTACTGTTACGGCGTAGCTTCCACCGTCGGTCTTATGGCTATGTATATCATTGGTTTCAGCGGACCCGTGGCGATTCCCTACGCGGTCAAACTCGGCATCGCGCTCCAGCTCACGAACATTCTTCAAGACGTATCCGAGGATTGGAGTATGGGTCGGCTCTATCTGCCGCTGGAGGAGTTGGCAGCGTTCGATATGGATGAGACCGCTCCTGGGGTCGACTCCCACTGATGCGCGCCAAGCATTACGATGCTGAGCCTTACGGTGCTGGGCATTGCGATGCCAAGCATTACGATGCCCAGCATTACGATGCCATATTGACAGGGGGCGGTGCCGCCGGCCTTAGTCTAGCCTACCA
>CAYMAQ010000177.1:0-8220 GCA_964388385.1 uncultured Anaerolineales bacterium | reverse complement strand
GAGAATGAACATTCTAATTTATCTGGTCGTTGCAGCGATAATCGGTTGGGTGGCTACCGAGCTGATGCATGACCGCTCAAACCTGCTGCTCAATATCGTCGTGGCCGTCGTGGGCGCATTCCTGGCGGGTTACCTCCTCAGCCCCATCCTAAATATCGGGACCATCAACGATGCGATCACGATTCCAACGATGCTCGTTACGCTGCTGGGCGCCGTCATCCTGCTGGCAATCATTCGCCTTTTCCGCGGGAGCAGGCGACGACGGTAGCTGTGATGGCGATCTAACACCGGCAGAGGCCCCGTTTGGTTTAGGGGTTAATAGTGTGTCACCCCCTACACCCAAATAGGAGTCACACTCAGAAGTACAAGGAGGCATAATATGCAAGTAAATCCACACACCAATGAAGAAGCTGTAGACCGGCGCGAGGAAACGGTGGTCACCCAACAACCGGGCTACACGGCGACCGAGCACGTGACTCACGATGTAGCCGCCGAGCGGCGGCAGCGCTCCGCGATGGTCCTCCAGATTGTCTGGGGCATTCTGGCGCTCTTGGAGATTCTGCTGGGGCTGCGCTTCTTGTTGAAATTAATGGCGGCCAACCCAGACGCCGGCTTTGCCACTTTTATCTATGGGATCACGGGGCCCTTCGTGGCACCGTTCGAAGCTTTGGTAAGCACGCCCGCGACCGGCGGCGTAATTCTTGAATTGACGACCCTCATCGCGATGGCCATCTATGCCCTGATCTTCTGGGGTATCGTCTATATCATCGGAATCGTTGTGAACCGCCCCCGCGGGCGCACGGTCACGCGATCAACGCGGGAGCAGACGGACGCAGGCACCGAGAGGACGACACACACCACCCAGAATGGATAGGGGTACGTGGGGCAACAACGGCCCGAGTGGGCCGTTGTTGCCCCACCACAGACAGTCGCAAAGGAGAGTACAAGATGAGCGAGCAAAGCCACCAGAATAACGGTAGTCAATTGGGAGGCTTTCTAGCCGGCCTGCTAGCAGGAGGCTTGGTGGGCGCCGGAACGATGCTGTTGCTGACGCCGCAATCGGGGAAAAAGACACGCGCTGGCATTGAGAAAAAGGGCAAGCAACTGCGCAAGCAGTTCGTCAGGACCATGGACAAGACGACGGGACAAGTCCGCACCAAGGCCCAGGAGATCACAGATGACGTGACTGAACAGGTTGATGACCTGCAGCAACGCGGACAAGATGCCATTGATGAGCAAAGGGACCATTTAGGTGACAGCCTCAGGGATTTGGGGAAAGCCGTCCATAGCTAATCGCCGGGTATGTAGAATCACCGGCTTTTGCTCGTAACCCACTCGGTCAACCGATAAGTAACTATCAGATAACCATATAGAAGGAGAAAACCTATGTTGTGGACCATCATCGTCATCCTGGTTGTGCTCTGGCTGCTTGGCTTCTTCGGTGGAAGCATCAGCCCAAGATTTCCGAAAACCGGCAGTTGGATCCACCTGCTGGTCGTCATCGCCGTCATCCTCATCATCTTGAACCTCCTTGGGGTGGTGTGACCAGCTTGCGCTGTGAGTGCATGCCGGGTCCGTGGCATCCTGTGTGACGGACCCGGCTAACGCAGCCACAAGGCTTCCCGATGAACAAGCGATTGATCGCAACGGTGCTACCCCTGATGCTTCTGGCGTTGTTGGCGTGTGTGAACACCACACCGCTCCCACCGGGCACACCCTCACCATTGTCCGACTATGATCAGGAAGCAGCCTATGTTGCTGCGCAGGCTACGTTGGCGGCTGGTCAGAGCGAGATAATGGCGTTATCCCATCAAGCCACCGTGGTCAGCCTGAACCGGGACCAGGCTGCGGATGTCGCGGCGCAAGCTACCATAGATCATAACCAGCGCCAGTTGATGGAACTGTCCATCCGGGCTACCGAGGTCAGCCTGAACATGGCCCAAGCTGCCGCCACCCAGCGATTCATCATCGAGCAGACTCGGACGGCGCAAAATGCTGAAGCCACCGCCCGAAGCCAAGCTGCCACGGCTACTGCCCAAAGCCGGGCTGTGGCAGCCACGGCTGAGAGTCACGCGGCTACAGCTACGTATGCCGCCTACGCCCTGAACGTCACGCAGACTGCACAAGCCCAAGCGATTCGGGATGTCCATGCCGCAGGAACGGCCCAGGCGCAGGCCACACTGACCGCATATCCACTGACGGCCACCCCGGAGGCGGCGATCGAGGCTTACATTGTACGAGATCGGGAGCAACGTGAGCGACGGGCCTGGTGGGAAGAGTTTGTAGTCACCCCGGTGAGGGCCATCCTATCAACCCTGATCATCGTCCTGCTCATCGCGGGCGGGGTGATCGCCTTCCGACGGCTTTTGCCGGCGCTGGAGTTTCGCCTGCGTAACCCGCGGGGGAATGACAACCGGAATCCCCAGTCTCTCACAGATGGCACGATCGTGAATCTCGATGCCCTCGACCGCCGTCTGGAGCAGCAGGACCCACACCTGCGCCACCGTCCTCAGCTTGTTGGCGATGAGACGCAACAGATAGAGATCGTCGATCCGTCCGAGCCATCTATCGTCGACTGGATTGCCGAAGCCGAGCGCAAATTGCGCACGGAGGAGGAAACCCAACCATGAGCGCCAAGCGTTACCTTACCGCGGCCCGATACGTTGCCCGGGCGATCCCAGGCATCTTGGCGCAACGCGGGCTGAGCCCGTTCATCAGCCGCTTTGTCCTGACGGAGACGGAACAAGGACATGCCTGGCTGTTTGTCGTCTTGGAGGTCAGCCCGCTGCAACCCCCGGAGGACTACGCCGCTCAGGACGTGCTGGACTATCTCTCCGCGGCGCTCAATGGACTTCCCGTGGTGGTTAGCGACTCCTATGGCCTGCGGTATGCCGTGCTCATCGGCTCACCGGGTCTGTCAAACGAGGCATAGCGGTCCTGGAAGGAGGGTAGCACTCAAGGCAGGAACTGGAAGGCATCAACCCGTAATTTCATCGTGCTTCATTCAACAAGACAGGAGATAAGATCATGAGACTCAATGCACCCAAAGTCGTCACGTTTTGGATTGCCGTAGGCCTGGCCGCACTCGGGGTCCTGGCAACGCTAGGAAGCATCCCAGCGCTCGCCGAATACGCTTTCTGGCTGGTAGTAGCCGGGTTCGTTCTACTAGCTCTCGGCACCATGATGAGGAATTTATAGCGTTTCCTTGAGGGGGCGGAGAGAGAGGGCGCGCCGAGTTCAGCTCGTGCGCGCCCTCTCTGATTCTCTGATGGTGTGCCAGGAGAGAAGTTAGTGGACTCAACCCCGGCTCTTTGAGGTGGGACAGGGCAGTATTATGCGCCACGGCGACAGCATCAAGTTTATCAAAGATGAGAAATCATCGTAGATAATCCTTCAAATCTCGACTTCGACTCGGATGTCGCAGTCGACGCAACGCCTGCCCTTCAATTTGACGTATACGCTCTCGCGTCAAGCCGAACTTCTTCCCCACCTCTTCGAGTGTGTAGCTCCGACCATTATGTAGGCCGAAGCGCATACGAAGAATTCGAACCTCCCGTGGATTCAAGGTCGCCAAAACTTCTTCGATGCGATCTCGAAGCATGCCTTGATACGCAGTATCGGGAGGCGTGGGCGTCTGATCATCCTCAATGAAGTTACTCAGTTCGCTGTCATCGTCCTCTCCAACCGGGCGCTCCAGGCTCAAAGGCTTCCACGAAACTCTCATCATCCACTGAACTTTGCGAGGCTCGATGCCTAATTCCTCGGCCAATTCCTCTGGCGTCGGGCGCTTCCCGCGCTCCTGTTCAATCTCCTGGGCACGACGATAAAGCCGACGAATACGATCGCTCATGTGAACCGGAACCCGAATAGTACGCCCTTGATCGGCAATCGCCCGCGTGATCGTCTGACGAATCCACCAGGTTGCATAGGTGCTGAAGCGATATCCACGCTGATATTCAAACTTCTCAACAGCTTTCATTAAGCCAAGATTGCCCTCTTGAATCAGATCGAGAAACGGCACATTACGCCCCATATATTTCTTCGCAATGCTGACAACCAATCGGGTGTTAGCTCTTATGAGATGATCGCGAGCAGCAATACCCTCTCCGACGATCTGCTCAAGACAAGTGCGCTCTTCTGAAGTATGACCATCCCGTTCCAGCATCCGCTTGGCTTCCTGCCCGCGCTCGATCTTCTTTGCCAGCGTCACCTCTTCTTCATTTGAGAGGAGAGGAACGCGAGCCATTTCCCGTAGATAAAGCGCAACAGTGTCATCGACCCCAATCCCATCAAGAGTATGCATATCATCATCCCAGCACTCGATGTCTTCGCTAGAAGTGTTGAGTTCGGAGTCATGATCAACACCCGCCTCAATTTCCACGTCTGCTTCTCGCAGATGAGTTAAAACCTCCTTGAGGGATTGATTGCCATCCATTGCCGCCAAAGCTTGTAGAACATCATCTACAGTGAGAGACCCTTGAGCCTCAGCCTTCTCCAATAACTCACCAATGATGTCCATAGGCCTCCTTGAATTGTAAACTACCAAACAACGCTGTCAATCGATGCCACGAGATGACGCTGGGTTCCAAATGCTATAGAAGATCCCGCAAAGCCTCCCAGCGCGGGTCTATCTCTTCAGTCTCTTCGCACATACACGCTTCAAGGTTGCGATTACCGCCACAGATAGGACAGAGGCCCTTGCAGTCTGTTGAACAAAGCGGATTAAGGGGTAAAGCTAACCACGCATACTCCCGAATGAGAGGGGTCAAGTCAGCCCAACCTTCTTCATTGACACGAACCGGACGTTCAGAAGTGGTCTCGGCGTTGGGGAGGCCAATTGTGTCTTCAAGTGCCAAACTAACAGGCAACTTCAGGGGGGACAAACAACGTGTACACAGAGTCTGAATCTCGGTTTCAAGTGTACCAACGACAAGAATGCCATCAACTACACGCGTGAACTCAAGTTCGCCTCTTAAGTAAGATAAGCTAAGATCACCGACTTCTAACTCACCCAGATCCAGCGTAGCGGTAACTTGTCGCCCTGGCACTGCGTGCGTTAGTTTTGAAAGGTTCAGATTTATCATTGCACGGATCTCCTCCGTGTCTCAACAACATTGCAATTATAGCACACTATACCCCTTCGCGTCAAGGATTAATTAGAGCATTTTCTAAATATTACAGAGCCCCTGTCTATCCATCCTGACGGATTAGATCGTGATGCTGACGCCGAAAAGGCCACCACGGGAGGGTGGCCTTTATTCTCTTTGCGTTGATTCGAGCGAGCAATCCGATCAACTGCCTTGCATCTCCTGAGATATGTAATTCACCGCATCCTGAACCGTGGTGATGTCCCGGGCGTCCTCATCGGAGATACGTCCACCGAATTCATCCTCAAAAGCCATAATTAACTCGACCAGATCGAGTGAATCCGCACCCAGATCTTCCCGAAATTTGGCTTCCGGCGCAACATCAGATTCATCGATGACCAGAATATCCACAATAATGTCTTTGACCTTTTCAAACACCTGCTCACTCATCATCCGCCTCCTAAAAACGATAACTGACACCATACCCAAATTGAACCGAAAGCATAAGGTCAATCCCCCTAAGATCGACCCCAGCAACCTAAATGACAAAACACTCAGACCGTCCAAGGCATCCAAATAATAAACCTATCGCGCCTGACATATACAATAGATTGTAATGATGATAGAGCAAATGTCAAGGCTGACGCTGACCGTTCTTATGTTTTTACTCATGAATCCGATCACAACTATCTCTCTTTTTTCGATACCTGACCAGCGATCAGTCATGGAGCCCACAAAACCCGGGCCAACTATGAATCATGAAATTTGATAATATAGCAAGTTGGAGTATAGTTTCCTTGATAGTCTTATCGGTCAAGCTTGCGCGCTTCCCTTCAAGTCATCAATAATGTCACATTTTCAAAACTAGGGGGCTTATGTCCGCTCATCTTACAGAGAGCAGAAAAGATGAACATCTTCGCATAAGCTTGGAGGAGGATGTCTCCTTCGACCGGTTGACGAATGGGCTGGAGCGCATCCAGATGGTTCATCGCGCGCTTCCGGAGATCGACCTCAAAGATGTTGACACCTCGACCACCTTTCTCGGCTATGATTTAGCCTTGCCCGTCCTGGTCGCTTCGATGACCGGCGGAAGCCAAAAATCAGCTCGCATCAACCGTATTCTCGCTGAAGCAGCCCAAGCTTTTGGCATTGGAATGGGGCTTGGCTCGATGCGCGTAGCGTTAGAAAAACCAAGCCTCGCTTGGACCTTTCAGATCCGAAAACATGCACCAACGATTCCAATTTTCGCTAATATCGGAGCTGTTCAGCTGAACTATGGCTTCGATTTGAGTGCCTGCCGCCAGCTTATTGACATCTCGGAGGCCAATGGCCTATACTTGCACTTGAACCCCTTGCAAGAAGCACTACAACCGGAAGGCGATACCCATTTTTCTGAACTGTTACAGAAGATCGACAATCTATGTCGCCAACTGTCCGTCCCGGTCATCGTAAAAGAGGTGGGATGGGGAATCTCGTCAGCAACCGCACGAGCTTTATGGAACGCAGGCGTTGCCGCGATCGATGTAGCTGGCGCTGGCGGTACTTCCTGGAGCCAGGTTGAGATGTATCGCAGCCAAAATCGTATACAGCGTGAGGTCGCTGCGAGTTTCAGAGATTGGGGAATTCCAACGGCAAAGGCCATCACAAAGGTGAGCCAAGCGCTACCCGATCTCCCACTGATTGCCAGTGGTGGACTCCGAACAGGAATCGATATCGCCAAGTCTCTGGCATTAGGAGCCGATTTGGCTGCACTCGGCAATGTCTTTTTAAGAGCCGCCGCGTTGTCCTCACAAGCGTTGATGGATCAACTGACCATTATCCAAAAACAAATTCAGATCGCGATGTTTGTCACAGGAGTCGATGCCATTGAAGCCTTGAAATGTGTTGATCTGATCTATCTATGACTATCGATCCGAACATGAAACAATAAACGTTTTCACAACACCCATGGAAACACAGAAACGTTTCTGTTGTTCATCACCAGATCCATAAACAGGAGATATCTGTGGATTCGATCGAACGCTATTTATCCCCGTTAGAGCAGGAGATGCAACGCGTGGTTTCCCCATCCGCGGTCAGTCCGAGCCTGATATATAACCTGCTGCACTATCATCTTGGATGGGTAGACGCCCACTTCAAACCTACAGCCTCTGACGCCGGGAAACGCCTTCGCCCCCTCCTACTCCTATTAACGACAGAGGCCCAAGGCGAAGCGTGGCGCCACGCGCTGCCCGCCGCTGCGGCGATAGAACTGCTGCACAATTTTACATTAATCCACGACGATATCGAAGATCGGGATACACGTCGTAGGGGCAGACCCACGCTTTGGTCAATTTGGGGAGTTCCTCAGGCGATTAATGCTGGAGATGCCCTTTTTACACTGGCGTACCAAGCTCTGATCAATTTGGGCAGTCAAAACCCTCCTCTGCCCGCTAACCGGGTGATAAAAGCGCTTGAAAGGTATACGCACGCCACACTCTTGATCACGGAAGGACAATGCAGAGATATCGCATTCGAAACCCAACAAGAGGTCTCTGAATCCGACTATCTCGCGATGGTCGAGGGAAAAACCGCAGCGCTGATTGGCCTGGCAAGTGAGCTGGGAGGGATCATTGCGGGTGTCTCTGAGGAGAAACGTGATCGTTTACACGCCTTTGGTATCGCACTTGGAAAAGCATTTCAGATGCAGGATGATTTGCTGGGACTCTGGGGAGACCCCGACAGAACAGGAAAGCCGGTAGGATCCGATATTCTAAAACACAAGAAAACGCTCCCAATCATCTATGGCACACAACACAGCCACGAGCTGAGATCTCTGCTCAATAAACCGGACTTAGCGAGTGAGGATGTCGCCTATGCGCTCTCCTTGTTGGAAACAGCAGGAAGCCGCGTCTATACGGCAGCTCAGGTTGAACGCTATCACCGGGAAGCGTTGGCGGCTCTGGATGAATCCGGGGGCCAGGGCCAGGCTCACGTCATGATCCGTCAGCTGGTGATGAGCCTGCTGAAACGGCAAAAATAACCCGTGGCGGGATGCCAAAAATGGGTTATCCGATCCGTTAGGGACACTAAATTTCTCAGTGTCGTGATATCCATAGAGATGCAGAAACGCTTTATGTAGGGGTGATCAGAC
>CAYMAQ010000176.1:0-8227 GCA_964388385.1 uncultured Anaerolineales bacterium | reverse complement strand
GTGGGCTACGATCTCCTCGAGCGGGTTATGGACGCCGTGGTGGAACATCGTCCGGCGTGGGTGATTGAAAACGCGCGCCAGCAGGCGGAACGTATCATCGAACCCGGGCAGTCCAAGTATTACCACCACGCGGTAAACTGGCTGAAGCGAGCGCGTAGGGCCTATCAGGCTGCGGGCCGTGAGGCCGACTGGTGGGCATACTTGGGTGAGATCCGCGATCGGCACAGCCGCAAGTACAAGTTGATGGGTATGTTAGATGCATTTGCCCGGATGGGGTCGGAGTTCGAGTAACAGGACGCTGTGGGCACGCATCCTGACGGGTAGGGTTAGTGTACCCTCTTGGATCTCGCGCCGTGCCATCGGTTCCGGGTGAAGCGCTGCCGCCGCTTGCAGCGCCCGCATCTGCGCGGGGTCGGGGGATCGGGGGCGGCCCATCTCAACCCACGCCGTGTGGGCATTGGCGTGGTCGCGATCCAGGTCCCAACGCACGGCCTCATAAACCCGGCCCGAAAGCCCCGCCACCTCGATCTCAACGTCGACCTCGGCCTTGACATCCCAATCGTCGTGGTGAGCGACAAGTAAGAGCTGGACCCCTTTCACCGCGTCGCCGGCGGCAATGCCGGTGAGGGCGGGGGATGTGCCCACATCCATCGCTGCCGACATCGCCGGAGTGGGATCGACCGCCAGCGAGAGTTTCGTGCGGCCCAGCCGGCCCAGCAGGCGAAAGACGTTGAGGACCGGTTTGTCAACCCCGTTGGTGCTGAGCGCTCGGGATCCGGCAAAGGTATCGCGGCCCTCAAACTGGAAGGCCCACGTCAGCATCCCGTCGACGCGCGGTCCGCTGTTATCGTATGCATGCACCAGGTGGCACGCTGCCGCCGCGACGTAACTGGCATAGTATTCCGTGTTTCGGTAGAAGAGGTTAGGGTTATCCGCCGTGGTGCCCGCGGCCCAGCCGTCGGGGTCGCACTCCGAAAGGATGATCTCGTGCTGCCGAAGCTCGGGAAACGCGCGTACGATCTCAAGTCCGGCATCGATGTGGCCGAAGAGCGTTGCCAGGGTGGGTGTCTTCTTGGGCGCGTCAGGTTCCCGCCCATATCCGCCTCCCTTTGTGTGGAAGCTTATGAAGTCCAGGCGGGTCCCCCGTTGGCCCGTGATCTCGTTCTCGCCCTCCGTGCAGTGCGTGAGGAAGCTGCGAAGGAAGCGTCCGGCGTTGTCATGGCCCGGACTGGTGGTCGCCGGTCCGCCCAGCTTCGCCTGGGGCAGGGTGCTGTGGATGCCCCACTCGGTATAGTCAAAGAGGCGGTGATATGCCTCGGGGGTGCCGGCCCAATAGGAGATGTCGGGCTCGTTCCAGAGCTCCCAGTACCAGCGGCTGACCTCCCGTAGGCCATAGCGGTCGCGGCAGTGGCGGGCCAGCGCCCGCATGAGGGCCATCCAGCGCCCGTAGTCGCGGGGTGGGTAGCGCCACCCTCTGCCGCGATTACCCGGATAGGGTGCGCCTGCCGGGGCCGAGGTCAGAGCCTCGGGCATAAAGCCCAGTTCGACAAAGGGGACGCATCCCGCCTGGACGATGGCATCGAGGATGCGGTCGATGAGGGTCCAGTCATAAACGGGCCGGCCTTGGTCGTCCTCCCGGTAGACGTTGGTGAACCCCCATTTCGCCGCGCCCTGTCCCTCGCCGGTGCAGAGGAGAAAGTGGCAGCGGATGAAAGTGGGCGCATCGCCCATCCGTCCCAGCTTGTCCAACAACGCCCGACCCTGCGGCGTGTAGGTATAGTTCGCCTCATCGTACCCGACGTACCGCCACACCGGCCGCAGCGGCTCGGTTTCGCGGATGTCGACGCGGACCCGGTATGTGGGTACCGGGGTTTCCCCTTTATCGTGGGATGGGGAGTTCTGCTGAGTCATGGTCTCTCCTTTTCATGTGCCCTTCATACGCCCGACCCTCGGACGCGCTTCCTGCCGGTGTCAATGTGCCGGTGGGCTGCGTCTGTTAGAAGATTGTGCAGAGTTGTTGGACTCTTGAGAGGCTACTTGGAGCCTCGACCGTCCAGGATCGTTTGCACGATTTCGGCGAAACCCTCGCCGCCCTCTCGGCTTGCGATGTAGGCGGGGAGGTGCGTGATCTGGTCGACGAAGTTGAGGAGGTTCTTCACGCCGGCGGCATAGGGGAAATACTCGAACATGGGTTCGTCGTTGGGAGAATCCCCGCAGAAGATGAAACGGTCCCTGTGATCGTCCAACGTGAGTCCCCACTGTTCCAGTGCCAGGCGCTGGGTCATCCCGAGTTTGTTATAGTCGCCGAACCATCCGTTGACGTGCACCGACGATACCTTGCAGGTGGCGCCGTGCTTCTCGAAGATGCTGCAGATCCTCTCTACGTCTTTCCGAGGTAGCGGCTCCACGTCTTCACAATAATCGATGGCCAGGTCCGCTTCTCGGTAGGGCTGGTCGCTGGCGACGTCCGTGCCCGGAACCGCACGTAGGATCTCGTCCCTCACCGCGCGCAGGCGCTCCCGTTTCTCCTCCCGCACAGCGTCGGAGTCCATGAACCGCCGCTTGACCTTCTTCTCCTGCGGATCGTACCAGAAATAGAGCGCGCCATTCTCGCCCACCACCCCGTCCACGGGCCACATCCGCGCGATGTGGTCGCACCATCCCGCCGGCCGCCCGGTGATTGGAACGGCCCTCAACCCCGCATCCTTGAGCGACCAGAGGGCCTGAAAGGGATCCGGGCCGATTTTCCCGTGCGTCGTGAAGGTATCGTCAATGTCAAAGAAGACGCCTAGCAGCGTTCGGGCGACCTCGGGGCGAAGCTCCTGTATCGGCGTCATCATGGGTATCGGGCCCCCGGAGCCAGGGCCGACTTCCGGATGGCGAGGTCAGACCATAGGGCGGAACGCCCTATGATAACGCTCTGTCCCAAGCTTGTGATCATACGCTTCCCTCGTAAGATGGTGTCCCTCCTTAATGTTGTAATGATCTTGCGCTGATATGCATTGTACTACGGCGTCCTCAGCCCACAAGACGAGAGGTCCGCGCTGATCCCTCAAAGCAAATATGCCCACCTTTGCCGGAACTGGGCAGATACCTTGCTTGACAAACGCGCCGTTCTGATTTATAATGATTATAAATTAGTTATGCGTTCAGATAAGGCGAATCTGTGACATCACTTGAGAAGCTCTTCGATAAATTCCGGCAAAACGGACTCCGAATCACACCGCAGCGACGGGTAATTCTGGAGTTACTCGCCTCCGACGACAGTCATCCCACCGTGGACGACGTGTACCAGCGCGTCCGAGAAGTGATGCCCGACGTTTCTCGCACGACGGTGTACAATACATTCCATGGGTTGATCGAGTTGGGTGAGTTGGCGCCGGTTCGCGATCTGAGCGAGGGTGGGCAACGCTACGATACAAACGGTGATGTGCACCATCATCTCTATTGTGTCGAATGCTATCAACTGCTCGACATCGAGCACGATTTCGAAGGCATAAGGCTCTCACCTGAAGACGCATCGGGCTATCAGGTCTTGAGCCGTCAGGTGACGTTCTACGGTATCTGTCCGGACTGCCAGGCCGAGATGTAGGCTTTCGCTGGTTTTTGTTCAAAGGGCGGTGTTTCCAATCTTTGTCTACTGGAGGGTAGAGATGAACGAACAGAGTAAGTGCCCGGTTACGGGCGCAACGAACAGGCAGGTATCCGGTAAGGGGACGTCGAACCGGGATTGGTGGCCGAATCAGTTGAACCTCAGGATCCTTCATCAACATACTGCCAAAAGCAGCCCGATGGATGAAGACTTCAACTACGCCGAGGCCTTCAAGACCCTCGACCTGGAGGCTGTGAAGCAGGATCTTTATGCGCTGATGACCGACTCGCAGGACTGGTGGCCGGCCGATTACGGCCACTACGGCGGGCTCTTCATCCGGATGGCGTGGCACAGCGCCGGCACCTATCGCATCGGCGATGGCCGTGGCGGCGCGGGCACCGGCAACCAGCGGTTTGCGCCCCTCAACAGCTGGCCCGATAATATCAACCTCGACAAGGCGCGTCGGCTGCTCTGGCCCATCAAGCAGAAGTACGGAAAGAAGATCTCCTGGGCCGACCTGATAATTCTGGCCGGCAACTGTGCGCTGGAGTCGATGGGACTGGATACCTTTGGTTTCGCCGGCGGCCGCGAAGACATCTGGGAGCCGGAGGAGGATATTTACTGGGGGACCGAGAGCGAGTGGCTGGGCGACAAGCGCTACTCCGGCGATCGCGAACTTGAGAATCCCCTCGCTGCCGTGCAGATGGGCCTGATCTACGTGAACCCGGAGGGACCGAACGGCCAACCGAGCGCGGTCGCTTCGGGCCGCGATATCCGCGAGACCTTCGCGCGCATGGCCATGAACGACGAGGAGACGGTCGCGCTGATCGCCGGGGGCCACACGTTCGGCAAATGCCACGGCGCCGGTCCGGCGACCCACGTCGGAC
Source organism: uncultured Anaerolineales bacterium (assembly GCA_964388385.1). GTDB lineage: Bacteria > Chloroflexota > Anaerolineae > B4-G1 > SLSP01 > PWVB01. The sequence goes on along the minus strand of CAYMAQ010000176.1, from coordinate 3,748 downwards.
CCGAGCCGGAGGCCGCCCCCCTTGAGGAGCAGGGCCTCGGCTGGAAGAGCAACTTCGGCAGCGGCAAGGGCGACGACACGATCTCCAGCGGCATTGAGGGCGCGTGGACGCCCAACCCGATCCGGTGGGACATGGGCTATTTCGACATGCTCTTTGGTTACGATTGGGATCTGGTGAAGAGTCCCGCCGGTGCCTGGCAGTGGGTCCCGGTCAATGTGGATGAAGAGGACCTCGCCCCCGCGGCCCACGACCCGTCGAAGCGGGTGACGACCATGATGACCACGGCGGATATGGCGCTGCGGATGGATCCGATCTATCGGCCGATCGCCGAACGGTTCCACGAGCACCCCGACGAGTTCGCCGATGCCTTCGCCCGTGCGTGGTTCAAGCTGACGCACCGGGATATGGGCCCCCGTTCGCGCTATCTGGGCTCGGAGGTACCTGAGGAGGAGCTCATCTGGCAGGATCCGGTCCCCGCTGTCGACTATGAACTGATCGATGTGCAGGACATCGCCGACCTCAAGGCTGAGATTCTTGACTCCGATCTGTCGATTCCCGAACTGGTCTCCACCGCCTGGGCGTCGGCCTCGACCTTCCGTGGCTCGGACAAGCGCGGGGGTGCAAACGGGGCGCGTATTCGCCTGGCACCGCAAAAGGATTGGGAGGTCAACCAGCCTCTACAGCTGGCGAAGGTGCTTGAGACCCTCGAGGGCATCCAGGAGGCGTTCAACAGCGCCCAGTCCGACGGCAAGAAAGTGTCCCTCGCCGACCTGATCGTCCTGGGGGGCTGCGCAGCCGTCGAACAAGCTGCGCAGAACGCGGGCCACGAGGTTACCGTTCCCTTCGCACCGGGACGCACGGACGCGTCGCAGGCGCAGACCGACGTGGAGGCGTTCGCGCCGCTCGAACCGGCTGCCGACGGGTTCCGTAACTACCAGAAAGCCAGCTACGCTGTACCGGCAGAGGAGCTGTTGCTCGATCGGGCGCAACTCCTGACGCTCACCGCGCCGGAGATGACGGTGCTTGTGGGTGGCATGCGCGTGCTGAACGCTAACTTCCGCGGGTCGCAGCACGGCGTCTTCACCGAGCAGCCCGAGACGCTCACGAATGACTTCTTCGCGAATCTGCTCGATATGGGCACGACGTGGCAGCCGATGTCAGAGGATGGGGACGTCTTCGAGGGGCTTGACCGCGAAACGGGCGAACGGAAGTGGACCGGTACCCGCGTCGACCTCATTTTTGGGTCGAATTCCCAGCTCCGGGCCATCGCGGAGGTCTACGGCAGTGCGGACGGTCAAGAGAAGTTCGTCAACGACTTCGTCGCGGCGTGGGATAAGGTGATGAACCTCGACCGCTTCGACCTTGCCTGATCGCAGCGGTCTCTTGACGCTGTTTGCGGCATTTGACCGGGCAAGGGGCAGCGCCCCTTGCCCGGTAGAGAATTGCCCTCTCCCCCTTCTGGTGTATGATCTCTGGGAATATGACGTGCGCACCAAACTATACGCTGACCTCTATGGCCAAACCGAAGGAGAGACTATGTCCAACGCAATCAAAACCAATGGCTTACACCACATCACCGTCCAAACGCGGGATTGGGACGCGTCCCTGCACCTCTACCGGGACGTTCTGGGTATGCAGGTCGTCGCGGAGTTCGGCCCCGACGATGGCCGTATGATGCTGCTCGACGTGGGAGATGGCAGCCACATCGAGTTGATCGCCCCTAAGGCGGATACACCGGCAGTGGGCAGCCCCGCGACCCCCGATCCCTTGGTCCATCTCGCCCTCGCCACACCCGACGCCGCGGCGTCCATCGGGCCCGTCCGCGAGGCCGGCTACGAAGTGACGATGGAGCCGAAAGACGTGAGTTTGGACGACCTGGAGGCGACGGTGGCCTTCTTCAAAGGGCCCAATGGCGAGGTAATCGAGTTCTTCCAGACGCGCTAGCGAGCGGGGGATCCTCCCTCTGACAGAGAACGTCGAGAGCTCTCCTTTACCGGAGGGCTCTTTGTCTGCCAAGACGACTTGCGTCTAGCGTGAGGTGGGCCTATAGTAAAGGAGAGAAAGCAAGCGACCAAAGGAGAGGATCATGAATCGAAGCGAGACGCAGCAAGCGATTGAGAGCGGAAAGACCGCGCTGGGCATTGAATTCGGCTCCACACGGATCAAGGCCGTGCTGATCGGTGAGGATCATGCACCGATCGCATCGGGAAGCTATGATTGGGAAAACCAGTACGAGGACGGGATCTGGACGTACAGCCTCGACGATGTCTGGACGGGCCTGCAGGCAAGCTATCGGGCGCTGAAGGACGAGGTCGCAGAGACGTACCACACCTCGCTCCAGACCATCGGTGCCATCGGCTTCAGCGGGATGATGCACGGCTATCTGGCCTTCGATGCGGACGGCGACCTCCTCGTTCCCTTCCGCACCTGGCGCAACACCATCACCGGGCAGGCGTCAGAACAACTGATGGACCTCTTCCAGTTCAATATTCCGCAGCGGTGGAGCATCGCGCACCTCTATCAGGCGATGTTGAATCAGGAATCCCACGTCCCGGACATCAGCCATCTGACCACGTTGGCGGGCTATGTGCACTGGAAACTGACCGGGGAGAAGGTTCTGGGCGTCGGGGAAGCCTCGGGTATGTTCCCTATCGATAGCGAGACCCACGATTACGATGAACGCATGATTGGGCTGTTCAACGAAAAACTCGAGGCCGCAGACATCTCCTGGAAACTGCAGGAAGTCCTGCCACAGGTCCTCGTCGCAGGAGAGGACGCGGGGGCGCTGTCGGAAGCGGGCGCTCGGTGGCTCGATCCCACGGGAGACCTGCAGGCGGGCGTTCCCTTCTGTCCGCCCGAGGGTGATGCCGGTACGGGCATGGTGGCAACTAACAGCGTGGCCGAGCGGACCGCCAACGTCTCCGCCGGGACCTCGGTCTTTGCCATGGTCGTGCTGGAGCAGCCGCTCTCGAAGGTCTATCCCGAGATCGACATGGTGACGACGCCCGCCGGCAAACCGGTGGCGATGGTCCACAGCAACAACTGCACCTCCGACATCAATGCCTGGGTCGATCTGTTCCACGAATTTGCGGACGCGCTGGGTGTGGAGATCGGCCAATCTGAGTTGTTCGAAATGTTGTTTCAAAAGGCGCTTCAGGGTGATGCGGACGCCGGCAATCTGCTGGCCTACAATTACCTCTCGGGCGAGCACATCACCCATCTTGAGGAGGGCCGCCCCCTCTTGGTCCGCACGCCCGAGAGCCAATTCTCCCTGGCGAACTTTATGCGCGTCCATCTCTTCTCGGCACTCGGGGCGCTGAAGATCGGCCTGGACATCCTCTTCGAGCAGGAGAACGTGGAACTTGACCAGGTCCTGGGTCACGGCGGTTTCTTCAAGACCGAGGTCGTGGGTCAGAAGATCATGGCTGCGGCGGTGAACGTCCCCGTCTCCGTGATGGAGACCGCGGGGGAGGGGGGCGCGTGGGGGATCGCCTTGCTCGCCGCCTATCTGCTTCATAAGGCAGAGGATGAACCCCTGGAAGTGTATCTCGACAACCAGGTCTTTGCCGGCGAGACCGGCACGACGATCGCGCCCGATCCTAAGGATGTCGAGGGCTTTGCGGCGTTTATGGCACGCTACAAAGAGGGGCTGGTCATCGAACGAACTGCGGTGGATGCGTTAGCGTAGAGGATCCGGCGATGCGCTGCGATGGAGTGATAGCAGCTTATAAGGATGGTGTTCGATGTC
>CAYMAQ010000175.1:0-8261 GCA_964388385.1 uncultured Anaerolineales bacterium | reverse complement strand
AGTTAGGGCTCAAAGCCCCTTCTTTGACGATAGTAACCTTTGCTAAGGATTGGCTATCAAATAACTTCCGCGAAATCAAGCTGAAAGCGGTGCAGAAAGCACCCCAAACGTGGAAGTTATTGAGCTTTCAGCCCTAAGGGGGCATTTGGCGCCGAAACCATCCCTAAAGCGTGGGGACGAAGATGCCCTTTAGGGTACTTTGAGCCTTTGCGGCCAACTGCGATCGCTCTAGAGTTGCGGGCCAACCACCTTGCACGGACGTCCATGGGGCACTATAATGAAGACATACAGCCGAACAAGAATGTTGGAAACGCGACGGTTTTCGTGCCACTCTCAGCTTACACAACCACCGGGCTCCTTGGATCGCGATGTGAGGCCCAGCAAGCGATCCTTCAGTACCATCAATCCTGTAAACTCAATTCAATTTTAGGAGGCTTTTGAGATGAAACTCGGATTTGTGAGCGCGATTTTGCCGGATCTCTCCCTGGAGGAAGTTTTGCAGGTCGGATCGGAGGTGGGGCTTGAGTGCGTCGAGCTGATGTGCTGGCCCGTCGGCAGGGCCACCCGCCGCTATGGCGGGGTGACCCACATCGACGCGACCGATTTCGACGAGCAGGATGCAGCCGACGTTAAAACGCTGCTTGGCAAGTACGATATGGAGATCAGCGGGCTGGGCTACTATCCGAATCCCCTCTCGCCGGTGCCCGAAGAGTCACAGGTCGCCATCGACCATCTCAAGAAGGTGATCAAAGCGTCCGCGATGCTCGACGTGAACGTGACCAACACCTTCGTGGGGCGCGATTGGCACAAGACGTTGGAGGCCAACTGGCCCCTCTTCCGGAAAGTATGGCCGTCGCTCATCGAGTTCGCCGAGGATCACGGCGTCCGCGTCGGCATCGAGCCCTGCCCGATGCTCTTTACCGACGATGAATGGCCGGGCGGCAAGAATATGGCCCACTCGCCCGTGATCTGGCGCCAGATGTTCGAGGAGGTCCCCAGCAAGCACTTCGGCCTCAATTACGATCCCTCCAACGTGATCTGGCAGCAGATTGACTACCTGACGCCGCTGCGGGAGTTCGCCGACCGTCTCTTCCACGTCCACGCCAAGGACGTCCGGGTGGATCCGTGGCGGTTAAAAGAGGTGGGCATCCTCGCAACCCCACTGGAATTCCACACCCCGAAACTCCCTGGGTTGGGTGACATCGATTGGGGCATGTTCTTCTCGATTCTGACCGATACCGGGTACGACGGACCCGTCTGCATTGAGGTGGAGGACCGGGCTTACGAAGCAACGCTGGAGGGCCGCAAGGCAGCCCTGCGCCAGAGCGCCCGGTTCTTACGACAGTTCATGTCGTGAGACGAGGCGAAACTCACATAATCGGGGTGGGGTTGAATGAACCCCACCCCGAGTGCGGCGATTGAGAGGAGAGACCGGGTGACCGGATACATAGACTTCAATCCAAGACTGAGGTATTATCTTGAGAACGTCTTGTGACTATGAACCAGGAGGAAACAATGCGCTGGCAGGAACGGATTGCTGTAAACAACGATGTTCTAACCGGCAAACCGGTTGTAAAGGGAACCCGTCTGGCTGTCGATTTCATTTTGGATCTTCTAGCTCAGGGATGGTCGGAGGCTGAGATAACTGCAAACTATCCAGGCCTTACCGAAGACGATATCCGTGCGTGCTTGCACTATGCAAGTACAACGCTTAAGGCTGAAAAGGTCTATCCGCTGACGCTCCCGGAAACAGCATAATGCGCATCTTGGCAGCCGTGGTGGAGGATCAGCGCATTCGAATGGTTCCCTTGCCCTAATCTCCAACTTCCTGGTTTTTTTCCGTGCCTACACGTATGCTTTTTCCGTGCCTACACGTATGCTTTTTTCCGTGCCTACACACCTCGATGCTTTACATCCGCAGGATATCCCATCCCGTGATGATGCCCAGCGGCGCCTGCTCCGGACTTCCGCTGTGGGTAATCAAAACCGCTTCCAACAGGGGGTGCGTCGCAAACATCGCCAGGACGTCATCCACGGGTGTGTCCCGGCTGACAAAGGCCCAATTGCGCCGATCCTCCTCCAGGGTCAGGACCTGTTCGACCGTTTCATCTTTCAGTTCGATCATCGTTTCGGTGTTCACGCGGTAGTGGGCCAACCAGCGGGTGATGCCGTTCTCGGTGAGCAAGCCCCAGAACTGACCGTCCGCATAAACGGGGAACTGGGAAAAGCCGCGTTCGTTCACGAGGGCCAACACCGCCGAGAGGGGCGTCCGGGGCGTCACGGTCACCACCTCCTCCTGGAACGTGGGGATGACGCGCTCCGGGTTGAGTAAGTGGTCGCGGATCGCCTCGATGGCCCGGACGACCTCGGGCAGCGGGATGGAGAGATACCGGTAGGGCTCCACCTTATTGTGGACGATCACGTTCCGCAGATCGGCGAAGGCGAAGAGGTGGCTGCCCTCGCGGTCCAGCCACCGGGGGTGATGGGAGCCGTACTCCCGCACCAGGCTGCTGAAGCCCTGCGTGGGCGGCTTCTGCATCACCGCGCGAAGATACCGGTCGATCGCATTGTACGCCGCCAGGAATCGCTCGGCGAGGGTGAGCTGCGACTCGGAAAACGTCACGTCGTGGGCTGTGTCCATGATCTCCCCTTTCAGGCTGTTTATCTGGGCCGGCGCCCGGCTGATTGTGTGCTGAGTATAGGCGGCACGCGGGGATGGTCAATCGCATCGTGCCCCTGACCGGATCGGACACGTCCTTAGGGCAATCGCAGTTGGCCGAAAGGGCTCAAAGCCCCTTCTCTGGCGATTTTAACCCTGGCTAAGGGGGCATCTGGCAACGAAACCGTCCCTGAGCCGTGGGGCTTTGAGCCCTAACTGCAATTGCCCTAGACACTTCCCATATCCGCATTTCCGTCCTATACTGTGAACATACAAGGGGAAACAGCAGCGACCGGAAAGCCAGAGAGATGACAATGCACTATCAATGGACGCTTTACGTGTTACCGATGATCGCCGGAGCCGTTCTGTCGACGGGGCTGGCGGTCTTCACCTGGCAGCGCAGCCGGATCTCCAAATCCTTCACCTTTCTTATGCTGGCCCTCGCCGAATGGTCGGGCGCGTATGTGCTGGAATTGCTTGCCGCCCGTATCGGCGCGAAACTCTTCTGGGCCCAGGTCCAATATGCAGGGATCGTGGTGGTGCCGGTGGCCTGGTTGATCTTTGCGCTCCGATATGGCGACCGGATCCACCCCATGAAACCCCGGATCCTCGTTTTCCTGTCCATCATCCCCGTCATCACGGCGGGGCTGGCCTGGACAAACGACTATCACCATCTTATGGTTGCAGAGGCCACGCTGAACACCAGCGGGGCCTTCACGGTGTTGGAAGTGACCCGGGGACCCTGGTTCTGGGTCCACGTCACCTATGCCTACACCCTGATCCTGCTTGGTTCTATTTTGTTCGTGGGCAAGCTCCTCCAATTTTCCCGCAAGTATCGGGCCCAGGTCGGTATCCTGCTGATCGGGGCCCTCATCCCCTGGGTGGTTAACATTCTCTACGTCCTAGGCGCCAATCCGGTCCCCCACCTGGATCTGACGCCCTTCGCGCTGACGCTGAGCGGCCTTTTCATCGTGTGGGGGATTGTTCGGTTCCGTCTGCTGGATATCGTGCCCGTCGCCCACAACACCGTCATCGAGGAGATGCGGGATGCGGTCATCGTGCTGGACGCTCACGATCGGATCCTGGAGTTCAATCCGGCTGCGGAGCGGATCCTCCCCTGCGCAGCCTCACTGGGGGAGCCGATCACCGGGGCGCTCCCCGACTGGCCCGCCATCATCGAGCGCCACCGCCATCCAGGGGCTGCCCAAACCGACATCCGCCTGAGCGAAGGGGAGGCGCAACGCATCTACGATCTGCGGATCCAGCCTCTCGTCGACCGGGAGCAACGTATGCAGGGCCGCCTGATGATCCTGTACGACGTCACCGAGCGCGAACGGGCCAGGGAAGCCATCCGTGACCGCGAGCGCTTCCTCGCCCTCCTCCACGACATCACACGCGCGGCGCTGGAAACCCCGGACATCCCGACGATGCAGCAGGTCTTCGCCGAGCGGTTGGGGGATCTGTTTGGGGCCGACGGCTGCTATCTCACCCTTTGGGATGAGGAAACGGGGCGGACGATCCCTATGGCAGACTATGACGGAAAGACCGACCACCCGCACACGCCGCCGATCACCTCCGGTGTCGCGACGGTCACGGCTTCCGTGCTGCGCACCGGGCGCCCCCTCGCCATTGACGACGTCCACGATACCCCCCATCTGGATTCGAGCACCCGCAGGACGTTTCCGGACCGCTCGCTGCTGGGACTGCCGCTCATCGCCGGCGACAGGAAGCTGGGTGCCGCGCTGATCGCTTTCCGTGAGCCGCACACCTTCACCGCCACGGAGATCGCGCGGGGCAAGCAGGTTGCCGGACAGGTAGCGCTCGCGGTCGCCGAGGCAGATCTGATCACCGCGTTGCAGCGCTACTCCCACGACCTTGAAGCGCGCAACGAGGATTTGACCGCGTTCGCCCACACCGTGGCGCACGACATCAAAAGTCCGTTGGGCACCCTGCTCGGCTCGGCCGATCTCTTGACCGAGAGATACGCCGACCTCTCCCCGGAGGAGCGGCATCAACTCAGCCAGAATATCAGCAACATCGGACACAAGATCAACAATATCGTCGACGAGTTGCTGCTGCTGGCCGAGGTGCGCAAGGGGGAGGTGACGCTGAAGCCCCTGGACGTCGCCCACGTCGCCCAGGAGGCGTGCGAACGGGTCGCCCCTCTGATCGCGCAGTATCAGGCCGAGGTGGTTATGCCCGAGGCCTGGACGACGGCGTTGGGGCACCGGCCCTGGGTGGAGGAGATCTGGGTCAACTATCTCAGCAACGCGATCAAGTACGGCGGCAAGCCTGAGCAAGGGATCCCCCCGCGTGTGGAATTGGGGTACCGCAGCGCCCCGGCCCAGGGGGCCGTCCGCTTCTGGGTGCGCGATAACGGCGCGGGACTCACGGAGGAGGCGCAAGCTTACCTGTTCACCCCGTTCACCCAGCTCGACCAGACCCGCGCCGAGGGCTACGGCCTGGGGCTCTCCATCGTGCGCCGGATCGTGGAAAAGCTCGGTGGAGAGGTGGGCATCGAGAGCCAGGTGGGTCGCGGGAGCACGTTCACGTTCACGTTACCGGCGGTCGAGGATGGGATGTCTGAGGGAGAGATTCTGACGGAAATCGCTGCAGTGAGACAGCGTAATCAAGCGGAACTCTGACTTGGATTCCGCAGAACAAAAGCCGTACAAGCACAGACCTATAAATTGAGCGACACACGGGTAAAGGAGTATAGAGATGCCATACGAGCCGTTTTATGAGCGCTTTCCGGACGTAGCCGCCGAAGAAACGCGCACCCTCATTGTTATGAACGACCTTGAGCTGCCGGAAGATGACTATACGCTGATTGAGGCGTACTGCAATGAGCCTGACTGCGACTGCCGCCGGGTGTTTTTCAACGTGTACTCAGAGAAGAAACAGAGCGTTATCGCTGTCATCATGTACGGGTGGGAAAGCAGGGAGTTTTATCGCGACTGGTTGGGAACGGACAACCCAGAAGCGCTTGACGAACTGATGGGTCCGGCCTTAAACTCAATGAGCCGGCAATCGGATCTCGCACCGACCCTTCTGGAGAAAGTCGAGAGGGTCCTGGAGGACCGAGCCTACGTAGATCGGTTAAAGCGACACTACCGGATGTTCAAGGACACGGTTGACGCAAGCGGGCCTCAGCAGCCGGTACAGGTGGAGGACAAAGTTGGGCGTAACGATCCATGTCCCTGTGGCAGTGGGCGGAAATACAAGCATTGCTGCGGACGGCGCGGTTAGGCGTCATTCAGACGATCCCCATCCCCCCTCTCGCCTCGCAGCAGCAGGGGGTCCGACAACCCGGTGCAAAGCACTTGATGAATCTCCTGAAAATGATCTTATTTCAGGAGATTCACGGGTAATCACCCAAGCCCACGTCTTGATTTTCCACCCTATCCAAGCTATGATACGTGTAATACACGTGTTAAAGGCATGGAGGAAACCTATGCAGAAGAAACTGACGATTACGATTGACGAAGAGGTATACAAAGGCCTGTATCGCGTCGTAGGCTCCGGTCATATCAGCCACTTCATCGAGGAGCTGGTACGCCCCCACGTGCTGTATCCCGATCTGGAGGCCGCGTATCGGGAGATGGCGAACGAGGAAGAACGGGAATCAGAGGGGCAGGCATGGGCAGAGGGGACCGCAGGAGACGTGGGCGATGAACCGTGGTGAGGTTTGGTGGGTGAATTTCGATCCCTCGGTCGGGGAGATCCGGAAAAGACGTCCCGCCGTCATCGTCAGCAATGATGCGTCCAACCGGCACCTCAATCGCGTGCAGGTCGTGCCCTTGACGTCCAGAGTCGATAAGCTCTATCCAAGCGAGGCCAAGGTGACCTTCAAAGGCAAGTCGGGCAAAGCAATGGCGGATCAGTTAACCACGGTGAGCAAACAGCGGCTATTGGACTGCGGCGGACGCGTGAGTGAGGATGAGATGGTGCAGATCGAGCGCGCGATGAGGGTTCAACTCGATTTGCTGTAAATTGCAGCGGAAGCCACGCCGCCGCAGAGGTAGTGTGTCTGAAGCCCGAAGATCTGGCGATCTGCTCAGAGCAGAGAAAGAACTGCAGGAAGCGGATGCCTAAAAAGCCAGGTGCAAAGCACTCGATCGATGAACAGGTGACAATCAGATCCCATTTCTCGAGGGTGCCGATCCTTGAGGGCAGCATCCGGGAGTGCTTCGGACCTTCAGATGCTTAGGTGAGATGACCGTGCCAGAGGCGCTGCATCTCGTCGAGGGCCAGGAGGTCGTCCAGGGATCCGGCGGCAAGGACGCGGCCCTCCTGCAGGAGCAGAATCCGGTCGGCGCGACGGAGGGCCGGACGGCGATGGGAAACGACGATGCAGGTGGCGCCGCGCTCCCGGAGATGATCGACCCGCTGCCAGAGCACACCGCACCCGCGTCGGGATCGTAGAGGCGGAGCAGCAGGCGGATGAGCGTCGTCTTTCCACTGCCGGTGCGCCCCAGCAGACCCAGGACTTCCCCTGACGGCAGGTCGAACGAGATCTCGTGGAGTACCGGGACGGACGTGTCGATCAGAACGTCGCCCGACTCCGCCGTCGCATCTCCCGGCACCGTTTCCTCACCTTCATGATGGGTCTGCACTTCTTCGTCGTTGTAGGCGAAAGTCACGTCGTCGAAGTGGACGCTCAGGGCATCCGAGGGCAGGGTGCGCGCGTCCGACGGCACAACGGTGGGGAAGCGGGTCTCGGCCTCCAGAATCTCGCGGACGCGCCCCACCCCGGCCCCGGCCCGCTGGAGATGTTGAAGCTGGTAGGTGATCGTGCGCAGGGGGCGTTTGAGCATCTGCGTGTAGTTGGTTACAAGATAGACGGTGCCGATGGTGACCCACTCACGACGGAAGAGATAGGTCCCCCCCGCAAAGGCGCCGGCGGAGCCCAGGGCGAAGAGGATGAAGGTGGCGTTGAAGACGACGTTGGTCATCCAGCCGGCCTCGAGCGATTTGCGCAGCTGTGATCGCGCATCAGGCCGTAGAAGCGGCGCATCACGTAAGCCTGAGCGCCGTTGGCACGGATATCCTCGGTGCCCGCGAGGCGCTCCTCCAGGAAGCCGAAGAAGACCGCCGTGGCCTCCCGCTCCGCGGCGTAGTGCGGGACGGCGACGTTGCGGAGCCGTGCCAGCACGAAGAGCGTCAGCGCTGAGAAAACGGCCACGATAACACCCAGCCGCCAATCCTCGCGGAGCAGCACGCCGATCACACCCAGCACGAGGAGGGCGTTCCCGAGCACCTGCAGCACGAACTGCGAGAAGAACTCGGAGAGCGCCGTGACGTCGCCGTCAATACGCTCGATCATCGCACCGGGCGTATTGGCTTTGTGGAAGCTCATATCCAGATGCAGGGTGTGGGCGACCAGGTCGCGGCGCAGGGCATTGGTCGCCGTCCAGCCGACGTTCTCGCTGACGATGGTCGCGCCGAGGGACACGACCTGCTGGGCGACGGCGACAAGCAGAAAGAGCCCAGCGGCGCAGATCAGCACGCCGTAGGCCTCCACGGCCCGGATGGCGTCGATGAAGTCCGCGATGATCTGGGGATTGACGAGTTGAAGTCCGATGTTCCCAAAGATGAGGAG
>CAYMAQ010000174.1:0-8335 GCA_964388385.1 uncultured Anaerolineales bacterium | reverse complement strand
GGCGGCTGTGCACCCCCTTAACGCCAAAGAGATCCAGGTTACGGGCATAATTCACAAGATTGGAGTGCTTAAGGCGCCTGCGGAGGGCTTCTCGGTGAGAGACCGCCGATTGCGGCAGACGGTCACCATTCTGAGGTGCACCGCCCTTGGGTGCGTCACCCTCAGGTGCATGGCCCTCAGGCGCGTCGCCTTTGGGCACATGGTCCTGTCGGTCATCATTCATAGGAAAGGAGGTCGCGTATTATCGCTCCGTTTTCGGTTTGATTAGGGAGTATAACCGACCGACGAGATTCTACAAGTTCAGATCCTCCACCCGGATTTCAGCGCACAGCTTTAGTACCGGATCGAGACCGGTGTGCCGATACGAGCCCACTCATAGAGCAACCGCGCCTCCTGGGTACCCAGGACGATGCAGCCGAAGGAGATCGGCGTGCCCAGATAGCCGGCCCAGAGCGTCTGCCCACCGGGTGTCTCCGGCAGGGCGTGAATCCCGTTCTCCAACGAACCCGCCCAGTAAATCCCTAACCAATAAGGCATCCAAATGTTCCAGGTGGATCCATAGGCATTGGGGATTTTGCTCTGGACCCGGAATTCCCCAGTGCGCGTGTAGGTGGGGGCCCGCCCACTGGAGGCGACGAATGAATAGATGAGTTGATCACCCTGATACGCGTAAAGATGCTGTTCCGACAGATCGATGACGATGAGCTGACCGACACCGGTCGGGGCGGGCGCCGTTCCCTTGAGGCGCAGCGTCTGCCCCACATAGATAGCGGAGGGGTTTGCAATTCCGTTGAGCGCCGAGATCGACGCGACCGACGTGCCGAAGCGCGCCGCGATCCGGGTCAGGGTGTCACCGCGCTGGACGGTGTAGGTACCGACGGTCGACGCGGGCTCGGGTTCCGGTTCGTTCGCCTCCCCTTCCCGTGCCTCGGGCGTAGGGGTGGCAGTGGCTTCCGCTTCGGGTGGGGACCCATCCATAGGGCCCTCCACAGCGTCCGCCCCCGGCACGATCAGCTCCTGTCCGGCGTATAGAAGATTGCCCATCACCAGGCCGTTCGTCATCATCAGGTCCCAGACGTTGACGTTCAGCCTGGCTGCGATCCCCGTCAAGCTATCGCCCAGCTGGACCACATAGGACCGGGCATCGAGTGCGGGTGAGCCCGGCGTCGGCACCGGCGTCGGCTCCTCAGCACCCGGATCGGGAGGCGTAAGGGCGGTCTCAGGTGGGGTGACGCCGGCAGATCCAGGGATGGTCAGCCGCTGTCCCACATATATATAGACGGAATCCATCGCGTTCGCAGCCTGAATGGCGTCGACCGTGGTCCCGTAGTAGATCGCGATCCGGAAGAGATTCTCCCCCGGCTGCACGACGTGAACAGCCAAATCCTGCGCCCACACCGCGCCGGCAACACTCAGAAGTAAACTCAGCGCAAGTAGAAGTCCCAACCCTTTCCGTATCCGGTCCATTCTTTTCGACTCCCCGCTGTTGACGACGGTTCAGAGGATCAATGGGTCGCGCAGGCGATACAAGGATCAAAGGCCCGCACCACCCGCCCCACCGCCCGCTCCAATTCCAACTTCACTTCATCCGGCGAGACATACCGCTCTGCAGCCACCCGCAGCGCCCGCTCAATAGCCAGCATATTGTGAACCGTGGGGATGATGAACTCGGCTCGAGCGATCACTCCGTTCTCAACCTCATAATGGTGGATCAGAGGCCCCCGAGGGGCTTCGACCAGACCGTAACCCTCGCCATCGCGAAGCGTGTACGGCACGCTGGGATCCCCATCGCTCAGAGGCTCCGAGAGGATCTCCACCGCTCGTTCGATGGCGTAGACCAGTTCGACACCCCGCGCCAGATCGAAAAGCATAATCGCGTGGGCCGGCTGTCCGAAGGCCCCGTGAAACCGCGACATATAGCGGTCCGCGACGGGGGTGCCCATCTCATCGATGAGATTGATCCGGGCCAGACTGTTGGCCCGCAGCACGTTGCCCTCAAAACTGGTCTGGGGCGCGTAACTGTAATCGGTCTTCTCCATCGACAGGAACTCACGGAATTTGGAGGCCTCGAAGATCGTGCAGACGTCCCCGTCATCGCAGCCCAGCACCCGGAGCAGATCGCCATAGTAATTGGGCCGCGACCCGGCGACCGAAGCAATGTAACAAGCCGGTTGATCGTCACCCCACGATCCAATCCGCTCGCCCATCGCCAGAGACGCCTCCCAGTAATCATCGAAGAGGGCGGAAGCGACCGGGAGCGCCCAGTCAAGCTCCTCGATCATCGATTCGGCGGCCTCTTCTAAAATGCCGCTCGTGACCCCGCCGACAACGGCTTTCACCGGATGGATGAACTGACCGCCTGCCAGTGTGATCAAATGGGTCCCGAGCTGTCGGACCTGGAGCGCCCGAGTCGTGATGTTCGATTGGACGTCCCCAGGTATCATATCCTCTTCGACGCCAAACAGACTGGCAGCCTCAAAACGATCGGGCATCGTAAAGAGAAAAAGTGAAGTGGCCTGGTTCTGAATCAGTTGGCCCAGCATGAGAAGCTCTCGAATCTTGAGAGCCAGCGGCGGCGGCTCCACCCTGAAGATATCCTCCAGCGCCTTGACCGAAGCCACGTGGTGCGCCGTGGAACAGACGCCACAGATGCGGGGCACAATCACCGGCATCTGCTCGGCAGGCGCACCCTGAACGAGGTACTCAAAGCCGCGGAATTCCGTCGCCTCGAAGTGTGCGGAGACGACGTTCCCGTCCTGGACCTCGATCTCCACGCGGGCGTGGCCCTCAATCCGGCTCAGCGGAAATGTCAGCGTGGTCATCAGAGCACCTTCCCTTTGCGTTTAGCGAGCACATCCTGGGACGCGTCCTCACCCCTGTGGGCCACACGTTCCCCGACCGATGGAATATTCGGGGGAGCGTCGACGGCGTAGTCCAAGAATTGGAAGAGAAAGAGCGCCAGTTGGGGGGAGAGAAGTCCTTTTTCGATCTCCTGATCCGGGATATTCGTCATCGAGGCGAAGACCCGTTTGATGCTCTTCAGCCAGAACTTGGAGTCTCGGTCGATAAAGACGTCGGAGGGACCTCGGCATCCGACACAGGGATGTCCCGCTCGAGGGCACGGCGCCCGGCACCCGCCCCGCGTCGACGATCCAACACAGAGATACCCTTGGTTGATCAGACAGATGTCGGGCAGCACCTCCCCTTGCTGGAAACCGACCAGATGATCGGGCTTCATGTCGCGCAGCTTTTCCCGACCGCACTCCTGACAGACGATCTTGCTCCCCTTGAAGTCCGAATCCTCCGACAGCACCGCCATAAAAAGCTCCGAGGTCGGCGGACAGCCCGGGAGATAGATGTCGACGTCGACGAAAGCATCGATTGGATGGGACTTCGGCAGCAGCCGGGGTACGTGGGGTCGAAATCGCTCCGACAGGAAGAGATGCCGCACCTGATCGCGGTCGCCCAGGTTCGCCACGCCTCCGGAGATGGCACACGTGCCCACCGCGACGACCTGATCGGCCTGGCGAACCGCTCGACGCAGCTTATAGAGGTCCTCATCGGTCCGCACCCCGCCGGTCACCAGGAGCATCTCCACCTCCGGAACGTCGTAGGCAGAGATAATCAAGGGCATATAGACCAGTTCATAGCGTTCGACCCACTCCTCCGCGTTCAGCAGGGAAACCTCGCATCCGGCACACCCGGAAAGCTGTAAATCGGCGAAACGCTTCATCGAACCTCCTTAGCTGGCGATTGCATCACCCATCCAGATGCCAAAATCTAACCCCCAGTGTAGCGCAGCTACGAAAAACTCGCAAGGTCGCAACGGCGCCCATTTCCCACACGCCCACCATCCAATCCTATTGATTTACGCTTCCTCGACGGTATACTCCATACTCACCGATGAAGCCAAATGACCTTGCGCAGGTTCTCAACTACGTTCGAACGCCCGACGGTCTGGGGTCAGCGGGCCAACCGACGGCGGCTCAGTTTCACGCGATTGCCGAGGCCGGCTATCGCGTCGTCGTGAATCTGGCAATGCCCGATTCCGACAACGCGCTGCCCGACGAAGGCGCCCAGGTCACCCGTTGTGGGATGGATTACGTGCACCTGCCGGTGGCATGGAGGAACCCGACGCCGGAGCGGTTCCGCCGATTCTGCGGCATCCTGAACCTCTATCGGGATACGGCGGTATTCATTCACTGTGCCATGAACATGCGCGCCTCCGCCTTTGTCTTTCTCTATCGCGTACTCGAGCGTCACGTCCCGGTCGCGGCTGCTGAGCCGGCGATGCACGCGGTGTGGCGCCCTGACCGTGTGTGGTCCGCCTTCATCCATCGGATTCTGGAGTCCGGATCGCAGGATGGTTGATCCGCTATGACATCCCCCCACGATCACGTTTATCAGGCGCTGGATCCGTACGCCCGCGCGGAGCGCAACACCTTTGTCAACCACACATTGGATCGCGCCCACGCCAAACGAGCCGATGAGGCCTGGATCCGAGAGGCGCTCCGCTCCCCGGATACCCATCTGATCCTCGTCCGCAAGGAGGATATCCTCCTTGCGGAGGACACATCCCTCCATTTTCCAGCTCTAGATGCTGAATGGCAACAGGCTTTGAGCAGACGCCAACACCTGGAGGAGCTGGATATCGTATTCCTCGGACAGTGGCGAGGACACCACTACTTCGCCCTGAACATGGAACGTGAGATCGACCTTCCCCAAGAGGCGATTGAGGAACCCGCGGACTTTCTGAGCCTCCGCAGTGCTGCATTGCAGATCGATCCCGGCGAGGCGGCACTTATGGCCCAGGCCAAGGCGATGATCCACTGGCATCAAGCCCATCAATTCTGCAGTTGGTGCGGCCATCCGACCCACGGGGAAGAGGGTGGGTACGTCCGTCGATGCACCAACCCCGAATGCGGCAGACTCCAGTTTCCCCGGATCGATCCGGCCATCATCGTGCTGGTCACGCACGGGAATCGCGGGCTGCTGGGTCGGCAACCGACATGGCCGGACCGGATGTATTCCAATATCGCCGGCTTTGTCGAACCCGGGGAGAGCCTCGAAACTGCCGTCGGACGTGAGGTATGGGAGGAGACCGGGGTGCGAATTCAACGTGTGACCTACCATTCGTCGCAGCCCTGGCCCTTCCCGCGCTCGCTGATGGTGGGATTTCACGCCGAGGCGGCCTCTGAGGCGATCACACTCCGGGATGGGGAGCTCGAGGACGCCCGTTGGTTCACCCGCGTGCAGATCGCAGAGGGACTGACCGAGGGATCGCTCAGTCTGCCATCGGCCTACTCCATCTCCTACCATCTCATCGAGGATTGGTACAACGCCGAAGCCGACAAGCCGCTGAGCGAGGTATTACGCACCGATTGAAGAGGCGTTGACGGATCCGATTGGGCTATCCATCGCGATCCAGGATCAGATCGACCGACCGCCACGCAGGAAAGTGATCGAAGGTCGGACCCCGCGTCAAACGGATCGTCTCGGACCCATCATCGCGGACGAGAAAGATGTTTCCCACGCCGTCCCGTGTCGAGCTAAACGCAATCCATCGGCCGTCCGGCGACCAGACCGGAGCCCAATCCGGCGCCGGATGGTCCGTCAACTGAACCCGGTCCGTGCCGTCGGCATTGATGACGTAGATGTCCCAGTTGCCGACCTCCGTCGACGCAAAGGCTATCCGCCTGCCGTCGGGCGACCATGCCGGATACCCCGAGCTGGCATAACGGCTCAGGCCCGGGAAAAGCGTGGGGCCGCGTCCCGTCGCGTCGGTCATCAAAATCTTCCAGCGATCCCCTCGCTCAGAGGTAAACGCAATTTTGGGTTCGACGGGCGACCAGGCCGGATGCCCCAAAAAACGCTGGCTGTAGGTCAACACTTTGTCTCCCACGGCTATGGGCCGGTCACTATCGCCCCCATACGCGAACTCGATCGTATGCAGTCCCCAGGCACCCAAGCGATATGCCGCATAGACCAGCACGGTCCCATCCGGCGACCATTCAGGCGTTATCTCATTCGCATTCGGGCTCTCCGTCAGGTTATAGGGCGGCGATACCCTGCCATCCGGATGGATGGATATGAGATAGAGATCTGCCGGGCCCTCCTCCGCGGACGAGAAAACCAACGACCGTCCGTCCGGGGACCAGGCAGGCGCCGTCTCGTAGGCGGATGTCGCGAAAAGGTGCACCCGCTCCGCCGGCCCGGCATCAAAGGTAAATAGATCGCCGCCGGATGCAAAGGTTATCTCTCCCGGCAGGAGTTCATAAGCGAATCCGAGCGGGAGGGTTGGGACGACGAGCGGATCCGGCGTCGCATCGGGGGATTCAGGACGTGTTGATATCTCTGGATGACACCCCAGAAAAGCCACGATCCCCATCAAGAGCCACGCCCATCGCCTCATCAACGCCCCCCTGCATCGACAGCCATCTCGTCCATCCACCGACACCCTCTTGCCCACCCTGTCCCGCATCGCGGTATACCTATGGATCTGATCATGAATAACTAAAACGCTTCGGTGTTGCCATAGGCATTATGTAAAAGTTTAGTAATTCATGTCCGGATCTGTATACGTGCAGAATTATGCTATCATACGGAGTGAAACTTACGAGTCAACCCGCCGCTTTCTCTCACGCGTCGTGGATCGCGCGCGTAAGGAGGTCATCCGTGTTTCCAACAGCCGAAGTCCGTTGGTTTTGGCAGGGCGATGTCCCCCATGCAGCCCTGGACTGGCTCGACACGCGGCCCGGCGGCGCGCCCACCGAGGAAACGCGCACCGACCACTACTTGATCGTGAGCACGACCGACACCCTGGGAATCAAACTGCGTGAGGGGCAGATAGAGATCAAACAACGCACCGGCCCCGCACGCCCCACGCATCTGAGCGATCAAGCCTACGGACTCACCGAAAGCTGGACGAAGTGGAGCTTCGGCCTCGCCCGCGAACGTCCGGTCCTCAACCAAGTTATCGCCTCCGGTGCGTGGACGGGCATAAAAAAGACCCGTTGGTTAAAGGAGTATCGGATCACCGAAACCGGCAGCGCCGAGTTCCTGGGGCCGGGTGAGAACGCAAAGGAAGTCTGCGCCTTAGAGATCGCGCAGGTGACCGTTCTCGACGCGCACGCGCAAAGCCGATGGTGGACCCTGGGATTGGAAGCCTCCGGGGACGAGAAGCAACTAACCCGGACGCTGCACCGCACAGCTACCGACCTCCTCAGTCTGCCCTTACCCCGCGCGATGAGGGAGGAGAACTCCTCCAGCTACCCCAAGTGGCTGCGGCGTCTTCACGCCCTTGAGCTCATCCCTTAGCGATCCGACCGCGAACTTCTCCTAGGTAAGGAAGCCCCGACTCCCCTGCAGCCACATCAATCGGCGTCCGGACCATTCTGCTTGCCGCTCATCCCGCGAATCTCGACACATCCGATCCGCACCCGTTTCAACGACGCAGCCTTCACCTGCTGCTGCTTGACCGGTTCCGGATCGGGCTCCAGGTGCTCGATCATTATCGTCAAGACCCGCCGCTTTTCTTCCATATCCTCGATCCAGGTCACCGTCCCGCTGAAATGCACACTGCGGAACGTGTGGTCGCACGTCCCAACCGCGTATCCTTGATCATCCAGGATCTGTCCCCAGACCTTGGGATTGGCATTCAGATAGTCCAGCTTCTTGCCCTCATTCGCACAGTGAAAGTACAAACGGTCAGTCGAACGATCGTATCCGTAGTTGAGGGTCACCAGATAGGGCTCGCCCTCTCGGCAGAGCGCCAGAGTCATCACCTTTTGCGATGTCAGGATCTCGCGCAACGTATCAGGCTCGGTAATCGCTCGTTCTGAACGGCGCAAGTGATAGGTCTCCACGGATCATAGCCTCCCTTATAGCATGCGATGTAGCTTACCCTGACCTAACGTACAGGTCGAAATCCCATACCAAGTACTATGTAATTCTACCACCGACCAAGTATAATGAGAACAGTTATGAAAAGTGAGGGCAGACAGATCGTCAACCCCACCTATGATCCTTGATGAGTATGTTGAGCGCCAACAAAAGTTTTCATTCAATGCCGGTAGGAGAGCAGACACAATGGAACCAACCATTAGGATATCCAACGTTCGCAAAGCGTTTGGCGATGTTCAAGCCGTCCGAGACGTCTCATTTGAAGTTCACCCCGGTGAAATTTTCGGCCTGCTCGGACCGAATGGGGCCGGGAAGACCACGACCATCCGGATGATGCTCGACATCTTTCGGCCTGATGGAGGAGAGATCGAGGTCTTTGGCGGCGATCTCACCGAGGACAAAAAGAATCGCATCGGATACATGCCGGAGGAGC
>CAYMAQ010000173.1:0-8397 GCA_964388385.1 uncultured Anaerolineales bacterium | reverse complement strand
GGCGGAAGCCCGGCGCCGGTTGACCGCTTTCATCCAGGGGCCTATCTGCGATTATGCGGATCGCCGGGATCGGATGGATCAGGATGGGACGTCGAGGCTCTCTCCCTATCTCCGATTCGGGATGCTCTCGATCCGTGAGGCTGTGGTGCGGGCGCGAGAGCGGGTGAACGCGGACGAGCCCTGTGCGCGGGATGAGGGTCCTGCGACGTGGCTCGACGAATTGATCTGGCGGGAGTTCTATCTGACGATCCTTTATCATTTTCCGCGGGTCCGTCGGGAAAGTTTCCGATCCGATTATCACAACCTCAGGTGGCGGAACGACGAAGAGGCGTTTGCCCGCTGGCAGGAGGGCCGCACGGGGTACCCGGTCGTCGATGCCGGGATGCGTCAGCTTCGAGAGACGGGATGGATGCACAACCGGGCGCGCATGATCGTCGCCTCTTTTCTCACCAAGGATCTGCTGATCGACTGGCGGTGGGGCGAGAAGCACTTTATGCAGCACCTGGTGGATGGCGACCCGGCGTCGAATAACGGGGGCTGGCAGTGGTCCGCGGGCACGGGCACGGACGCTGCGCCGTATTTCCGCATCTTCAATCCGGTCTTGCAGGGGGAAAAGCACGATCCGGAGGCCGCGTATGTGCGGCGGTGGGTGCCCGAGCTGCGGGACGTGCCGGATGCGTTTGTCCAGGAGCCGTGGACGATGTCGGATGCGGAGCAGGCCGAGGCCGGTTGCATCATCGGTGAGGATTACCCGGCGCCCGTCGTCGATCACCAGCAAGCCCGGGATCGCACCTTGGCGGCTTATAAAGAGGCCCGGGAGACAACGGCGGAAACCCCATAAACTATGGGGTATCGCGGCGACGTTTCCGTTTCTTGGGGTTATTGACAATCGAGGGTCGTTGACGGGAGCGTTTTCCCCTCAATGCAGGGGAGTCAAAGGATAGGTTATGGCGAAGTCATTGCGGATTATACTTGTGGGCGTGCTGGCGATCATTATGGTCGCCGTGGTGGGATTCGTGGTCTGGGCGCAGGACGCCCATCCGCCCGAGTCGGAAGCGCTGGCGGCCCTGAACGAGAGCCGCGCGATCGAGATCGAAACCGAGCCCTGGTTGACGTTCTATCCAACCTCGCTGGAAAAACCGGTCACGACGGGGCTGATCCTTTATCCCGGCGCCCGGGTCGACCCGCGTGCGTATGCGCCGCTTGCTCGGCTGATCGCTCTGCGCGGGTATCGCGTTGTGATCGTGCCGATGCCGCTGAACATGGCGTTCTTCGCGCCCCGCCGGGCCGACGAGGTGATCGCGGCTTATCCGGAAATTCAGACCTGGGCCGTCGGCGGGCACTCGCTTGGCGGCGCGATGTCAGCCCTCTACGTCGATCGGGTCGCCCCGGATTCGGTCGCCGGGCTGGTGCTCTGGGCTGCTTATCCCGCGCGGCAGAACGACCTCTCGGGGGCGGAGGGCCTGACGGCCCTCTCGATCTACGCCACCCGCGATGGACTGATGACCGAGGAGGAGTTTGAGGCGTCGCGGGCGCTGCTCCCGCCAAATACCCGCTGGGTCACGATCGAGGGCGGAAATCACGCCCAGTTCGGTGCGTACGGACCTCAGCAGAATGACCAACCGGCGACGATCTCCCAGATATCCCAGCAGGGCATGGTCGTCGAAGCGACGGTGCTGCTGCTCCTCGATGGGTTGCACCAACCGACGTTTGGCGAGTTACCGGTTGCCTTATGGACGGACGTGGGCTTGGACCAGGAGTAGGGGGCTTCGATGAAAAAATGGGTTAAAATTGGGATCGTGATCGGGATCGTTCTGCTGCTGTTGCTGGCGATTGGGCCGTTTTTGGTGCCGATTCCGCCGTTGGAGGGCACCGTGCCGCCTCAGGCCCTCGCCGACGCCGACAGCCAGTTCGTGGAGGTGAAGGGGGTGACCCTTCACACCAAGAGGGAGGGGGAGGGAAAACCGGCGCTGGTGCTGTTGCACGGATTCGGTGCCAGTATCTATTCGTGGCAGGAGGTGATGTCCCCCCTGGCGGAGGACGCATACGTGGTGGCGTTCGACCGGCCCGCCTTCGGGTTGACGGAGCGTCCGCTGCCCGGCGAACCGGCGTGGCCCGGCTATAACCCCTACTCGAAGGAAGCACAGGTCGATCTGACGGTGGGTCTGATGGACGAACTGGGGATCTCCCGGGCGGTACTGGTGGGAAACTCCGCCGGGGGGACGGTCGCCGCCGAGACCGCGTTGACCTATCCGGAGCGGGTGCGGGGCCTCGTCCTGGTGGACGCGGCCATTTACACCGGGGGCGGCAGCCCCGCGTGGATCCGTCCGCTCCTCAACACACCCCAGATGCGGCGCGTGGGGCCGCTCCTGGCCCGACGCATCCAATCGTGGGGGCGCGATTTCGGCCGTTCGGCCTGGCACGATCCGAGCAAGATACCCTCCGATTATTGGGAGCATTACGAGCGCCCGCTGCAGGCGGAACATTGGGATCGTGCGCTCTGGGAGCTCACCCGGTCCAGCCGCCCGTCGGCGGTGTCGGATCGGCTCTCCGAGCTGACCATGCCCACGCTTGTGATCACCGGCGATGACGACCGGGTCGTTCCGACGGAGCAGAGTGTGCGGCTCGCCGAATCACTGCCTGACGCAGCGTTAGTCGTGATCCCCGAATGCGGGCACGTACCCCAGGAGGAGTGCCCGGATGCGTGGCTGACGGCGGTGGAAGCTTTCTTGGTGGATTTACCTGAAGAGTGACTGAAAGGAGTCATCGTATGAAAACCGCGTTGATATGGGGAGCCTCAGGTGGCATTGGACGGGCGATGTCGGCCCGTTTGGACCGTGAGCAATGGACGGTGTTGGGGATCTCCCGCCATCCCGAGGACCTTCAAGACCTCACGCCTCATGCATTGGAAGCTGATGTCTCAGATCCGGCACAGGTCGAACGGGCGATCACCCAGGTGCGCCGAGTGGCCTCAGAGGTCGATCTCTGGCTCTATGCGGTGGGCTTCATCACGTCGACGAAGGTCCCGGAGATGACGCCCGACCTTTGGCACCGAGTGCTGAATGCGAACCTCACCGGGGCCTTTCTTGCGACGCGTGCCAGCCTGCCGGTTCTGGCGCCTAAGGCCCATCTCTTCTATCTGGGCGCGCAGGACGCCCGGCTTCGCCTGCCGGGGTTGACCGCCTACGCGGCCTCCAAGGCCGCGCTGGAGGCCTTCACCGCGGCTTTGGCCAAGGAGCAGCGCCGCCGACGCGTGACCCTGGTGCGGCCTCAGGCTGTGGATACGGATTTCTGGGATCTGGTGCCCTTCGGGAAACCCTCGGGCGCGATGTCACCAGAGGATCTGGCCGATCGAATCTACCAGGCCTACGGCGAGGGTCATAAGGGTACCCTGGATCTCTGAGCGCATGCTTCATTCACAGGCTGGTGCTCTATAAACCCCGCCCCTTTTGGGGCGGGGTTTTTTGTGCGTAGGACACGTTCCGATGCGGCTCAGGCGGGTCTTCATTTGCCAAGCTGACGTTTTAGTGTTAATGTCTCTGTACCATCTTCAGGAAATCTATGGCGAGCACCGGAAGGGTCCGCTGCCGAGCCTCATATTAAAGGAGTCAATCAACTATGGCTGTTTCGTACCTTCATTACGACCTTCACGATGGATATATTCACAATTGGCTGATCGCTGGGCCGCAGGTTATCGAGGTTTCCAATTTAGACGACTTCGAGGGTGAAGACGTCGAGCGTCAGATCGTACGGCGCTACACGATGGAGGCCACGGGCATCACCGAGATGCCCGTGGAACGAGGTCCGTTGAGCGAGGGGACCTTTACCATCGGCGAGTACGAGGGCGCGTGGTCCTATGCGCGGGCCCTGGTCGATCATACGGTCGATCTCAGTGATACGTATCCGACGTGCAGCTACCTGCGAGCGTGGGCGTATGCCCAGGTGGAGGTGTCGACCGCTCAGCAGGTTGCGATGGTCCTCTCCACCCACGGACCGGCGGACATCTGGGTCAACGACGAACACGTGCACCGCCACGGGTGCTTCCACGGGCAGCGGCCTGGGGAGGTCGGCGTGGAGGTCTCCCTCGCCGAGGGGCGCAACGAGATCCTGGTGCGTCTGGAGTCGGTGGCGATGGGCGCCTGCCCGCTGGGCCTGGCGCTTCGACTTGAGGGGCTCCCCTCGGAGGCACACGAAGCGGCGGTGGTGATCCCCACGACGATCGAGTACGTCGAACGCCGAAAGGCCTTCGAGCGTGTCTTTGCGGCGGCCTATCTGGATCAGGCGGTCTATGGAAAGATGGACAAGCTGCAGGTCTACTGGGGGGATGAGGCGGCGCGGTGGGCGGTGGCGGTCGCTGCGCGCCTTCGCAAGCCCTCCGGGCGGATTTACGCGGAAAAACAGGTGGCGGAGAAGCCCGAGTTGGGCACCCCGTCTTCCCTGGGGACCATGATCCAGTTTCCGGATGGATCGTATAACGTCGTGCTTATGCCTTTCCCCCAGGAGTATTACGGGAGCGAGGTGCGGATCACGCACAAGCTGCCGCTCTGGGGGCTTGACAACAATCCCTACGACGACGAGCTTCACGGGACGCTGCAGAGCCGGCGTGTCGAGGCGCTGAAGCGCGCTGCCCGGTACGAGGACAACGTCTATGCGGAGATGGCCCAGATGGCCATCGGTTGGTGGTCGCGGGTCGAGATCCGAACGCTCACCCGGGCGATCGACGACGTTAATGCCCGCCGTCGAGGATCCGTTGTCGACCTGATCGGGCTGTTGGGGATCCTCGCCCGTTACGGGGATGATCCGGAGTTCCCGGAATCGCTTCACACGCCGCTGGAGGAGGCGATCCTCAACTTCCGGTACTGGCACGATGAGCCGGGCGACGATGCGATGGACTTCACGGGCGAGGCCCGGAGCATCCTCTTCCACGCCTGTGAGATCCTGGCAGGTCAGCGCTATCCCGATCGAACGTTCGGCAGCAGCGGGCAGACCGGCGCATGGCACCGGGAACGGGGCGTGGCGCGGGCGCTGGCCTGGATGCGCGAACGGGCGGCCCGCGGGTTTGCGTCCTGGAACTCCGACGTCGCGTTTGCCGATATGCTCACGGCGCTGATCCACCTGGAGTCCCTCGCGGACGAGGAGCAGCTCTGGGAGATGGCTGCGGTGATGATCGATAAGCTGCTCTTCACCCTCGCGGTGAACTCCTATCAGGGTGTTTTCGGTTCGGTCCGGCGGTACACGGAGGCGCCGTACGTCCAGAGCGGAATGCTGGAGGCGACCTCGGGGGTCGGCCGGTTGATGTGGGGTATGGGTTCGTGCAACCATCACCTCCGCGCGGCGGTCAGCCTGGCGTGTGCGGAGTCCTACGCCTTCCCACGTCTGATTCAAGCCATTGCCGCCGATCAACCCGAGGCCATGTGGCACCGCGAGCGGCACGCGCTGGGGTCCGAGGCGGACGAGGTCAATCAGGTCACGTATAAGACGCCGGACTTTATGCTCAGTTCGGCCCAGGATTACCGCCCCGGAGCGTTGGGCGATCGCGAGCATCTGTGGCAGGCGACGCTGGGCCCGGCGGCGGTCGTCTTTGTGAATCATCCCGCCTGCGCCAGCGAGCGTGACGCCCGCCGCCCGAACAATTGGCGGGGCAACGGGGTCTTGCCCCGGATTGCCCAATGGCAGGATGCCCTGATCGCCGTCCACAACCTGCCGGCAGACGACCGAATGGGCTACACCCACGCCTATTTCCCCATCCACGCGTTTGACGCATACGAGATTCGCGGTGGCTGGGCGTTTGCAAAGAAGGACGACGGATACCTGGCGCTGACCGCCTCGCAGGGCATCACGTTGATCGAGACCGGGCGGCACGCCCGCTACGAACTCCGCTCCCACGGCGCGCAGAACGTCTGGCTCTGTCAGATGGGCCGGTCCGCTTTGGACGGCACCTTCGCCGAGTTCCAGGAGAAGGTCCTGGCCCTGGACGTGACCTTCGAGCCCCTGTCCGCACGGTGGGAGACGCTGCGTGGGGGGACTCTGGCTTTCGGGTGGGAGGGGCCGTTCCAGCGTGACGGGGAGGCGGAGCCGATCACCGGGTTCAATCACTATGAGGGCCCGTACGGCGTCGCCGAGATGCCGGCGGAGGAGATGGTCATTGTGTTCGGCGGGCAGGCGATGCGTCTGCATTTCACGTGACCCAGCATCGATGAAGGGAAAGGTGCCCGCCTCCTGGGAATCAGGGGCCGGGCAATCGCAGTCGCGAATGGACCTTGGAGAGGACGAAAGAGTGCGCTGACGTAAGGATGCGGTGAACGGACACAGCCTGGGAGGTGGCGACATGGTGAAGATCGTTGACTGGAAAGCGCTGCAAGCGTTTACGACCGAGGTTTTTACGGAAGCCGGGATGCCGCCCTCGGATGCGGCTATCGAGGCCGAGGTCCTGGTGTGGGCGAACCTGCGGGGGGTCGACTCCCATGGGGTCCTGCGAATCCCCTCCTATCTATCCAGCATCGAGAGAGGGGGCATGAACCCCACGCCGGAGATCCAGGTGGTCAAGGACACCCCGGCGCTCTCCCTGATCGAGGCCGACTGGGCGTTCGGTCCGGTGGTGACGACGTTCGCGATGGAGCGGGCGATCGCCAAGGCCGAGGCGGTGGGGATCGGATGGATGTCGATCCGCAACACCACGCACCAGGGGGCGATGGGATACTATACCCTGATGGCTGCCGAGGCCGGATATGCGGGGATCGCCGTCGTCTGCAATCCGCCCAACATGGTGCCGTACGGCGCCACCGCACGGGGCGTGCACAACAGCCCCATCTCGATCGCGGTGCCTGGGGACGAACACCCGCCGCTGGTCTTGGATATGGCGACCAGTGTCGCCGCCGGTGGCAAGGTGTCGTTGGCGATCGACAAGGGCGTGGCGATCCCGGAAGGCTGGGCGGTGGACGCCCGGGGCGACGTCACGACCGACCCCAACAACGTCGCGGCGCTCTTGCCCTCCGGCGGGTACAAGGGCTCGGGATTGGCGATGATGTTCGAGACGTTGGCGAGCCTCGCCGTGGGCAACCCCCTGCTTGCGCCGATCCTTGCCGGAGCATCGCTGCGGTCCGGCACCCAGAACAGCTTCCTGGCGGCGATCAACCTGGGGATGCTCACGGACCTGGAGACCTACAAACAGGACGTCGATGCCCTGATCGCGCAGATCAAGGACTTGCCCCGGGCCGAGGGCGTCGAGGAGATCCTCGTGCCCGGCGAGCCCGAACGACGCACGTACGAACGCCGCCAGCGTGAAGGGGTTCCGCTGCCCGACGGCACCGTGCACAACCTGATCGTCGCCGCCGAGCAGCTCGATCTCGAGGTGCCGGAGTGGCTGCGGATGACAGATAAAAGGAGCGAAACCCTATGAAATCAGTCTCATTGACCATGTCGCAGGATGCTTTACGCACGATACTTGAGGAGACCGCACCGGGCTGGCCCCTGTTTCCGGAGTTGGACCGGGCGCGGATTGACACGGTGCGGGTGATGCAGCGCCCGGCCGCGCAGATGCTCCTGGCGGACGCGCAGCCGCGGCTCGATGACCTCTATCCCATCCCCCGGACGAGCTACAGCCTTTACCGGGAGTTCCGGCGCTCCGGGAAGCGGTATCCCTACGAGGAGCCCTATTTCCAGAAACGGACGAATCTGACCGCCGCCGCGCTGGCGCTCTTCGCCGGGCAGGGCGAGATGCTGGCTCCCGTGCAGGACTACATCTGGGATATCTGCGAGGAGACCAACTGGGTGCTCCCCGCCCACGAGGGGCCCGACGACAACAAGATGGGCATCGATCTCTTCGCGGCCGAGACCGGTTTTTATCTCGCGGAGCTGATCACCCACTTCGCGGACGTGCTGAGCCCCGAGGTCGTCGATCGCGTCAGGGCGGAGATTGAGGTGCGCATCTTCCAGGACTACCTCGCCCGCGGCGAGAGCTATGGGTGGTACCAGACGAAGATGAACTGGAACGGGGTCTGCAACAGCTCGGTGGGCAACGCGTTCCTGCTCCTGGAGAAGGACACGGACCGGTTGGCCGAGGCGCTCGCTAAGGTGTTGCGGGGGCTGGAGGTCTATCTCGAGGGCGGTTTTGAGGCCGACGGCGGCTCCACCGAGGGTGTGGGCTACTGGAGCTACGGCCTGAAGAACATGATCTGTTTCTCGGAGATGCTCCGGCAGCGGACGGAGGGGCGGATCGATCTGCTGAGCTCCGTCGAGAAGCTGGAGCGGATTGCCGTCTACCCGTTGAAGGTGATGCTCTCGCCCGGACGGTTCGCCAATTTCTCCGACAGCGACGAGCGGACGTCGTTCTCGCCGGGCGTGGTCGCGCGGCTCGCCGAGCGGACCGGGCAGCCCGAGGCGATGAAGGTGCTCGCC
>CAYMAQ010000172.1:4526-8452 GCA_964388385.1 uncultured Anaerolineales bacterium | reverse complement strand
ACGCCCGGGCGTTGGGGAAGGCGTCCCAGTATTCGTCCTCCATCGTATTGAGCACCTGCGGCGGGCGTCCCGTGATGATCTCCAGCGTGAACGACGCGCCGGGGCATGCCTCCTTGTAACGTTCGGCGAGGGTCTCGATCTCGACGTTCCCCTCGCCTAACGCCACCCACTGAAAGGCCGCGCCCCGTGGATGCGACCAGACGACGCTGTCGCGGATGTGACTGGTGGCGACGTACGGCGCGACGTGCTCGAAGGTCGTCAACGGCGCCTCCGTCGCCCAGACCGAGTTACCCGGATCGAGGCACGCGCCGACGTACTCGGGGCCGGCCCGCTCGATGAGATCCTTGAGCTCCCACCCCTGGAGGTCGCCGGCGTGGTTCTCCACTGCCAGGACGATGCCCAGGTCCATCGCCTGCTCGCGGACCGCCTGAAGGGTCTCGACGCAGTTCTGGATGTGGGTCTCCAGCGGCGTCTCCGTCCGCCGGTCCGCGTGGTTGCCCAACAGGCACTTAAGCACCGGCGAGCCTACGATCCCCGCCACGTGCAGTGCCTCCTGCACCCGTTCGACGGCACTCGCCCCACCCGACGGGAACGTCGTCGACGTCTCGCAGATCGAGCCCATCCCCACCTCGATCTCCAGCCCGAGGTCGTCCGCGTGGGCCCTGACGGCGCGGAGCTTGGCATCGATCAGCGGTCCGAGATCGTTCAAGCCGAAGTGCGCCACGTCGACGCCGAGGTCGTGACAGGTGTCGAGCATCTGGATCGCGCTCCAACCCTGCGAGCGCACACTGTAAAGGTCTAATCCCAGTTTCATTGTGTCCGTCCTTTCGTTGTGAGTCGACAGTCATACGTCGAAAGTCAATACATCCCCCCCCTTATCCAGCAAATAGCGATCAAGCTCCTCGATCTCCTTCCGCTCCTCAATACGTCGCTTAAACAAAACCCCGGTAAGCCTCAGATGTCCTGAAGCGATCCGGTACCAGCGCAGGACTGACCAGCGTCCCTTTCCGTAACCTCAACACATCCCGTTTCATAAAAGGAGAAACCACATCATCCGCCAGCGGTTCGATTAAGAAATGATAGGGATTGGGCATCAGACAATAGGCCACAAATGAAATCGGATAGCGTCGTCGTTCCCGTTTTACAGCCTATACTACACTCATTACCCTCTCCGTCCAGGACGCGCCCATGACTATCCCGCATTCCTATACCCATCGGAGGTAGGTCAACCATCTATCGTGACCACCGGCATCGCGTCCTGGACGGGAAGCACGTTGCCCCTTGATGTAAATCTCTTATAGTTGAACAATCAGTCAACCATCACCCGAAAGGAATCTCAATGCCACACCCATACCCGACACCCCAGCACGCGGACGCCGCCGATGCGGTCGTCGCGTTCTTCTCGACACAACCTGCGGTCGACGCCGTGCTCCTCACCTGCTCCTGTGCGCGGGGCAGAGCAACGCCCGACAGCTGCCTTGATATCGCTGTGATGATTGCAGCGGATGCCGACCCGGCACCGCTGTGGAACGCGTGGGAGATTCATTACCAGGAAGCCGCAGTCTTCCGTGCCCTGCGCCAAGCAGGCGCCTTCTCCAACGTCGACCTCGACCTCGTCCACGGCATCTTCGAGCCGGACCCGGATGCGCACGGCTGGACGACGGGCCCCGACGCGTTCGAGCTGGAGATTGGGAACACGTTGGTCTACAGTGTACCCCTCTGGGAGCGCGACGAGCGATTCGAACAGCTGCGGACTGAATGGCTCCCCTATTACGACGAGGAGCTCCGCGCCGAGCGCCTGGCGATGGTCCGGGGGTACTGCCTCAACAATCTGGCGCACATCCCCCTCTATGCCGCGCGCGGCCTCGCCTTCCAGTGCCTTGAACGCCTGCGGATGGCGTACGGCGAGTTCCTCCAGGCCCTCTTTATCGCGCGGCGCACGTACCCCATCGCCTACGACAAATGGATTCGCGAGCAGTTGGTGGAGATTCTGGGGATGCCCGATCTCTACGCACAGAGCATCACGCTCTTTGAGATCGAGGACCTTGAGAGTGATGAGATCGTCGACAAATCGGAGAAGCTGGAAACTCTGCTGGAGCAAACTATAACGTGATATGCTATAATGCAGGTACAAGCCTGAAGCGTACCCCAGGAGTTGAACAGATGGCAGCACTGCCTTTTGATACAGAAAAGCTAGTTGAACTCTGTCGGCAATACGACGTCCAAATGCTGGGCGTCTTTGGCTCCGTAGCGCGCAATGAAGCCACTGAGGACAGCGACGTCGATCTTCTCGTACGTTTCTCTCCGAAGAAGAGTCTGCTAACGCTTATCCATCTGGAGCGAGAAGTCTCCAAACTTCTTAAGCGGGATGTGGATCTCGTCACTGAGGAAGCACTAAGTCCCTATTTGAGAGATTGCGTCAAGCGCGAACTCACGGTCATCTATGAAGCGCAATGATCGCGTCTACCTGCTTCATATCCTTGATGCAATCGACCACATTGAGAACTATACTCATGGCTTTGATGTAGAAGCATTCCGACGTCAGCCATTGGTCCAGGATGGAGTTATTCGGCAGCTAGAGATCATTGGCGAAGCGACCAAGAACATCTCCTGCTATGTGCGCGAGGAAAATGACCAGATCCCGTGGCAAGACATCGCAGGGATGCGAGACAAGTTGATCCACGCTTACTTTGGCGTCGATATTGATACCGTATGGCTGACGGTGCAAGAGGATATTCCGATACTCAAAGCCGAAATCCAACAGATCCTTACGTCATTTGAATAGGCTTATGGTCGGGCAACCATCCCGCAGATGACGACTTTCAATAGGGTCACCAGTCTCGGGGGTCGGGGACCAGTTTCCAGGCACCGCCGTCCTGGACGGAGGCTTGGCTGAGCAGACCGGGCAGCGTCATATCCATCGCGGCGTGGATGTCGATGGGGCACGGGCGCACGCCACGGATCGCGTCAACGAAATCGAGCACCTCGAAGTAATCCCCGCCGCCGTGTCCCGCCTGCTGGGCCGTCGACCACGCCGCCTGCCAGCGCTGGGGCAGGAACTCCTCCGCCAGCGCGTCCAGGTCGAGCCACGTGTTCATGTCCGGGCAGCGGGCACGCAGCCAGACCCGATCCCGCTCGCCGGGCGCCCGCGCGGACTCGTAACATCCGTCGGTCCCCTGGATTTGATAGTTCGTCATCGCGTGGGGACGATCCGAGAGCATATCGACGCGGACCTTGACCAGCCCACCGCTTCGCATCTTGCAGAGCATCACGGTGCTGTCCTGGTTCTCGTAAAGGTCGCCACGGGGATCCACGTAATGATGGCCGGACCCGGCGCAGCAGACCTCGATCACGCGGTCAGGCTCTCCGTCTGCGTTCATCCACTGCAGGATCGGACCCAGGCTGTGCGTCCCATAGGTCACGCCGTCGATCCCCGTCTGCCACCGGCGCCGCCAGCGGGTGATCTCATTCAGCGCCTTGAGCTCGTGGAGGTACTCGCCCTCCCCATAATACGGGGTGCCGAAGAGCCCCGCCGCGATCAGCGACCGCACGATGACGTTGGCACGGCGGTAGGTGTAGTTCTCGGCCATCATGTAGACGCGGTCGGTGGCGTTGCAGACCTCGACCAGATCCCGGCACTCGTCGACGGAGATGCCCGCAGGCACCTCGCAGAGCACGTGCAGCCCGGCCTCCAGCGCAGCGATCGACTGCGGCACGTGCAGCGGCATCGGCGTGCCGATGATCACGGCGTCCAGCTCGGACGCCGCCAGCATCGCGTCGTAGTCCACGTACGACTCGTCCGCTCCCAGCCGGGCTGCCGCCTCCGCCAGACCCGCCTCATCGATGTCGCAGACGGCGTGAATGCGCACCCCGCCTACCTGCTCGCACGCCAGCTTGAAACTGGCGCCGCGCCCGCACGCGCCGAC
>CAYMAQ010000172.1:0-4426 GCA_964388385.1 uncultured Anaerolineales bacterium | reverse complement strand
GTCGTCTCCAAGGGAACAACCGTCGTGACAATGCCGTCCCGGCCCACGTCGCAGCGCAGAAACCCCAGAGTGTCGTCGCCGTCAGGCCAGTGGTCACCCCACTACGAGCTCATCCATCCTCCTTCACGCGCATCTTATATGCGGACTCCGCATCAGGGACCTCGGGTGCCCGCGTATCAAACCCAAATCGCTCAAAGATTGCCGCGTACCGCTCCACAACCTGCGCCCGGGTCAATCCCATCGCTGCGATGTCATAGGGGGGATGACCTTCGTGGCGGCGCGAACAGATCGTCGCCTGCCGCAACGCCTCAGCGTACGCCGGATCAACGTCCCACCCGAATCGATCGTAGATCGACCGGACCGTACGGTCGGGGTCCGCCACCATCTCGTCGAAGTTGACCACCACCGCCTGATCGTCACGTGCGTCGGCCAGCTTTTGCAAGGGGTACCTATACCAGTGCTCCACCAGATCCAAGATTTCGGGGTAGCCGTCACGATCCAAGACGGGGTCGCCCATCACCTTCCAGGTGAAATTGAGAATGTTGATGAACGAAGGGACCATATCGAGCGGGTTGCGCACCAGCACAATGAACTTGGCCTTGGGAAAGGACGCACGCAGCGTCTCAATCTTAGGGGAGAAATTTGGATTCTTCGCCAGATAGCGCTTGCCCGCGGTTCCATGCGCGTAGAGGTGACGACGTAGACATCCTGTGTAGAAGTCCATCACCCGTTTTTTATCCTTGGGGGGGATCCGTTGGTCGAAGTGCGCCCAATCATCCACATACTTCAGGAATCCGGAGAAGAGCCATATCATCGCCGTCGACCAGATGTGGAGGAGCACGTACTCGTCCTCCTCCGGACGCTGAAGCGCGACGGTGTGCAAACTGTTCGCCGCCTGCCACCGCGCCTGCAGCTTCCTCACCCGCGTCCGAACAGGCCCGCCCAGGTGCCGGTCCACCGCAGCCAACCCCTGGATGACCCGGCGCTGCGTGATCGAGGGCGCCAAGAGCATCTCCCAGGTGCGCATCCACGAGACGTGCTCTGTATCTTGGGCCAGCAAGCGCTGCAAGAAGGTGGTCCCGCTGCGTGGATTACCGACGATAAAGACCGGATCATCAATCGGCACCTCGCGATATCCGGGATAGCGCAGATCGTCCAACCGAAACGCGATCCACGTCCAGATCTCGTAGAGGGGAAAGAGCGTATAGAAGAAGCATAGCCACAGCAGCCGCTTGGGGGTGAGGCGAGCTTTGAGGTCCCCCCCCTCGAACAGAGAAACGACCAGAAAACGGACGTAACGACGGAGATCAAAAGGCATTCAGGGCCTCGTATCGTTGGGTCAATGGATGTCGACGCAACGCGAGATCCAGTGCGTCTTCCCTAGAGGATACCAAAATTCACAGCAAGCGCCAATCTCCCCGTGACCCAATCCCGACTTGCCCCCAAACGCAAACGGGTCTACACTCTGGATAAGCCATCGATCCCATCACGAGCCAGGCATCCGTTGTCCGATCTGTGATGCCCTACCTTCTCTGTCCGGAGGCTGTTCAACCCAGCTTGCTTGGTGCGAGGGAGATCCCCCAAAGGAGCACGCAATGGCAAAAGAGAAAGAGCGTGACAAATCGATCTATTCGAAATCCGGCAAACTCAAGAAAAAGGTCTACGAGAAAGCGCTGACGCATCTGCAGGAAGAACTGGTCAAGCTCCAGTACTGGATCAAGGACCAAGGCCTCAAGGTCGTCGTCATCTTCGAAGGACGGGACGCAGCGGGCAAGGGCGGCGTCATCACACGCATCACCCAGCGCCTGAACCCCCGTATCGTCCGGGTGGTCGCCCTGGGCACGCCCACCGAGCGGGAAAAGCAGCAGTGGTACTTTCAACGCTATGTGCCGCATCTCCCTTCCGCCGGGGAGATGGTCCTCTTCGACCGCAGTTGGTATAACCGCGCGGGCGTCGAACGGGTCATGGGCTTCTGCACCGACGAGGAATATCGGGATTTTATGCGCTCCTGTCCCGAGTTCGAGCGGATGCTCGTCCGTGCGGACGTCAAACTCATCAAGTACTGGTTTTCGGTGAGCGATGCGGAGCAGGAGCGCCGGTTCCAGCGCCGCAACCACGATCCAATGCGCCGCTGGAAGCTCAGCCCGATGGACCTCGAAGCGCGCTCGCGCTGGGTCGAGTACTCGCGGGCGAAGGATGCGATGTTTATGTACACCGACATCGACGAAGCGCCGTGGTACGTGGTCAACGCCGACGTCAAACGGCACGCCCGGCTCAACTGCATCAGCCACCTGCTCAGCCTGATTCCCTATGAGGATCTGACGCCCGAGCCCGTCGAGCTGCCGCCCCGACAGGAGGACACGGGATACGTCCGCCCACCCATCACCAGCCAACGGTGGGTGCCCGCTATCTACGGAACCAATCCCGTTGACGAGCCTTAAGATCCTCGATCCGGCATACGCCGATGCACCCCCAGATTCACCCGGAGGCTTAACGATGCCCAAGACTATCCGTATGATGCCGCGCTGTCTGCTCCTCGGGATATGGATCGTGCCGCTTCTCCTGCTAGGCTGCCGTAAGGGCGCCCCCGCAGCGCCGGAAACGCCCACGGAGACCCTCCCTGCCGTTGATATCCCGTCGCTGACGCCGCAATCCGAAACACCATCCCCCGAGACCGAGGGGCTCACCCCGCCGACCGCGGTCCCGCCCACGCTCGACTTCGGTGACGTCCAACGGACCGAGGTCCTGACCACCACGGTAGAGAGCGGCGATACCGTCTATGCCATCGCCTTCCAATACGACCTCCAACCCGAGAGCATCGTCTGGGCCAATCCGGACCTCCTGCCCGCCCCGTGGCTCATCCGCCCGGGGCAGACCGTGACGATTCTCCCGGTGGATGGCGTCTACCATCTCGTGGAGCCCGGCGAGACGAGGGCCGAGATCGCCACCCGGTACGGAGTGGATATCGAAGCCCTGGTCAACCCCTGGAACGACCTCGAACCCGGCGCCGAGCCCGTAGCCGGGCAGTGGCTCGTCATTCCCGGCGGAGAGGGTCCCGACCCGGAGTGGGAACCGCCCCCGCCCGCCCCGTGAACGACAAGGGGTGAAGCCGGAGGGGAAAAACCACCTCATCAGAAGGGAATGGACGACGACCGGCTAACGAGATATACTGATACCGACCTGTAAACTGCCGTCTTCATAATGTGGGGAGCCATACGATGAACATCCTATTTCTCTTTGCCGATCAGATGCACCGTGACGCGCTGCGGTGTATGGGGAATGCCGACGTCCACACGCCCAACCTCGACCGGTTGGCGAGCGAGGGAGTGCTCTTCCGCAACGCCTACTCCAACTGCCCGATCTGTACACCTTTTCGGATCAACCTCTTCACCGGGCTCTACACGAGCCAGACCGATACGTTTGCCAACGCCGTACCCATCCCGGATGCGTGCCACACGCTCGCAGACGCGCTGAATGACGGCGGCGTCCGCACGGGCTACGTGGGCAAGTGGCACATCGGGGGCAAGGGCAACGGTCCAATCCCCGAAGAACTCCGGGGCGGTTTTACCGAGTTCGTCGGCTACCAATGCTACAACGGTTTCTACGAGGACGTCTGCTTCTACGACGAGAACGGAGAGGCGCGCTGTTACGACCGCCACCGCACGGACGTGACCACCGACCTCGCCCTCTCGCGCCTCGAGGGGATGGCGGATGCACCGTTTGCCCTCTTCGTCTCCTACCAGGCCCCCCACTATCCGGTGCAGCCCGCGGAGCGTTACGCGGAGATGTACCGGGACGTGCGAATCCACCGGCGGCCCAACTGCGACGAGATCGATCCCTACACCCGGACGTGGAGCCCGCCCAGCCCGTGGCCTCCCGGCGAGTGCCCGGATTACCAGCGGTACGGGAACGACCTCGACGCCTACCTGCGCCTCTACTACGCGATGGTCACCCAGATCGACGCGAACGTCGGGCGATTGCTGGACAAGCTGGAGGCGTTAGGGCTCGCAGAGAACACCGTGATCGTCTTCACCGCCGATCACGGGGATATGCAGGGCAGCCATGGCCTGAGGAACAAGCGCCTGCCTTTCGAGGAATCCGCCGGCATCCCGCTGATCGTGCGCGTGCCCGGCGGCGCCCGGGGGCTGGTGACCGAGGCCCTGGTCTCGGGCATCGACTTCTATCCGACCTGCCTGGACTACGCCGGGCTCCCGCCGGTGGCGGGCCTGCCGGGCAACAACTTCGCCCCGCTGACCCAGGGGGATGCCCAGATCCTCAACGGGCCGATCTTCTCCGAGATGGATGACTGGCGCATGGTTCGGGAGAGCCGATGGAAGCTGGTGACCGAGGGAGAAGCCTATGAGCCGACCCACCTCTACAACCTGGGGAGCGATCCGTTCGAACTCGAGAACCTGGTGGACGATCC
>CAYMAQ010000171.1:4909-8467 GCA_964388385.1 uncultured Anaerolineales bacterium | reverse complement strand
GACCTCCTGAAGGGGGCGATCAAGCAGGCGCTTCGGATGTTTGTATAAACGTTGGCGGATTCACAACCGCAAAAAGGATGGACGCGACCTATCTGTTCAGGTCGCGTCCATTTCATTAAACGCATGCTACGACGGATCGACCACCCGCCCCAGGAAGAGTACCGCGCCGGTCTCCGTATCTCGAATGAGATACACGAAGGGCCGGTCGAGGGTCAGCTCGGCGTCCGTTACAGGCGGCATCGATTCGATCCCCACGACGACCGCGGTCGCGGCGGCAGCCTCCGTGCCCTCCTCATCGACGGAGACGAAGGCCTTGTGGAAGACGTCGGTGATGAGCAGCTCGCGCGTCCCGTCCATGCCGGAGAAGTCGGCATTTTCTTCCGAGAACGCGTCAGTCATTCCCATCGCTTGGAGGGTCTTCGCGAGGCTGAACTCAGCCTTGTATTCGAACGTCGGCATTGTCAGCGCGACGCCCCGTGTCTCCAGGCTCTCCACGATGCCCTGCAATTGTGCGCCTGTCAGGGCCCTCTCAAAGTCTGCAAACTGCCCCGCATCGGGAACGATGATCACCATCGAAGCCTGGCCCCCGAGGTAGGGAAGCTCGACAGCCTGGAAGCTGTCTCCCTGCGCATACGGCACCCTCTGAGGTTCGGACCATCGCATCATGGGCACGGTGACCTCGCTGCCCTCGAGGGTGGTGAAGGTTCCGTCCTTCGTGTTATCCTCGGGGAAGGTGTGTGCCCATTGGGCGTTGAAGTAGATGGCGTTGGCGAGCACCAGACGGGTCAGTTCGTTGACGCCGCCCTCTGGAATCAGATCCTCGATCCTGCCCTCGGTCTCCTCTTCCACCCACTCGTTGATCGCGATCCGGGCTTCCTCGTAGGCGGTCTTGAAACTCACCAACCGCAGTCCGGCTCCATAATGCTCGGCCAACAGGTCGAGGAACGCCTCGCGGAAGGTGTAGTCCTTCTCGGCCCAGAGGGAATTTGCGATGTGCAGGGCAAATGCCTCTTCGTCGGCGTCCTCCGGCGGGGTAAGCCGCAGGTCGAGGGCGTTGAACGCCGGATGAAGATCCCCATCCGGGCGCGTGAAGTGAAGCACGTCCGCCATCTGCTCGGCGGTCTCGCCTCGGGCTCCGGCGTAGGTCATCGCCAGCGCGACGGAGATGCTGTGGGGCGAGAGAAAGAGGTTGCCCTCTTCCCCACGCAGTTGCTGGTAGAGGTCGGCGGCAAAAGCGGTGTTTCCCTCGACGAGTGCGTTGAGCTCGGCATCGGAGATGCCGGGATCGGTCTCGCGAGGGACATCCGAACGTAGCGCTTCCGCATCTGCCGGGCGAACGCCGGGTGCTGCGCATCCGGTCGCCACCATCGCCAGGATCAAAATGGTCAATATCGTCTTCATACTGGACACTCCTTACGTGTTTAATGATCAAGGTCTCAACCTTATAACGTCGCAGGCGTGGGATTTGTTCCACCTTTACCGCCTTGGATGCGATCGGGTTATGTCTCCATTGTAAGCACGAACTTACCAGCGGCACCCGCGTCGAACTCGGCAAATGCCTCCGGTCCATCGGCGAGGGGGACGCGGTGGGTGACGATGGGCTCGAAACGCACGTTCCGGCGTACCATAAAGCGGATCATCTCCTGATAGGTGCCCGCCGGCATCACCTTGGATCCAAAGAGGGTGGCCTCTTTGTGCAGGAACTGGGCGGGGTCGATGCTGGGACCGCCCTTGCCAATGCCTACAAAGGCTGCCTTGCCCCTGGGCCGGAGCACGTCCACCGCATCGCTCTGACCGCCGGCTGCCCCGCTGGTTTCGAAGGCTAACTCGACGCCGCGTCCATCGGTGAGGGACCGGATGGCGGTCACGGTGTCGTCCTCTGCCGCGTTGATAACCTCGTCCGCACCCAGTGACGTCGCCAGGGAAAGCCGCTCTGGAACGAGATCGACGCCGTAGATGGTAGCGCCCAGCGCCTTGCCGATGACGACGCCCGAGAGGCCGACGGGGCCCAGCCCGATGACGACCAGCCGATCGCGCCCCGAGGGGGAGAGCTTGCGCAAGGCGTTGTAGGCGGTGGCGCCGGTGCAGGCGAGAAAGGCGCCCTCAATGAGGCTCAGTTCGTCCGGCAGGGGGAGGCAGTTTGCGGCGGGCATCAGTGTGTATTCGGCGTTGCCGCCGTATCCGGACGCGGCAATGCCGAGGTTTTCGGCGCACAGCACGGTGGCACCGGCCCGACAATACTCGCAGTGGCCGCAGCCCAGGGTGTGGTTGACCGTGATGCGGTCGCCGACCTGCAGGTGGTCGACGCACGGTCCGACGGCTTCGATGACGCCCGAGGGCTCGTGGCCGATCACGACGCCGCGCCGGATGCCCAGCTCCTCCGGAGTGCTCTCGTAGAAATGGAGATCGCTGCCGCAGATACCGGCGGCTTTGATCTGAATCCGTACCTCTCCAGGTCCGGGGTCTGCGACCTCAAATTCGCGTATCTCGGCCCGGCGGTCACCCAGTAAAACCAATCCTCTAGCCCGCTTCGTGGTCATGTCATCCTCTCCGTCCTTACTCGGTCGGTGTTTCTGAATCGTTGATCGCCTGGTGGTGTCAATCGCTTGATGTCTCAACTATACGTCAAGGTATGGAGAGGTGCAAAGCGCTGACGTGACGGCAGGTTTTCTGTTTGCTCAGCGTGGATGGTTACATCCACACGTTGGGCAGGATAATTGACGAAAAGGCGGTGCGTGAGTACACTTGCCGTAAGTCAATGTCGGCAACGGTCTTACACAAGGAGGATAGAATGCAATGGATGATGGATTTATTCGGGGTGAAGAAACCGATCATCGCGATGTGTCATCTTTACGCGCTGCCGGGCGATCCGGGATACGATCCCGAAGGTGGGTTGCCGGTCGTCGTCGAGCGGGCCCGCAGAGACCTGCTTGCACTGCAAAAGGGCGGCGTGGATGCCGTGATGTTCTCCAACGAGCGGAGTCTTCCCTACCTGACCGAGGTGGACGCGATCACGACGGTTTCGATGGCAAGGGTGATCGCCGAACTCCTGGGTGACATCACTATTCCCTTCGGCGTCAACGTGCTCTGGGATCCCAAGGCTTCCATCGACCTGGCGGTGGCGACCGGTGCGGCCTTCGTGCGGGAGATCTTCACCGGCGTCTACGCCAGCGACTTCGGCCTCTGGAACACCGACTGCGGGCGGGTGGTGCGGCACCAGCACGCGATCCACGGGGAAGACGTACGGCTGCTCTTCAATATCATGCCCGAGGCCGCAGCTTATCTCGCCGATCGGGACATTGGGGAGATCGCACGGTCGACGGTCTTCAACGCCCGGCCCGACGCGCTCTGCGTCTCAGGTTTGACCGCCGGCGTTGCAGCGGATGCGGAGGCGCTCAA
Source organism: uncultured Anaerolineales bacterium (assembly GCA_964388385.1). Lineage (GTDB taxonomy): Bacteria > Chloroflexota > Anaerolineae > B4-G1 > SLSP01 > PWVB01. The sequence continues at coordinate 5,068 of CAYMAQ010000171.1, read as the reverse complement.
GACGGTGAAAACGGCTGTTCCCAAGACCCCGGTCTTTGCCAATACCGGGGTGCGCCTCTCGAACTTGGAGCTTCAACTGGGCACAGCCGACGGCGCCATCACCGGCACGACGTTCAAACGCGACGGTTACGTCTGGAACGACGTGGACGTCGATCGCGT
>CAYMAQ010000171.1:0-4809 GCA_964388385.1 uncultured Anaerolineales bacterium | reverse complement strand
TAGTGCGGAGGCTGACGATGCAACAACGTTATCTGATGGGGGTCGACATCGGCACCTATGCGTCGAAGGGCGTGATCACCCGCCCTGACGGCGAGGTCGTCGACGTCCAGGTCCGTCCCCACGATCTTACGATTCCCCGTTCGGGATGGGCCGAGCACGATGCGGAGGCCGTCTGGTGGGGTGACTTTGTCGCTATCACGCGTGCGCTTCTGGCTGAGTCCGGGGTGGAGCCTGCAAGGATAGCTGCGGTGGGCTGCAGCGCGATCGGCCCCGACTTGCTCCCCGTCGATGCGGCGGCCCGACCCCTGCGTAAGGGCGGTATCCTCTACGGGATCGATACCCGGGCGACCGATGAGATCGGCGAGCTGGAGGCCCGCTATGGAGCCGATGCGATCTTCGAGGCCACGGGAAACCCCCTGACCTCCCAGGCGGTGGGGCCGAAACTGCTCTGGCTTCAGCGGCACGAACCGGAGGTATTTCAACAGGCGGACAGGTTTGTGACGGCGACGTCCTTTATCGTGGCAAGGCTCACAGGCAAGTTTGTCATCGATCATCTGACGGCCTCGACCTGGGTGCCGCTCTACGATCTGGCGAATCTCAGGTGGAGCGACCGGTTTTGTGAGGGGATCGTCGAACCCGATCGACTCCCCGACCCCGCCTGGACGACCGAGATCGCGGGCGGGGTGACGGCTGAGGCGTCGGGCGAGACCGGCCTGCGTGAGGGAACGCCGGTGATCGTCGGTACGTGTGATGCGCCGGCTGAGGCGGTCAGCGTAGGGGTGACCGCGCCCGGTCAAATGATGCTGATGTACGGTTCGACAGTCTTTATGATCCGGGTGACCGACCGGTTGGTAACCGATCGTCGGGTCTGGGCGGTGCCCTATCTCTTCCCGGGCACCTGGTGCCTGGAGGCCGGAATGGCGACGAGTGGCGCGCTGACCCGCTGGTTCCGAGATCAATGCGCACCGGATCTCGTCGCCGTCGAGGGAGAGGGCGGGCCGATCGCGTATGCCGAACTGGCGCAAGCTGCGGCGGACGTCCCGCCTGGATCTGAAGGGTTGCTCGTGCTGCCCTATTTCAGCGGAGAGCGGACGCCCATCAACGATCCGCAGGCCAGAGGGGTGATCTTTGGTCTGACCCTCGCGCACACCCGGGCGCATATGTTCCGGGCGATCCTGGAGGGGATCGGATACGGCGTCCGGCACCACGTCGACGTGATGACGGAGATGGGCGTGCGCCCCGAGGAGATTGTCGCCGTGGGCGGCGGCACTCAGAATGAGGTCTGGATGCAGGCGGTCAGTGATATCGCCGGGATCAGCCAGCGCGTTCCGGCGATCACGCTGGGCGCCTCTTACGGCGATGCCTTTCTGGCGGGCCTCGGGATTAGCATGTTCGATTCTTACGACGATGTCGGACACTGGTTGAATGAGGCGCGGACGATCGCACCGATTCCGTCCCACGCTGACGTGTATCGGCGCTTGATGAAGCTCTATCTGGAGCTCTACCAGCGTACCAAGGATATGATGGCCGTGCTGGGACGCATAACGTGAGGGAGGCTGACGATGGACCCGCGCTGGGATGAACTGGCCGATGTTCTCGTCAACTACTCCACATCGGTTAGGCCTGGGGACCGAGTGATGATCGCGATGCTCGAATTGGAGGCTCATCCTCTCACCGTCGCTGTCCATGAGGCGGTTGTTAAGGCAGGGGGATATCCCCAGATTCAGTTCCTTTCTGAGAGACTTCGTCACGCCGTAATGGCGCACGGCAGCCGCGATCAGATTGGGTGGGTGCCTGAAGTCGAGGCGTATGGGATGACGTGGGCCGACGTCTACTTTGGACTGCGGGCTGTTCACAATCCCTACGAACACGCGGATATCCCGGACGAATTGCTGGCAGTGCATCAGTCGGCGATGGGGAAGATATCGACGATGCGTTGGCAGCAAACGCGTTGGTGTCTCGTACGGGTGCCCACGCCGGCGCTGGCTCAACAAGCCGAAACCCGCATCTCCGCGCTGATCGATATGTTCTTCGACGCATGTCTCCTCGATTGGGAGGCCGAATCTCGCGCCTGGCACGCGATGGCCTCGCGGTTTGAGGGCGCATCCACGGTGCGCATCCAGGGTGAAGGTACCGACCTCTCGTTCTCGGTCAGGGGCCGTCACTGGGTCGTGCTGGACGGCAAGCTCAACATGCCCGACGGTGAGATCTTTACCGCACCGGTCAACGCGACGCTGAACGGGGAGATCACGTTCGAGCTCCCGGCAGTCTACGGCGGTCGCAGTATGGAGGGTATCCGGCTTCGTTGGGAGGAGGGTCGGCTTGTTGAAGCGACAAGTCGAACCAACGCGGCCTATCTGCAACAGATCGTTCGTAGTGACGCTGGGGCCAGTCGTCTGGGAGAGTTTGGGGTTGGGACGAATCCCGCCGTGACCCACTACTGCAAGGACAGTTTGCTCGATGAGAAGATCGCTGGCACGATCCATGTCGCTCTTGGGCGGGCGTATCCCCAATCCGGGGGCGAGAACGACTCCGCTATTCACTGGGACCTGGTTAAAGATCTGCGCCGGGGCGGACAGGTTCTTCTGGATGGACAGGTCGTGCTTGAGGACGGCCAAATCCTGGTGTAAGGATCTCTACTAGGTCTCAAAACACGAATTTCAAGAGGAAAGGTTGACGCATGTCTGCAATTCACATTTGGGAGAAAGTCGAACTTGTGTTTCACGCAGAGAATGAGTATGAGAATCCGTATAAGGACGTTGATGTCTGGGTCGATCTGGAGGGGCCCGATTTCAGCCGGCGCTGTTACGGATTTTGGGATGGTGGGGACGTCTTTCGGGTGCGAATTATGGCGGCGTCGCCGGGGACGTGGCACTGGGTGAGTGGGTGTTCGACGGACGATCCCGGGTTGACCGGTCGATCGGGTCGCTTCGAGGCGGTGCGGTGGTCGGAGGCTGAGAAAGCGATTAACCCCAATCGCCGGGGGATGATCCGCGCCACCGAGAACGGACACGCCTTCACGTACGCTGACGGAACGTCGTACTTTATGTTGGGAGACACATGGTGGGCGACGCCGACGTATCGTTTCCCGTGGTACGACAGCGAGCAACCGCGTGAGATCGGGCCGGATGCCGGGTTTAAGGACTATGTCCGCTTTCGAAAGAGACAGGGCTATAACTGTATTGCGATGATCGCGAGCTTTCCCAACTGGCAGAACGACGACCAACCGCCCCAATGGGTGCGTGACGACGATTGGGTCGTACGTGCTGCGTGGCCTCAGGCTGGCACCGAGAGCGCGGAGGCGATGCACAACGAGGACGGCGAGACAGCCTTCTGTTTTCCGGGCCGGATCCCGAACCTGGAGACCTACGTGCCGGATCTGGAGCGGATCAACCCTGCTTATTTTCAGGCAATGGACCTCAAGATTGACTATCTCAACGCTCAGGGATTCATCCCTTTTATCGAGGCAGCCCGTCGCGATATCGGCCAGCTTTGGAAGCGCTTTTATCCCTGGCCTGCGTCCTATGCCCGTTACGTGCAGTACGTGTGGGCGCGGTATCAGGCGAATATCTGCTTCTATAGCCCCATCCACTTCGACAGCCCGGCCCTAAGCATTCCGGCTGCAGAATGGAATCGGGCTGCACTCGCCGTCATCGACACCTACGGATTTCCGCCGTTTGGCACGCTGCTTGGCACCAACGCAAGCCCCTCGTCGATGATCAACTGGGGTCATCTCGACGACGCACCGTGGTTGGGATTCCATCAGGTCGGCAACCGCCGAACGCACGATCTCTACGTTTATCTCACGGATATCTACCACGCGGATCCGCCCATCCCGGGCATTAACGGCGAGCCGTATTATGACGGGATGGAGGACGCCGATCCTGGTAGTGACAAGGCTGCCCGATACTGCCGATCTGCGATCTACGGCAGTGTGCTGTCCGGCGGACTCGGTGGGCAGATCTACGGCGCCGGGGGATGGGACGGTGGTATATGGAGCGGGGAGATCGAGGACGCATCCAAAGATCCCATATGGGAAGCTATCCTCTGGGAGTCCGCCGAACAGATGCAGTACTGCCGCGATTTCATCCTATCGGAAGGAGGCGTCTATCAGACGCTGGTGCCAGCGACGGAGAGGTTGGCACCGAACCGTACGGGGAATCCGAAAACCAATGACGGATGGGCTTATTGTGCGGCGACCCCCGATCACGCGTTGATCTTCGCGTATTTCGAGATCGAATGTCCGCGGGCGGATCTCTCGGGGATGACCCCGAACGCCGCCTATCGGCTGCAATGGTTCGATCCCAGAGCTGGCGTGTGGATGCGTGAGGAACCGGTCATCGAGGCGGACTCCGGGGGGACGTTACGACTCCCCGCCTTCCCATCCGGCGAGGAGATTTCGTCGACAGATTGGGCTACTAAACTGACCAAGGTGCAAGAGAGCTGAGGCCATCCATTGATAGGCCGCTTTACGATATCAACGTGAGTTTATAAGGAGGATTTTATCATGACCCATAGCAAACTGACCGCATCCGTCGTCGGCGGTGGGTCCGGGGGCACGCTCAGCATGCGTGCCTTACATAACTCCGACCGCTTCGAGCTGGTCGCTGTGGCGGATCTCGAGCCGGAGGTTTTGGAGGCGCTTGCCGAGGAATTCCCCGGCATCCGCACGTATGGTAGCCACGAGGCGATGTTTGCAGGCTCTCCCACCGACGTGGTCTGCGTTAGCACCTATCCACCGACCCACGAGTCCATCACGCTCGATGCGCTGGAGCTACCCCTGAAGGGGATTTTGGTTGAGAAACCCCT
>CAYMAQ010000170.1:2649-8491 GCA_964388385.1 uncultured Anaerolineales bacterium | reverse complement strand
AATAAAATGCAAATCAAAACACGATCTTTTCGATACAATTTGGTTCTGATCCTCCTGCTCATTCTTTTCGCTCGGTTGGCATTGGAAGCCCGCCGCCTCTCGTTTACAACCGATGAGCCCTCCCATCTTGCTTCCGGTTACGCGTATCTGTCCGGTGGAGAAACGTGGACCAGTCCCCTGCGGGGACATCCACTTCTGATCGATGCCTGGAATGCTTTACCTATCTACATTGCAGAGCCAAATATACCGGTTCGAGAACTGAACGGTTGGCAGGAAGATAATACCCGCTACGTGCAATCCTTCTCTCCCTATCTGGCGACGAACGTGGAGAGGCACGAGATAGCAAGTCGAGTTCCGGCGATGCTGATCACGATGATACTCGCTTCCGTTGTAACCAGATGGGCTTGGGACCTGTGGGGCGCGGCCGGAGGCGTCTTTGCACTGCTGGTACTCCTCTTTGATCCCCTGGTCATCGGGCATGGCATGCTTGCTACCAATGATGTCGGTGTTGTGTCCATCGGTACTCTCGCGCTCTATCTGACCTATCGTTTCAGTGCCCGGAAGATCTCTGTCTACAACATGGTTACTCTGGGTTTCGTCTACGGGCTCACAATGCTGGCTAAAGGGTCCGGTGTGATCTGGTTTGCAGGCGGAATCCTGATGATGGCGCTGAGGCTGTATAGGAGAACAACCTGGAAACAGGCACTGAGGTCCTGGATCTATCAGGGCGCGATAGTGACGGCGGTAGCACTTATGGCAGTGTGGGCCTTCTACGGTTTCGAGGTCGGATCCGGACATAACCTTCCTTTGCCTATACCGGCGCCTGCTCACTGGGAAAGTATTTTGATGCAATCGGAAAGCCCATCGGATCGCTTGGTCTACTATCTTGGTCGGGTGCACACCGAGGGATGGTGGGGGTACTTCCCCCTAGCTTTTCTGCTGAAAAATCCGTTGCCCTTCCTGATACTCATCGGATTGGGCATAGTGCGAGGGATCCAGGCAAAAGGCTTGGAAGATCTTATGTCCCTGGCGATCTTTCCGACACTGTATGCAATCATCGCTATAGGAGCCGGGCTCAATATCGGGTATCGACACTTATTGCCGGTGCATCCGTTCCTATACCTGAGCGCTGCAGCTGTGATAACGTCCTCCCATCTGTTCCGTATCGCGGCGGTGGGATTGCTGGGCTGGATGGGACTTGAATCCATCTTGATCGCACCGCATCACATTGCTTACTTTAACCAGGCTGCCGGAGGATCCAATCAGGGATGGAGATATCTGGCGGACTCCAATACGGATTGGGGACAAGGATACAAGTACCTGAGTGATTATTTGAACAATAATCCAGGATTGCAGGATGCCCCCCCATACTACTCCGGCCCTGCCGGCTATCTGGGCTTGGCAACCTATAGGATCGCAGTCTCTCCTCTCCCGCCCCTACCCAGCAATCCGGCTGCCATTATGAAGCCCTGGGTTCGCCCATCCCCCGGTCGCTACATCATCAGTGCCAACAGTCTCGCGGGACTGGGATGTACGGCGCCGGACAACTATGCGTGGTTTCGGTTTCGAAAACCGGACCAGGTGATAGGACACATCTTATTTGTCTATGATGTAAAACGGCTATCGGAAGCCACGTGGATCGCACAGTGTTCCAAGCCTATCCCTCCCTTTCAAAATGAGGACATAAGTCGAGCTTTTCCCGCCAATCCCGCCCGCGAATTCGCATTCGATTGCACGCAGAGTTGGGTGATACCGACATCTCGAACGTCCTATGGATGGTACGTCTTGCATGACGAGCAGATGCGTCAGGACCGAGAGTGGCTACAACGCATCGGAGTCAGATCGATAACGCCAGCAGACGACTTCGTAGCTCGTAACCTGGAGGCTTTACAGGTCAGCTATCGCCAATGGGAGTATCGCGACATTCCCGCGTTCGTCGTATATGCATCACCGGAGGATCGAACCATCTCGGGGCCAGCGGGACACTATGGGTATCCGGCGCTTGCCGAAAGCATCCCAAGTACGCTCATAACCGCATCGGAAGCACCGCTTGCCCTTGAAGGCCCTCTGGTCTATCTGGGTGCCGAAAGTGCTTCGGATTCGGAGAACATTGAGACTACCACATGGTGGAGAGTCAGCGGTTCAGCCCCGGCACGCCCTCTCTCAATTATGGCTCACCTCCTCGACCAGCACGGCGAAGTGTTGGGAATTGCCGATGGGCTGGGCATAGCACCTGAAAATTGGGAATCCGGTGACGTTTTGCTTCAAAGACACCATTTTCCAATGGCTGGGGGCAGAGGTCGAGAGCTCTGGCTTAGAACCGGCATCTACTGGTTGGATACGGGAGAACGTTGGCAGATCCAAGCCGAAGGGGTCGACGCTGTGTTCGTCCGACTGGAAACCGATCCCTAATCCACTGCCCCTTGCAAGGATCGCACGCTTGACGTCCGGTGGAGGACACACAAGGTAATAGAGGAGGTCAAAAGAACCCAACGAGATTGAGAGAATGATCCAATCCGAACAGCTTACACCCGGTGCCTTCGGAATGACCTTTCAGCGATGCCAAGAGTAGGTACGCAGCATCACACTACCTCTTACTTATGGGAGAACAAAAGATGAAGATAACAGGGATTCGCAGTATCAATCAACCCTTGACGAAGGGACAGGTCCTTACGGTATCCATTGCAGCAAGCCTGTTGCTCATCGGTATTATACTGCTTACTCAGATATCACAGACCGCTGAGTGGGAATCGGGATCTGCGGTAGCAAGCCCATCCAGCGCCAATCTTTTACGCAATGCCAGTTTTGAGGAAGGCTTCTACTGGAACCGTCCCAATCATTATGTCGCCTATGAATGGAATCGGTGGTGGATCGACGGCAGCCATCTGCCGGAATATACAGATAGCAGCACAGGGACAACACGCCCGCACTTCGACGGCAATCGAGCTCAAGCATGGCACATTTGGGGCAAGATGTATACCGCGGGTATCTATCAAGTCTCTTCTGATATCACACCATGTACCCTCTACAATCTGAGCGCTTGGGTATATAACAGTTCCTTGCCTGACGCACTCCCCCACGCCAAGTTAGGACTCGACCCCAATGGCACACAATTGACGAACAGCCCTAGTTCAGGCGCCATTCAGAATCTCCCACCCAGAACGATCTGGTCGAGGGAACAGACAACGCTGAATGTGTGGGAACAACTCTCGGTAATGACCGAAGCGATCGGGGAAAATATGACCGCGATCCTATACACATCACCACAGAAGGGTAATCGCGATCAAACTTATTTTTATGACACGAGCTGGGATGCGGCGTCACTTGTTCAGATCCCATTCCCGGATAATCGATTGCCTGAACCCACAAACTGGGAGGCAGACGGGTTTATCTACAACGTGAATGTGACGCCGTCCCTGAATTCTGTCATCATTGAATGGGATACGCAAGCCGCAGCCTCGACACAAGTCTGGTACAAAGTGACTGCATCGCCGCTGATCACCCAGAGTGTGTCCTTGTCTTACACAACGTTCTTGCCGATGATATCCAAGCCCATAGCGACGACTTCTCCATTCCCACTTGAAACCGAGATCGATCTAAATCCAGTCTTGCACCACCAGGCGAGAATACCAGACCTTCCGGTGCAGAGCACCGTGACCATCTCTTATACCGTACTCTCACGTTACGCAGAGTCGGAAGGCTGCACGACAAAAGCGTCCAGACCCGACTCGTTCACGTTCCAGACACCGCACATCTACAAGAACTTCTTGCCGATCGCGACGAACAATCGACAGTCACAGGCCACGTCGTTTCACGCAGGTCGCTGAAAAGTGTAGGAAAAGATCAACGCTCGAAAACTCTAGCGTATCGACATACGAAGTTGCAATCCCATCTGCTCAAGTTCAAGCAGCGCTGATTTTCGCTGCAGCCCACCACCGTACCCGGTCAGAGAGCCGTCGTATCCTACGACCCGATGACATGGCACGATAAGGCTCACGGGATTTGCTCCCACCGCCTGGCCAACCGCCTGGGATGCCCGGGGATTTCCGAGTGCCATAGCGATTTCACCGTAGGTGGTCGTCTCACCGTAGGGAATACCTTGTAGAGACTGCCAGACCGACTTTTGGAAAGGGGTCCCACGCAGATCTAAGGAAAGGTCGAAGGTCTTACGGCGCCAGTTGAAATAGGCGTCGATATAGGACTTTGATCTCTCTAAAAGCGGTGTCGTCACAGGTCTGGGCATCTCAAGACCGTAGCGGATCTGTCGCTTAAGCTGATCGCGTGGAACGCTCTCCCCAAAACCTGCACCGCACAAGCCCTTGGGCGATGCCCACAACCACATCACCCCCAGGGGGGTTCGAAAGAAGGTGATGCCTGATTCACTCATACCGACCTCGCTCTCATAGTTTATGTTACCTGCCCCAAATCACTATCCACTGATGAGGCATCAGTGCAAAAGCCACGCTCCGGAGTCTTTAAAAGCGACCATCTCGCGCTTCTCAGACCAAGCCTGGAGATCCAAGACTTGCAGTCTGTAACGTCCCGGCTCCTGAATCAGCAATCGATATGGTTCGTATCCCTTGGCTAATGCGTGCCTGACGATCTCGAGTATCTCCACAGCAAGATCAGTGCTGGAATCAGGCAACGGCGAGTGAGGATGACGTTCCAGGAAGGCGTCAACACTATCGATACAGAGAGTCAACATTACAAGATCACGTTGTATATAGGACTCATATCCCATCGCCAACAAGAGCTCCGTTGCTATCGCTTCCGGTTCTCGAGGTCGGCGGACGAAATTCGCCACGATTCCCAGCCGTTCGGCCTCAGCAGGGCTGAAAAGTACCCCTTCGGTAAAATGCGCAGCCGTATCATAGTGTTGTTGGTAGAGTCGCATTCGATCCATAAGCGCGAGTTTCCCCTCCAGCAGTCGATGATCCAGTCGAGAGGTCTCAGAATCTACGAGCCACTCCTCCCATTCGCGTTCGATCGCAGCAAAAGAACCCATACCCAGAGAGGCAACCGAGTCGGCTAATATATCTAGATCACTTTCGTGGTCCGAGAAAGCGCCACTCGCCGATGCCTCACAAATCTGGGGGATGGACTCCCATCCATAAGTCTCAACCAGATACTGCACGAACGCTCCAGCTTCCCAATACCCGACCTCGTGTTGATGGGTGTAGAAATCATTGACCAATCGCTTCAAGGGGATGTAGTGGTCGGAGGCCAAAAGGGTTGCAGCGCGTTGTCGCAGCGGTTCGACCTCATAGTGCCCACCGGCAACATACACGGCCAATCCCTCGCGCAGGAAGGAGGGCGCGGTCTCACAAGCCAGCGCGCCATCCAGTCGATGAGTGAGTTCGTGTCTCAACACAGAGCTTAAAGTGATGGGAGCATACTTGCGGTCCGTATAGGAAAACGCCACCCATTCTGAAGAGGCATAGCCCCCCTGACCAACAATTCGATCCATAATGTACACATCAACAGGCTCATCTGGCTCTCCGAGACGTGCCGTCACATATCGATACGCGCTCTCAGCCTCTGCGATCAGCTTATTCAGATCTCGATCTGCCGAGCTGCCGGTCAGATAATACAGCCGATAACCGGTAGTCTCCGTGTAAGTCCACTGAGTTTCGGGTTCAGGAGATACAAGAGCAGACCGGGGATACATAGGTTCGGGAAGAACAATGCGGTTGTTCTGAGGGATATCATCGACAACCCCATCGGCTACACTCAACGTCACCGTGAATATTGCCGTCGAGTGATTCACATCGAGAGGGGGCAACCAGTAAAATCGTGCCCGAGGTTCTCCGGAAAGGCCCATAGGTGAAACCGGACTCGTCAA